>CAYHEX010000028.1:14730-22418 GCA_964355365.1 uncultured Solibacteraceae bacterium | reverse complement strand
CGCAGCGCCCGAGGCGATGATCGAGAGCGACATTCCGAGATTCCAGATCAGACCGCCGAGAATACCCACCAGATGTGTCCGTGCCGATCCCTTGCTGAAGTAGTCGCCGAGCGGAACAGGTTCACCCACGAACGGGCGAGCCATGACGATCGTGTTCCAGATGAATGTCGATGCGAGCAGACCCGCGGAGAAGATCACGATCGCCGTGTAGGGCGACAACTTGCCCGCCTCGAGGATCACGAAGTCCGTGGACATGGACGCGGCGACGAACCGGTAGAAGTAGCCCATGAGCAAGCCGGCCACCACCGACAACGCGAGCCCCTTGCCCGTGGTCTTCGCGCCCTGCGACGGCAGCCGGCGGTACGCCGCCGCCGACAGGAGAATCGCGGCGACAACACCTCCGACGCCCAGGAACAGAAGCGTCGGGTCGCCCACCGGCGCGGCGATGTAGTTGGTGACGACGCCCACGGCGAGCGCCAGTCCAACACCGATTGGGAACGCCACGGCCATGCCCGCGATGTCGATCGCCGCCACGAGGAGGATGTTCGACAGGTTGAAGATCACGCCGCCGAGAAAAGCCGATTGCAGCGGACCGCGATCGGCCTGCGCGAGATCGGCGAGGAATCCCCGGCCTGCGGTTCCCATGCTGCCGGCCGTGAAGGCCAACGCCAGCGCGAAGAGCAGCACGCCGATCGCGTAGTCCCAGTAGAACAGCTGGAACCGCCACTCCTTACTCGCGAGCTTTTGGGTGTTGGCCCAGGAGCCCCAACACAGCATGGTGACGACGCACAGGGCGACGGCGACGGCGTAGGACTGGACAATCAGCATGATGGTGGCTCCTGAACGAAATCGCCTCGGACTGAAACGATCACCTAGAAGGTGATCGCCCCGCCGATGCGGTAGACACGCGCCGACGTGACGCCCGTGACTTGACCGAACTGTGAGCCCGTCTGGTAGTTCACCGACGTGATGCCGGCGGAGTTCAAGAGGTTGAAGACCTGGAAGTCGAGCAACAGCCGCCTCCCGTTGCCCACGCTGAACTTCTTGTTGACGCGCAGGTTGGCGATCTTGACGGCCGGCGACTGCAACTCACCGTACGGACCCATGCGCAGGTTGGTCGAGCCCTGGCGCAGTGCCGAGCCGGTAAAGGTCTGCGTCCGCTGTCCATACACGCCCGACTGGGCACGGTACGACCCGGTGACATCAATGCCGAACGGGAGACTGTATGTCGCGTTCGTGCGAACTTCCCAGGCCCAGGTGTCGTTGGTCGGGAAGCGCGCTTCGTTGGGGGTCTGGGGGACCGATGTGCTGGTCGTGGCGCTGGTGAGCAACCACTGATGGCTCTTCGTGGCCCAGAATGACGCCGTGCCGGTCCACCGGCTCGAGTATCGCTTTGTGGCTGCGAGTTCGTAGCTGTGATAGGTGTCGGAGTGATCGGCCGCCGCATTCTGCGCTTTGAGCACGTTGAAAGCGGTGCCCACGAGCGACGCCGGGTAGGTGTAGATCGTCACGGACTGGCCGTTCTGATCGAGGAACGGCGTGGCCGGCGTCGCCGGGACCCACACGTCGTACGGACGCAGAAGCTGGATGTTGCCGTAGTTGTTCGTGACGCGGTGATACACCCAACCGGCGCTCAGCGCGACGTTCGGGATTAGCTCGCGCTCGACGCGGACCGTGGCCTCATAGGTCTTGTTCTGCTTCAGATCCGGATTGATCTGCGAGTTGATGCCGCCGGTGGCGCTGAGCGGCGTGCGCGTCGGCAGCACCGCCAGAAATGCCGGATCAACGTCGCAGCTCGAGTTGCTGTACGTGTTGTTCTTGTAGGTCCCCACGACACACGGACCGGTCCATGCGTAGGTCTGGGTGGCCGCGGCGTTCGGGTTGAAGTTGTTCGCGTAGAGATCGCCCATCGTGTCGCCGAAGATGCCCCACGATCCCTTGACGACGGTCTTGCCGTCGCCGGTCACGTCCCACGCCGCACCGATGCGCGGCACGGTGTCGGTCCACGTGAGCACGTCCTGCCGCGGATAGGTCTTCGCAGGGAAGATCGCCGAGAACTGTCCGGCTTCCTTCGTCTGCTCCGGGTAGAAGCTGTGGAAGCGCTCCCAGCGGATGCCCGCGTTGACGGAGACGCGCTTCACCCGAAACGTGTCGGTCAAGTAGAGAGCCTGGCTGCGCAGGTTGTTCGTCGACGTGGCGAACGGGTAGTTGTAGATGACGATCTGGCTCGGAACGCCCTTGTTGAACTGCAACTCGTAGTCGCCAGCGGCCCGGTCTTTCAGGATCTTCGTGCCGGCGTCCTCCCAATCGAGCGTCGTTCCGAACTTCAGCAGATGGCTGCCGCCAAAATGATTAGATTCGGGCACGTACGTGAGTGAGGCCTTGCCCTCCCAGCGGTTCTGCGGGCGATCCTCGGGGTTGATGCTGGGCCCGTAGCGCAAGCTGTTGCTCACCTCGCGGCTGGTCGGGTTGCCGGCGACATCGGTTCCCTGAGGAAACCCGATGAGGTTCGAGGCGGGCTGGGTAATGTAGGTCACATGGTAGCCGCCATAGCCGAAGATCGCGTCGAACAGAAACTTGCCCGTCGCCGCCTGCATTTCCGCCTTCGAGACACGCGACGGCTGGGTCTGGTAGCGCGTCGAGGGCAGCGGAATCAATGTGCTGCCGCCGTTCTGCGACAGGTGTTTCACGGTGTAGATGTCGCTCGCGATCAGCTTGATGCTCTTGGTGGCCTGGTACGACAGCTTCGCGGCATAGCCGGGCAGGTCGGTGTGGAAGATCGCGGGCGTCGTGCCACCGCAGGTCACGAACCAGCACCCATCCGCGTTGGGCGCCGCCACGAGTCCCACTTGTCCCTGATCCACCGCCTGGTTGCTGTACGACGCATAGAACCAGAGCTTGTCTTTGATGATCCGGCCACCGAGATCGAAGATGTACTCGTAGTAGCCCGGATCGGCAATCGGGTTCGTCGTGGTCAGGCCCTGCGCGGCAAGCGCGGGCGTGACGTTGTTGCTCTGCCATGAGGAGGGGGTATACGCGCCACGCACGCCGCCATGGAACAGGTTGCTGCCGGACTTCAGGAGCGCCACCTGCGCCACGCCGGGGAAGCCGATGTCGGCATTGTTGCCGCTGGTCTTGAACTGCACTTCGTTGAGCGAGAAGGAGTTGAAGTACACGGCCGTGTTCTGCTGGTGATCGGTGACCGTATTGATGCCCTCGACGTCGAGCGTCGGCTGAAGCAGCACGCCGTAGGTAATGATGCCCGTGCGGCTGGCCAGGTTGCTATCACCGACGTCCGGCTTGCCCTGCAGAGTAACGCCGGCGGCTAGCGGCAACATCTCCTGCATCGTGCCGCCCATGGGGATCGATCGCAGCTGAACCTGCGCGAGCGTCGTGTTGCCGGTCGTATTGACCGGGTCCACGACCGGGCTCCCGCCCCGAACCTGAACGGTCTCGGACAGCGCACCGACCTTGAGGACGCCGTCGACGCGGCCGGCCAACCCGAGGGTCAGGTGGATGTCGGTGTAGACCGCCGTCCGGAACCCCTGGAGCTCGAACTGCACCGCGTAGGTGCCGGGCGGAAGGTCAAGGATCCGGTAGACGCCCTCGAGGGTGGTCATCGCCGTCAGTTGCGGCACCTGCAATTGGGGACTCTTGAGCGTGACCGTCACGCCGGGCACCACACTGCCAGACTCGTCGGTCACTCTGCCTACCATGCTGGAGGACTGCGACGACTGGGCCGAGGCCATGCGGGGCACGACTCCGAACATCAGGAAGACCGCCATCGTCGCCAAAATCGCCTGCCGTGTATTGCTCATGTTCTGATCCCCAATATTTGTAGGAGCCGAATTTATGAATCGTTCCAATTTGAGGATACTTGTTGAGAGGAGATGCGTTGTCAAGAAGAATCTGGGAACTCACCTATTTGCAACGATTCACCATGGCAAATTAGTATCGTCTAACGGCGGCAATCGGTGACGTCAAGTTGCCATGCAACTGAATTGTTTCATTGTGATGACATTCAATAGTGGAACGGTCCATAATCATCGGGGTTGCGAAGCGCTGTAAACGGACGAGTCTCCTTCTAACGTCTTAGGGTTTTTCCGACGATGGCCACTATTAAGGATGTTGCAAAGCGAGCGGGGGTCTCGATGGGGACCGTCTCGAACGTGATCCGCGGGTCCGCGACGGTAAGAGGGCCTCGTCGGGAGCGCGTTGAGGCGGCGATCCGGGATCTCGGCTTTCACCCCAACCACGCGGCGCGCAGTTTGAAGTCGTCGCAGAGCCACACGCTTGGCATGGTCATTTCCGACATCACGAATCCCTTCTTCCCCTTGCTGATTCGAGGCGCTGAAGAGGCCGCGCTCGAGCAAGGCTATCTGCTCAACACCTTCAACACGGACGATCAAGTCGAGCGTGAGCGGATCATCTTCGGCATGATGCGGGAGCGCCGTGTGGACGGGGTGATGGCGGTGGTGGCGCCCAGTTCTGATCCGCCGGCCCACCTGCGGAGCATCGTGGAGAGCGGAGTCCCGCTGGTCTGCCTGGATCGCATGCCCGCCGATCTACCGGTGGACGCGGTTCTGGTGGACAACATCAGGGGGGCGGCCATGTGTGTGCGCCATCTCATCGCGATGGGCCACCGCGCCATCGGCGTCATTTCCGGTTCTCCAACGCTGCAGACGGCCCGGGATCGGGTGGCCGGCTATCGTCTGGCCCTTTCGGAATCGGGCATCCCGTTCAACAGCGCGCTGATTCGCGAAGGCAATTTCCGCGCGGAAAGCGGACACGCTCTGGCCAAGGACCTCTGCCTCAATCCCCCGGTCCCGACCGCCCTGTTCGTGACCAATGGGACGATGGGCATGGGAGCCCTGCAGGCCGTTCACGAACTTGGGCTCCGTTGCCCGGAAGACATTGCCCTCGCCGTGTTCGACGATGTCCCCGGGGCCGACGTGTTCCGGCCGCGACTCACGGTGGTGTCGCAGCCGGCCTATCAAGTGGGTTATCAGGGCACGGCCCTGTTGATTCAGCGCATCAAGAACCAGATCGAGTCGCGCGAGCCGATCCGGATCGTACTGCAGCCCGAACTCAAGATCCGGGAGTCCACAAATGGCGCCCGGCCGAGGATCGAGACGTTGGTTGAGCCCAGCCGCCCGTGACCGAAATCGGCGGCGTCTAGAGGTCACCGCGCCGGGAGTAGCGGCGCGTCCGGCAAGCAGAAGAGCAGCCCCCCTGGAGGCGAGCCGAGCGAGTGAGCGAGTCAGGGGTCCGGGGACGAAGTCCCCGGACAAAGTATGGTGGAGGCGGCGGGAGTCGAACTTGACGGCCGTTTCAAAACAGGCCTGTTTTGCGAATTTCCTGGGAAATCGAAGTCATCAAAACCCCAGAAACACCAAAATGCCTGCGTCCAAGTACAAAACAGGTACACGACTGTGAGTGATCAAGAGCCGCCCAGCCCCCTACGGCCGAACCTGACGAGGACGCTGGCGAAACTTGAGGCCGCCCTGTGTCTTGGTTTCTAATCGTCCAGACAATCTCGCACCGCTTCGAGAAGCTGTTCTGCTGGGCAGGGTTTTTGGATGAACTTCTGCCCGGCTGGAAGCTCCAATGCGCGACCGGCGATGTCCGCGCTGTAGCCGCTCGTAATGATGACTCTGAGTTGAGGATCTTGCTTTTGCAGCAGCGCGGCTAGCCCCCAGCCATCCACGCCTCCCGGCATGATGACGTCGGTTAACAGCAAGGCAATCCGGCCGTGATGTTCGGTCCACACCTGCTGGGCCGTCACGCCGTCGGCGGCTTCCAAAACATGGTAGCCATTTCGTTCCAGCGTCATGCGCGTCGACTTTCGCACGGCGGCGTCATCTTCGGCCAGCAGAATGGTTTCCGAGCCGCCGCGCGGCTTGCGTCGTGCCTTCTCTCTCTCCACTGCCGCATCCGCTGGCACAGCGCTGACGGGAAGAAAGACCTGGAAGGTCGTGCCCTTCCCGACTTCGCTGTCAACCTTGAGCCAGCCCTTGTGCTGCTTAACGATGCCGAAGACCGTGGCCAATCCCAGGCCCGTGCCGACGCCGGCTTCCTTGGTGGTAAAGAACGGCTCGAAGATGCGGGCTTGGACTTCCGGCGCAATGCCGCCACCAGTGTCGCTGACGCCTAACCAAACGAAACGTCCCGGTGAAGCCTCCGGGTCCAGCGCCACCTGCTCGGCACCGATGATCTTCTCGGCGGTTTCGATGACAAGCCGGCCACCGTTGGGCATCGCGTCGCGGGCGTTGACCGCCAGATTCATCAACACTTGATCCAACATGCCCGCATCGGCATACGTCATGAGTGGCTTGGAACACAGGTGCAGTTCCAGACTCACATCTTCCCGGATGGTGCGTTGGAGCATTTTGGCGAGGCTCGTCACAACCTCGCTCACATCCAGCAGGCGCGGCTGCATGACCTCCTTCCGGCTGAACAGCAGCAATTGCCGCGTGAGACTGGCCGCGCGTTTGGCGGCGGCGAGTATTTCCGCCAGGCTTTCCCGCACCTCCTCGGGCAGCGTCTCGATCGTGCCGGTCAGTTCGGCCTGCATCATGATCACCGCGAGAATGTTGTTGAAATCATGCGCCACGCCGCCGGCCAGCTGGCCAATGCCCTCCAGTTTTTGGGACTGGCGGAATTGAGCCTCGAGCTGTGTTTCCCGCGTCACGTCGTCCTTCACGGCCACATAGTTGATGATGGCGCCAGCGGCGTCCCGCACGGGAGAAATGGTGGCCTCCTCCTCGTACAGCGTGCCGTCCTTGCGTTTGTTGGTGAATCGGCCGCGCCAGACGTCGCCGCGCTGGAGCACATCCCACATCTGGCGATAGAACGCGGCGTCCTGCCTACCGCTCTTGAGGAGCCTGGGATTCTGGCCAAGTGCTTCCTTGCGGGTGTAGCCCGTGGTTCTCTCAAACGCCGGGTTGGCGTAGACAATCGTGCCGTCGGTGTCGGTGATCACGATGGTTTCGGCGGCCTGCTCGACGGCCAGCGCCAGGCGGGCATGGGATTCTTCGATCCGCCGGCGTTCCGCTTCACGCTGAGCCACCTCCAGCGCAAACGAAATATCCGCAGCCAGTTCATCAAGCAAACGCAGTTCGTCCGGGTCGAAAAAATCCGGCGTATCCGCATACAGATTGAAGACCCCGACGGTCTTGCCGTCCACCTTGAGCGGAAAGCCCCCGGACGCGCGATACCCGCGCCGCAGCGCCTCGTTGCGCCACGGCACATAGTCAGGGTCGTGTTCAATGTCGCTGCAGATGGCGTGTTCGCCGGAGCGAAGGCAGCGGGCCGACGGCCCGTTGAGGTGCGACCAGTCGAGTAAATCGATGTTCACCTGGCTGGTGTAATCCTCAACGTCGCCGGCGGACGCCACCGGGGTCAGCTGCTGGGTTTCGGCGTTCAACATGCCGACCCAGGCCATGCAGAACTTGCCCGTGTCCACGGCAATGCGACAGGAAGCCGCCAGCAGCGCCGCGGGCTCTCTTTCGCGCACGATCAACTTGTTGATGTCGCTGAGCAACTCGGAGGTGCGGTTCAATCGCCGCATGCGCTGCTCCGCACGTTTGAGATCGGTGATATCAATCGCGACCGCGAAGATTGTATGGTCGGCGGTTGAAACACTCGCGGACCAGCTAAGGTGCCTGAACTCACCGGTTTTGGGGCGG
>CAYHEX010000028.1:0-14630 GCA_964355365.1 uncultured Solibacteraceae bacterium | reverse complement strand
GGCCATCTGGTCACTTCCTCATCGACATATTGCCGGTGGCGCTACTGCTCCTTAAGCACTCTAGCCGGGTCGATCTGCGCCATTTGCCAAATGGGCCACGCCATCGCGATCGCCACCGCGCCGAACAGGCATCCAACGCCGATGACCAAGGCAAGAGGCTGAGTCGCGGAGACACCGAACAAGAGATGACGAATTCCGTACCCGCCCGTCAAGGAGAGTGGAATTCCGATGATGAGGCCAACGATCGCGGAAGCGAGTGCATCACGGCCCAACAGTCGAGCAATGTGAGTCGTTCTTGCGCCGAGCGCCACGCGAAGGGCGCACTCCTTGCGTCGTTGCTCCGCAGCTCGCCGACCGGTCGCGTATAGCCCCGCCACCGCTAGGAACACGGCCGCTGAACCGAACAGCTCCGCACTGCGGGCACGGAGCGCTTCCGCGGCGACTGAGCGCTCCAACAGCGAGGTGACCGGATGCACCGCGGTAACGACGATCGAGGGGTCGAAGTCTTGAACCGCTCGCCGAATCGCGGGAACCGAGACCGTCGTGCCGGGAGAGAACCGAAGGATCAGACTTTCGAATGTGTCGTATGTGTTCGGCGCTATGTAGATAGCGGGCAGTTCATGGTCGCGGTAGTCTTCTTGTGAGACGTCCCCAACGATTCCGACCACCAGGTGCGGTTGTGGACCGTAAAAGAGCTTGGCGCCAAGGGCCTGCCCATTCATTTGGCGCGCCAGTGATTCCGACACGATCACATTGACTGTCCCAGACCCTGGGAGCCACGCGCTATCGGTGCGCTCGAAAATGCGGCCAGTAATGAGTCGAAGGCGCATCGTTTCAAAGTACTCGTTCGAAACGCCTTGCACCTGTACACGAGTCGAGACGGCGTCACCAGGCAGAAGAAATTCGGCAGTGCGAACGTTACTGGCGAACGGAGCGTCACGAACCGCGGCGGCGGTCGTGACGCCCGGCAGCCGGCGCACGGATCCCACCAACGCGTCGGCGTAGGCCGCCGTCTTGAAGATACGCACACGATTGCCGGCTTCATCCGTGGGCAGCGCCGTCGGCATGAATCGGACGACCATCAGATCCCGTGGATCGAACCCAAGCGGTTGCGATGTCAGTCGCCACACAGTTTGCTCGAGAAGGCAGGCGCATACTACCAAGGTCAGGCATGCCGCAAGCTGCGCTCCAAGCAGCAGGCGGTGACTGCCGGCAAGCCGGGAGGTTGCGCGCGATAAACTCGAGGAGGGCGGGCCGACCAGAAGCCAACGGGCCATAACAAACGACGGCAGCGCGGTGGCAATCATAATGGCGCCGGTCGTGATGAGAAGCGACAGAGGAAACGTCTTCCAGTCACCGATACCGACGCCGAGCGAAGTCAGCGAAGGAATCAACGTCGCCGCGGCATATCTGACAAGCCAGAAAGCGACGGGGCCTGCAATGCCAGCCGCCGCGAGGGTCAGGACCGCCTGGCGGGTTACCGATTCGAGCATGACTCGACTGGGCGTGGCTCCAATCGCGAGCCGGACGGCCAGCTCACCACGGCGCTCGACGATGTCGGACGTAGTAATCGCTGCCGCGCTGCCGCCGGCGACAATGAGCACGATGAGAGCCGCCAACCCGAGGAGTTGGGTCTCGGCAGCCTCACCGAAGACCTCGTCGGCCACTCTCACGACCTGCGCTCTTAACGGGCCTTTCCCTTTCGTCAGCAGGGGCACAAGCTCTGAAGCGCCTGACTGGGCAGCGTCAAGAGAGTTCGGCGACGCGAGACGCCCAATCAGCCGCAGCGTGGCTTGGTTCGAGCTGGACCATTGCGGCACGCCCAACGGCAGAATCGCCTCGGGAATGCGCCCTTGCAGAACCAACACGCGCGGCAGGACGCCCACGATTGTTCGAATATGGTGATCGGTGTAGGTGTAAGTAAGGTCTAAGGTCTGCCCTAGAACATCGTCGCGGCCGCCGAATCTTGTCTGCCAGCAGTCCCACGAAATCAAGGCGGCACCGTCCGGAGCAGCGGTGTCTTCCTCGACAGTGAACAATCGGCCGATCGTTGGCTTGACGCCTAGTATTGGCAGTAAGGATGCCGAAACCTTCCAAGTCTCGATCGTGGCCAGACTCGGGCGATTGAGCACGATCGTTTCCCGGGTCCATGCCCCGATGTCCTGGAATGCTGGATGCTTTCGCAATGCTTGCCAACTCCCCCAAGACACGCCAGCCGGATGCGCTCGAATCGTAGACGCGTCACGGGCAAGGGAATTGATGTAAACGAGTTTTTCGGCGTCTGGAAAAGGGAGAGGCCGCCGCAGGACAACACTAGCCACGGTCACAATCGCTGTTGAAGTGGCGATCGCGCCTACCAGCCCGAAAAGCGACCAGTAGCTTGCCGCAGGCCGCCTCCACAGCGCGCGAACGGCGGCGAGAACGTTTTCGGCAATGAGCGTGCGGACCATTGGGGGGATTCTACCCGGTGGGAGCGGACGCGGAGCCCGCTCCCTCCGAATCAGTCCTCGTCTGGCGTGTCAGCGCTGATGCGATGCGGACAGGTCAGCAATCAATGCGGAGGGCATCGGGATATGCGCCACCACATTGCCAGCGCAATCCAGCTGCTGCACGGCTGACCGCTCGCTGTTGACGGTGAGCGTGGTGTGCTCGTCCAGAATCGACTGCACACGTGCGCGATCGCCCGCGGTCGCTGCGTTTTCTAGCGAGTCCAGATCCGCGGCCGGAAGTGGGGCGCCACACTGGGGATGGTCCACATCGCACTTGAGCTGCAGGCAGCCGTGCGGATCGCCTGCGCGAGTGCCGAAGGCGCTGTCATACGCGTAGTGCTCGTCGGCCGCACACCCATTCTCGGCCGCGACGCAATACATACCGCACCTGGCTTGAACTGCAGGCTGAGACAACCAAACAAATCCCACAGCAAAGCCCAAGGAGACAAACCGAATTCCCCAATGGGCCATCCGTGCCGACACTTTGACCGTCATGTTCCTTCTCCTTCTTCTTACGTGTTTCTTATGTGGCGACTATTTCTTGACCAGGATTGGAGCCCACAACTCCACCCCTGCGGCTCCATTGGCAGGAGTGGTATCGCTCGCGATAGCAATCGAGCCGTCGCGCCGCAAAAGGATGTTGTCGAACGTTTTCATGGCGACCACGCTTCCGGTGTCGATTCGCACGGCTTCTAAGATCCAGTCAGAACGACGATTGGCGACCTCGCCGGTAGGCGCAAAATCCGCCGGATTCATCGAACGCGGAACCCAATGCGGATCCGGCACCCGGTACAAAATCCAAACCAGATCCTTTTCTGCCCAAATGGTCAGGATGATGGGGTTCGCTACTTGGTTGGGCTCTGCTGGGGCATGAGATTCATGAAACCACGTCGACTTCACGGCGACCTGGGCGAGGCGTCGGCCTGTCGCGGTGTCCCAACGTTCGAGCAACCGGCCTCCCGATGCAATGCTCCACACAGTCCCGTCAGGATTGAGACAAACGGCGCGGGCGTTCTTCAGGGTTTCCGAATCACGATAAACTCCGCCGTCGCCGCCAAATGACCGCTCGATCTTGCCGTCTTTGGACATGACGTGCAGGGGTTTACCTACCAGGGCCGGCGTCGCAATTTGGCTCGCCACCAAAGATCTATCGCCACTGAGCAGCAGAGCCGGACGATGAGGCAATTCCGTTTGCGCCGTGGACTTGTAGTTGTCGTCGAACGTCAGCAACGAGCCGGCAGTAATGTCATATGTCCGCACCACCCCTGCCGAGTCCACGAAGAGACTGACGATTCGCCCAAAGGATGGACGAGGCGCATCCAGGGGTTTTCCTGTCGCGTCGAAAACCATGATCTGGCGAAAGTCTCCAGTTACCGCGGCGTATCGACCTTGGCGATCGCGAACCACCATGGCGCCAAGTTTGGTGGTGTTAACTCCCGACAAGGTCACCAGCAATTGCCTTCCCACGGCGCAATCAGTGCGGCATGCTGCCGTACTCTGACGCGGATCGACGGCCGGGCTATCCCGATCAGTACCGCCCGCTTTCGCTCTAGGAGTCAGGCATAACACCGTAACTCCCATTACGGCGATGAGGGCCTGCCAGCGACTCGATCGGATCATAAGTGTGGCCCTCGCCACCGCGTGTAACCGAGAGACCTCGGTCATCTGATGAGCACGCTGATGAAACTCGCGCAGACATCTCAGCCACCGCCGAAGAGACAATCCCATTCCGTATATAGAACGACACCGCCCCCAAAACCGAACATCGACCACCGGCCGGCGACGGGATCTGGGCTAAGATGCCTTCGGTCAGGGCGGGGCACCATGACACAACCTTCGAGTCAGACACAAGCCCTGTTCGCGCGCGGGCAGGCGGGAGATCGCGGGGCGATGGGCATGGCGTTCGGTCGCGTCGTCGCGCGAAGGGCGGCGCGAGGCGCGGCCTTACGTCGGACTCCAGTCAATGGACCTCCTGGATATCGATCGTGTGGTGAGCGACTGCCATTCGCGTCCATGCGGAGGCTCGGGAGAAAGGCCTCCGCAGTTTCAAGATCAAGGGCGGGGCGGACTGGAGACGGTCCGCCCCGTTTGCCTTTCGGGACTACGCGCCTACTTCCGCTCGTATGTGAGCGTGACCGCTGACGCCGGATCGATGCTGATCGAGCTGTTGATCTTCAGTTGACGACCCTCGAGGGTGAGGGTCTGCGTGATCAGGAGGGGCTCCATGAGACGGGTCACGACCAGTTTGTTGCCGTCCCACTTGGCTGTGGCTTTGAACTCCGCCTTGGAGTCCGCAGACTGGCGAATTGCGCTCTCGCGCCCATCGAGGTTGAGGACGATGTCGGGGATCTTCACTCCCTGAGCGTTCGGCGCGTGAGAGATCGTCAGCGTGGATGCGTTCTGAACGATGGTGCATTCCTTCACGCAGTTCACAGCGCCGCCGCTGATCGTTGTAATCCCAGAGCTGCCCTTCGCATTGCCGCCGCGCCCCCCACCGGGCGCGATCTGATCCCCGACCAGCTTCCACGTTCCCGACAAATCCGGCTTCGCTTGCGCGCCGAGGGACACCGCTCCCGCCAGGAACACCATCACGCTTGCTACCACGCGCCACTTCTTCATCGTTGATTGTCCTTTCATACCCCTTTAGTTCAACATCAGCGCCTCGGTCGGCGCGATCTTCCGCAGCTTCCAGGCAGCCACGAGCGCGGCCGCGGTCGCAGATGTCACCATGACGACGGCGACGAGCACGTAGGTAAATGGATCGACCGCACTCAGTCCCGTCAGAAGCGACGAGAAGACTCGAGATACCAGCGCAGCCACTAGGCATCCAATGACAACGCCGAACGCGACGGGTCGAAGGGCGACGGCCAGACTGAGGCGCATCAGCCCTTCTGGCGTCGCTCCAAGGGCGAGACGCACGCCGAACTCGCGGTAGCGCGACTCGCCAAGGTACGCGACCAGCCCGAAGACGCCGCCGATGCCCAACAAGAGGGCGGACAGGCCGAAGCCGGAGAAGAACCACGCACCGAGGCGCTGTTGCCCTAGATCCTTCGCAATGACCTCGCGGCCGGTCGAGACACGGATCCAGAGGGCCTCGGGCATCGCCGCTTCGATCGCTCGCTGCACTTGACTCGACGTGATTGCCGGTGACGCCACATTCACGACCACGCTCACGAGTGGCGATGACAGGCTGTGTGCGGTGACAACAACGTCCGTGACGGGACTGCCCAGGGAACCGTAGACGAAGTTCGAAGCAATACCCACGACCACGAATCGTCCATCACGCAGTTCCGTCGACAGGATCTCACCGAGCGGGCTCTTGTCCCCCCAGAGCTTCCGCGCCAGGGACGCTGTGATCACGGCCGGGCGTGGACGCGCAGCGGCGTCTGCTGGCGTCAACGCCCGGCCCGCGAGAATCTGAACACCCAGCGTCTCCAGTGCCCGCGGACTGCCTTCAACCCGACCGAGAGGGAGTGAGCGTTGCTTCCCATCCGCCTCGACCGTAACAGGACGAGCGAGCAAGATGCTGGCGTCAGGCCCGATGGGATACCGCCCTTCGGCAACGCTCTCAACCCCAGGCACTTGAGCAATCACGGCTTCTAGGTCGCGGGTCTTCCCCGCATATAGCTCTTGCCAGTCCGGCCCAGGGTACTTTCTGGGCGACATTGTCTGGACCTGGGCAATCAACGTTCGGTCTGCTGAAAACCCCGGCAAGCTTCCGAATCCGTTCGCGACGGCCCGAACGAACAGACCAGCGGCGATCATGACGACGATGGTTGCGGCAACCTGCATCGACAGCAATGCCTGCCGGAGCCGCTGCGACGCCACGGACGCCGTCGCTGCAGGGCCGGCAAACATGTCGCCGAGCCTGACGCCACTGGTTGAGTGCCAAATGGGAACAGCCGCCGCGATGAACATCACGGCAGCGGCAGAGCCGAGTGCCACGACGACCACGCGCCAATCGAACGAGAGATCGAGGCGCGACAGGTCTACGCCACCCGGCAGGCTCAGGGCGGGAACGGCTCGCAAGCCCCACCACGCCAGAGCGAGAGCACCAATGGCGCCAGCCGCCGCAACCACTCCCAGTTCGGAACAGCGCTGCGCAAGCAAACGAGCCCGCGATGCCCCAAGTGCGATGCGCACGGCCACTTCTGAACGGCGTCGCTCAGAGTGCACGAGTGTAAGCGCCGCGAGCGTCGCACAGCCTCCAAGCAATACCAACAATGTCAGTCCGCCAACGACCTTCAGCGCATTACCTTCCCGCACAACCACACTCTGCGCGGCCGCGGCCCCGAAGACGTCGGTAATGGGCACGACGCCATAAAGGGCCACAAGTCGGTCGGTCGCGAAGTCAGTACGGATCTTACGTTCAATCGCGGCGGCCGACTGCCCGGGTGGGGTGAGACACAGGGCCAACATCGACGCTGACATCACATCCTGTCCGGGCAACATCTGATCTGCCACGGCCTTCGTAATCCAGACGTCCGTTTGTTCCCCGCGACGAGCTCCACTGAAGCCTTCAGGAGCGACACCAACGACACGAACAGCCACTGGGCGCGCCGGCAACACCTCGCCGATAACCTCTCGACGCCCGCCGAACTCGCGCTCCCAGAGCCGGCGACTGATAACCGCAACTGGCTCACTGCCGGCGCTCTCGTCGTCCACTGTCAGGTCGCGACCCTGCACCGTCAGGCCGAGCACCTTGAAATAGTTGGCTGTGACGATCAGCGTCTCGACGTCTTTGCCAATCGCCTCGAACCGCAACTGCGGCCGAATGCTCGTGCGATCGTCACCCACAACCTGTCCCGCGACTTCCAGGAAGCTCCCGAATACGGGGAAGTCGAACCGGTTCCATGCACGTTGTGGAAACGTCACGACGCGATCGGCATTTGGAAATGGCAGCGGCCGAAGCCAGAGAGCAGCAACCACTGTGAAGACGACGAGATTGACGCCGATGCTGACGGCGAGCGTCATCGCCGCAAACCAGAAGTAGCCCTTGTGGGTGCCTCGAACTAGCCTAGCTCGCATCAGTGAAATCTACTGTAACCCTGCGACCATTTTGTCGAGAATCGCCTTGAACTCATCGAACGGTCTTGCGCCGGCGAGCACGGCGGACGCAGAGAGCGCCTGGCCATCTGTGCGCTTGCCGAAGAAGAACGTCGGAGTCCCAGACAATGCGAGCTCGTCGCCCAGAGCCTTGTCAGCGTTCACTTCTTGCAGCATGGCCGCATCGGATCTGCAGGCCGTGTACTCGGGCATTCGAAGTCCAACGGCTCTCCCGGCTTGTTCCAGACCCGAATCTTCTAGCCGGTCGGGACCGCCGAACAGGTAGTCGAACATGTCCCAATACTTACCTTGCCGGGCGGCACACCCAGCGGCAAGAGCGGCAGGTAATGCCCTCTTATGAAACTTCAGGGGATAGTTGCGGAAGGCGAGGAAGACCTTGCCAGTGTCAACGTACTCCCTGATCAGCCGTGGCTTGACCTCGTTCGCGAACTTTGCGCAAAACGCGCACTCGAAGTCAGCAAACTCCACGACGCCTATGGTCGCCGCCGGTGATCCAATCACCAGCGGCGACTTGATGGCGATGGGCGTCTTAGGAACCGTGGCTTGCGGAGCTGCAGCCAGCGACTTGGTAGGCTGCCCTGCACGAATCGCGTTCTGCCACACGATCACCACGGCCATGATCAGCATCGCCACGGTGAGTGACACATCAACGACACGCTTCCATCGTGCCCCTTGGCCTTGGTTCTCGCCACCCATCAGATTCCTCGCTTCCCGCTCGATGTTCTTCAGCTGCGACGGTGCGTGCCCGCTAGGCGCACGGCGGGCAGTAGCACAGACCTACCGTCCCACCATTGCCTTGGCACTCCCAGTCGCCGTAGCACCCAAATCCGCCACAGCCCGATGTCGTCCAGCAGGTGCCGTACCAGTTGGCAGAACAGTAGTCGCACTCCTGGTCCGGGCACAGTGGCGGGTCGAACGCTTGAGCCCTCTGGGGAACGAGACCGAACAGCAAGATGATGACAAACGCGAACATCCTGACTCGACTTTGCAGATTCCTCGCAGACCTCCATGCGGTGGCCCTTGCCACACGGCTTTGGAACCATCGCGTTGTTAGATAGAACGACAGCACCGCTAAAACCGAACATCGACGGCCGGTTGGCTACCGGATCTGGGCTAAGATGCCTTCGGTCAGGGCGGGGCACCATGACACAACCTTCGAGTCAGACACGCGACCTGTTCGCGCGCGGGCAGGCGGGAGATCGCGGGGCGATGAGCCTGGCGTTCGGTCGCGTCGTCGCGCGGCTCCGAGGCTGGACGCGGGCGCGGCTCCCACACGAGATGCGCGGAGGTGCGCTGACTGAGGATGTGTTGCACGATGCCGCGGTGAACGTGCTCCAACGAATGGAAGGTCTGCGTCTAAAAGAGGCCGGAGACCTCGAAGCCTACATTCGGCAAACGATCGTGAACCAAATCAGAGACCGGTCAAAGTGGCGCCGGCGACATCCGCACGAACCATTGGCAGTCGATCGCCCCTCTCGAGAGGAGTCGCCACTCGACGCCGCGATCCGGTGCGAACGCTGGGCCCCATATCAAGCGGCGTTCGACGCCTTGACCGAATCCGAACGTGAGGCGCTGATCGCCAGATTCGATATGGGCTTGGGATACGAGGCTATCGCCGCGCTGACAGAGCGGCGCTCAGCCGATGCGGCTCGCATGATAGTGAATCGTGCGCTTGACAAACTGCAGAGAGCCGGCGCGTGCGCAGCCACACCGACCGCGACCACCAAGTAACACTGCCGATCGGCAGCCGACTGCTCGTCGGCCTAGCCGCCATCAAGATCGTCGGCGCACTCATCATCCTCGCCGAACATGGCTTCTCCAGAACGCTTCCCGGCTCCTCGTTGCATGCCGGATTCGTGGTGCTGCAGCTGTTCGCCTTCAGCCTGACTGGCGCGACCCTGCTGTTCGGCCACGCCGGAGATCGCCGCACTCAGCATCTCGGCGTTGCCCTGTTCACGATCGCCAGTGCATTCTCGGCAACGTACTTTCAGCAACTGACCCAGGTGGCCACGCTTCTCGCTCCGCTCGCGCATCTCTACCCGGACGCATTCCTCGCCTATTGCGTGGCCCGATTCGTTCAGAGCTTCCCGGCCGCCCGCTCGGGCGCCGGCGGGCATGCCATTCGCGTCCTCGCCAGGCTGTCGTTCATCGCCGGCGGCGCGCTGTTTCTCGCGAACGCGCTGCAGCCAATCTTCGGACAGATCCTGTCGCGGCACGATCCCAACCTAGCCTACTGGGTCATCATCTTCATTCCGATTCTGGTCGTCTTGGGCATCGCGTTCAACGGTGACGCCACGTGGAGCCGTGAAGACCGACGACGAGTGCGCTGGTTTCTGACCTCAATCGCCTGCGGACTCGGGCCCATGACGCTTTCCGTCCTCATCGCGAGCCTGCCCCACATCGGTGCGCCGTTCTCAGCATGGATGCTCTCCGGTTGGCGACCGTGGTTCTTCAACGCTGCCCTGGCCCTGCTCCCCGTGTCGGTCGCCTATGCGGTCGCCGTCGAGAAACTGCTGCCGGTTCGCGTCGTCGCGCGGATCGCGACACAGCACCTGTTGGCGCGTTGGTCGGTCACGGCGATGACCGTCGTGCCGCTGATCTTTGTCGTCGCGCACCTCTATATTCACCGCGCCTCGACGATTGCAGACGTCTTCAGCAAGCGCTCATCGGCCTTCATCGTGGTGTCTTTCGTTGGGGGCTGCGCGTTCATGTGGCGCGAACCGCTCCTCCGGACGATCGATCGCACCTTCTTCAGGGACGCCACGCTGGCGACCAACGATCTGATCGACGCCAGCGAGCGGATTCGTGCGTCGAGCGGCCTGGCCGAGATGAGCGAGGCGCTCGTCGCAGCCCTGGTGGGGGCACTCCGACCTGAGCGCATTGAGGTCATGATCCGTGGCGTTTCGGGAGGAGACTTCGTCGCGCACAGCGGCAAGGCTGCGCCGATATCGCCGCACGCCATCCTGATTGAAGCATTGGCCCGGACCGCCGGGCCGATCGACGCGTCCAGTAGGGTCGGCGAGGCGTTGATCCGATGGCTGCCAGAAACAGAGGCGGCCTGGCTGGCGCGGACCAAGACCAGGCTGTTGGTGCCAATTCGAAAAGGGGATGGCGCGCTGGTGGCATTCCTTGCGCTGGGCGAACGACGCAGCGAACTGCCGTACGGGCCTGGGGAACGCCGATGGCTCAGCCACCTTGCCGATGCATGCGGCACCACCATCGAAGTCAACACGTCCAACGTCGCAGCCGGACAGTCACCGGCTGCCTGGCAAGTCGCTGTTTCCAATGCCGATGATCCCGCCACCGAATGCGAGGCGTGCGGCGCGATCTACTCACCTGGGACGCCGCATTGCCCACACTGCCGCATTGCGCTTGGCCCGGCCCCGGTGCCGCTGGTGCTGGTCGGGAAGTTTCGAATCGAACAACGTCTGGGGCGCGGCGGAGCCGGCGTCGTCTACCGCGCGATGGATCTCACGCTCAATCGAGCGGTGGCCATCAAGACGCTGCCGGTGCCCTCACCCGCGCGGGCGCAGAGACTCCACCGCGAAGCACAACGGATGGCGGCCGTCATGGATCCGCGGCTCGCCACGATCTACGAAGTGGATAAGTGGCGGGGGCGACCCATGCTCGTGTGCGAACTCATGGAACGCGGCACACTCGCGGATCGGCTCATAGACGGCCCGATGCCGGAAGCCGAGGCGGTCGGCATCGGCGCTGTCCTCGCTGAGGCCCTTGGCGCGTTGCACGGAAAGCACCTGCTGCATGGCGACATCAAGCCGAGCAACGTCGGCTTCACGGCCGACGGCCATCCGAAGCTTCTGGACTTTGGTCTCGCGCAGCTGCTGTCGGACGACGAACCGCTGCGACCGATCGCGGGCACGCGCCGCTACATGTCGCCTGAGACACTCAGCGGCGCGCCCTACTCACCGATGTTCGATTTGTGGAGTCTCGTCGTTCTCCTTCACGAAGCCATCACCGGAACACTTCCGTTCCGGGGCGACGGTGACGAGACCACGGCCGCCACACTCGTGCGAACGGCGTCGTTCTTTCGCGACGCGCTGGCGACGGATCCGCAGCGTCGGCCGCAGACGGCAGGTGAATTGGCCGCCATCCTGCGGGCGCTGGCCGGCTGAGCGTCGCTCAGTCTCAGATGGTAACCTCGCGATGCGATCGCAGTGACACAGTTAACTATTCAACGCGCAGGGCCCTGACCGGTTCGATCAGGAGAGCGCGCCGAGCCGGGAGCCAGGCGGCCAGCGCGACTAATATCACCATTGCCAGTGCCGCGACCAGTAAGGACCCGCCGTCGCCAACACCGACGCCGTAGAGCTGGCTGCTGACGAATCTCGACAGCCAGTTGCCCACGAGCAATCCGACGAGTGAACCTGCTGCGGACGCCATCACAGCCTCTCGAATGACCACGTAAATGATGTGACCGGGCCGGGCACCAATGGCCCTTCGTATGGCAATCTCGCGCGTGCGGCGCGCAACAACGAACATCACAATCCCGACCAAGCCACTGCTGCTGACGCAGACCCCGGCCAGAGCAAACAGGACGGAGATGAGCGTAGCAAATGAACGTGTCTTCACCGTCGCAGCCAGCCGCCGGTCGAGCACGTTTGCATCGACAACGACCGCGCGCGAATCGACTGAAGCCACCGTTCGCCGCGCGGACGAGTCCAGATTCTCGGTCCGGCCGTCGAGGCGAAGCACATAGTTGACCCCGAAGCTTGGGCGAGGCTGAGTAAGGGGCCGGAACATCGTGCCTTGCGGCACGCGATCGAGGGAGCGATCGTACATGTCGTGAACGACTCCGACAATCTGACCGACGCCCTTCGATTGACGGACGCTGACCATCTCCCCGACAACAGAACCGTACGACCTGCCGGGCCACAGTCGTCGGACGAACGCCTCATCAACGACCACGGCTTCCCAGCCGTGATCCGTGGGTTGGAGCCCCCGGCCCGCGACGATGCGGGCTCCCAGGGCAGAGAAATAGTCGGGAGTCGTCTCCTTGGGCAGCAGCAGAATTGTGCGCCCTGAAATCTCCGTTGCGTAACCGCCGACCACGCTGACGTCGTCGAGCAATGGACCAACGACCGCGGCAGCGACCCGAACGCCGGCGACAGAGTGAAACTTCTCGACGGTTGCCTCGATGGTCTGCCGGAGCCGGTCACTGGATTCACTCGGCGGATACGACACCGAAATCACCCCGGCGTCACCAGAAAACCCAACATCCTGAGACCACAGTAACGAATACGACCGAAGCAGCAGTGCTCCCTCCACGAGCAGAACCATCGCGACCGCGGCTTGACCAGCCACCATCACGAATCGCAGACCCCGAAGCGCTCTGGCTTCACCCGACATCGAACGGTTCAGGCTCGTCGTCCGAGCCGCCGCTGCGGCAGCGAGAGCCCATGAGGGCAGCGCCGATGCGAACGTCGCCACTATTCCAAGTGCACAGCCGACCATGATCACGCGTCCCGTGACCGCCGGCGCTCCGAGGAGCGAGTATTGTTCCGGCAGCACTTCGATGATCAGTCTCAACGCGGCGGACACAAATATCTGGCTGCCGAGGACCGCGCACGCGGCGATAAAGACGACTTCGATGATCAGCAGACGGAGAATATCCAGACTGGATGCCCCTAAGGCTCTTCGGGTTCCAAATTCACGGGCGCGATAGCCGGTGCGCGCTACGAGCAGGTTCGCCGCGTTCGCCCCGCAAGCCAGCATGATGAGAAGCCCAGCCGCAAGAGCACCCAGTGCCAAGGGCCTCAGAGGCCGTGCCAGAGAGTCTCCGAGTTCCTGAACGTCGACCCGCACCGAATGCCCCGCGTCGCCAGCCGATAGCGACGCTTTCACGAGGTCAGCAGTCACACCAGGCTTCGCGCGGGCAATCACCGTCACATAGTTCGTCCGGCCAGCATTGGACGTCACAACCTCTCCAAACACGACTGGCGTCAGTGCGTCCGGACGAGCGGATGGCCGGGACACTGGGAACAGAAAGTCCGGCGGCAGCAGCGCATCAACCAGGAACGATGTGCCGTCCTGCCCCTCAAGCATCATTCCAGCTAGACCAGTTGCCGAATCGAGGCGGGTCCGCGTGGCGCCTGCCAGCACCGCAATTGGCCGAACCGCCTTGTCATGCTTCCACGGCTCGATCAGAGACGGGGCAACTCCGAGGACCTGGAAGAAGTTCTCCGAGACCGGCGCCAACTTCAGCTCGACAGCTCCAGCCGGCGCCTGCACGCGCGCCGTCTCAAGTTCGCCGAATGCGGCAAGATCCTCGAAGAGATCAGCGCGTGACCGCCAGTCTTCCAGTCTTGGTCCGTCGATGCGCCCCGTCCCAGCCGGGTCGGCATTCACCCGAATGATCATCAGTCTCTCGGGATTCAGGTATGGGAGTGGCCTGAGAAGAAAAGGGTCTGCCAGCGCAAACATCGTTGACGTCAGGCCCACGCCAACGGCAATGACGGTAATCAAGGCCAAAGCGGCCCCTGGCTTCGTTCTTACGGCGCGCCATGCTTGGAGGAACTCTAGGGATAAGGAATGCATTCACACCTCACTTCCGGCGTGTGTTAATCGGGCGTATTTGATGCCTCTCACCGTCGGATCGCCCGCGCGGCTTCAAAATCGAGGGCGTCCTCGAGCAGACTCGATCCTGGAAGCTCCACGCCATTGACGATGACCGTCGGCGTTGCCTGAATGCCCAACGAATTCCCATATCCTGCGTCGCCAGCCACTTTGCGCAGAAGTTCATCGCGTCGACGATCAAATGCGTCGGCCAAGCCCATCTGTAAGAGATGAGCCATGACACTCTTCGAGGAGAGTTCGGCTGAATGATGATAGAGCCAGAGGGCCAACTCATGACCGCTCTCGTACCCACGTTCCTCGTGTGCAAGCCGCACAGCCGCGGCCGCCATACAAGCTGCCGGATGAACGGTCCGGCCAATTGAGTCGTTGCAACTGCGATCGAGTGGGAAGTCCCTGAGAACTAGATCCACGCTGAGTTCGCTGCGCAGGCGAAATTCCGCTACGACCCCTTCAATTGACGGCACATCGGATGCGCAAGCC
>CAYHEX010000027.1:20760-22896 GCA_964355365.1 uncultured Solibacteraceae bacterium | reverse complement strand
ATCCTGTGGAAGTTGCCGTAGGCGCGCGCGGCCTGTTCGTCTGGAGTGGAGACCGCCGGGGGGAACAACCCGGAGAGCCCGAACGCCTGACGCTCTTCGAGGGTGAAGCACGTGCCCTTGCTCAGCAGGGAATCGTCTTTGAGTGCCGAACCGCGGCGGGAGACGACGAGATATTTCTCGCCGGTCTTCGGGTCGCGGCGCTCCTGAAATTCCTGTGGCGCCGAACGCATGGCGGCCTTTCTCTAACAGGTGAGTGGGCCGGCGAGGGTGCCGGCCCACCGTATGGCTTAACGCTGATTCATCGGCACGTAGGGACGTTTGGTGGCGCCGGTGTAGATCTGGCGCGGCCGAACGATGCGGGTGTCGGGATCCTTGTGCATCTCGAGCCACTGCGCGATCCAGCCGGGCATGCGGCCGAGCGTGAACATCACGGTGAACATGTTCACTGGAATGCTGAGGGCCTTGTAGATGATGCCGCTGTAGAAGTCGACGTTCGGATACAGCTTGTGGCTGATGAAGTAGTCGTCCGAGAGCGCGATTTCTTCGAGCTGCATCGCGATCTCGAGCTGCCGGCTCTTGATGCCGAGCGTGTTGAGCACCTCGGTGCACGAGCGCTTGAGGATGACCGCGCGCGGATCGAAGTTCTTGTAGACGCGGTGACCGAAGCCCATCAGGCGGCTGTTGTCTTTCTTGTCCTTCGCCTTGTTGACGAACTTCTGCACGTCGCCGCCCTCGGCCTCGATGGCGTCGAGCATTTCGATGACCTGCTGATTGGCGCCGCCGTGCAGCGGGCCCCACAGCGCGCTGATGCCCGCCGAGATACTCGCAAACAGATTCGCGCGCGAGCTGCCGACCACGCGCACGGTGCTCGTCGAGCAGTTCTGCTCGTGATCCGCGTGCAGGATCAGCAACATGTCAACCGCCTTCGCCAAAACCGGGTTGACGACGTAGTCTTCACACGGCGTGGCGAACATCATGTGCAGGAAGTTCGACGAGTAGTCGAGCTTGTTCTGCGGATACATGAACGGCTGGCCGATCGAGTGCTTGTAGGAGTAGGACGCAATCGTCGGCATCTTCGCGATCAGCCGGACCATCGCTTCCTTGAGGTTCTGGTCCGTCTCGGGCTGCTGATAGAACGTCGCGAGCGCGCCCACGGCCGCGGCGCACACCGGCATCGGATGCGCATCCTTCGGGAAGCCCTCAAAGAAGCGGTTGAAGTCCTGATGCACCATCGTGTGCACCATGATCAGCTCCTGGAATTCATTCAACTGCGCGGCCGTCGGCAATTCACCGTAGATCAGCAGGCAGGCCACTTCCAGAAACGTGCTCTTCTCCGCAAGCTCATCAATCGGATATCCGCGGTACTGCAGAATGCCCTTCTCACCGTCGATGAACGTGATCGCGCTCTTGCACGCACCCGTGTTGCCAAAGCCCGGGTCCATGGTGATGGCGCCAGTCTTGGCTCGCAGCTGCGAGATGTCGATCCCCACTTCACCTTCGGAACCGACGGTGACTGGGAGCGAAAGGGACTTTCCGTTGTAGTCGAGGGTGGCGGTGGGATTCGTCGGCGAAGACATTCCTCTATTTTTCATCTTTTTTGGTGAGAGCGGAAACTTTGTTATAGAGGTTTTACACTTCAGATGAGGTTCAACTGACGACACACCCCCCGCGCGACGAGTACACACGCCGATTGACCCGGTGGGATGCCGAGATCTCGGCAGGTGACGCCACCAGTCGCCGGATTTCCAACCTGCGGCTGCTGACTGCAGCCGTCGCGATCGCCATCGCCGCGCCGGTCATGCGCGGTTCACTGTCGGCGTGGTGGCTCGCGCTCCCCGGTCTGGCGTTCCTCGCGCTGGTGGTTGCCCACTCACGCGTCGCGGATCGCATCGAACGCGCTCGCCGAGGGCGCGCGTGGTACGAACACGGCCTGGCCCGCATCAGCGGGGCGTGGGCCGGCCGGGGCCCCGACGGACGCCGGTTCCTTGTCGGACAGCCGTTTGCGAGCGACCTCGACCTGTTCGGACCGGGATCCTTGTTCCAGTTACTCAATACCACCCGCACCGAAGCCGGCGAAGGCACCCTCGCCGGTTGGCTGCTGACAGGTGCCCCGACAGACGAGATCCGGGCCCGGCA
>CAYHEX010000027.1:0-20660 GCA_964355365.1 uncultured Solibacteraceae bacterium | reverse complement strand
CCCTCGCCGGTTGGCTGCTGACAGGTGCCCCGACAGACGAGATCCGGGCCCGGCAGGCGGCCATCGACGAACTGCGGCCACTCATCGACTTCCGAGAATCCGTCGCAGTCACCGCGGTCGCGGCCGGCACGAGCCACACGGGTAGCCTCCGGCAGTGGGCGTCGAAGACCACGACGGGCTTCTCGCCTCGAATCGCGTGGCTGTTTGGCCTCGTCGGCGGCATCAGCGCGGCCCTGCTCGTCGCAACATTCCAAGGCCGAGTTGCCGGCGGGATCTTTCTGCTGTGGCTGGTGCTGCAAGCCGCGCTCGTGATCGTCTTCTGGCGGCGAAGCGCGGCCGCCCTGGATGACCTCGACACGGCGGCGCACGACCTCACGCTGCTGTCGGCGGTGCTCGAGCGCATCGAGACCCAGTCGTTTCAGTGCGATCGCCTCCGCCGGATCCGGGATTCGCTCCTCACCGATGGCGCGATGCCCTCGAAGCGCATCGCGGAACTGCTGCGCCTGATCACCGCACTGGACTCGACGCGCAATCAGATCGTGGCGCCGCTGGCATGGCTGGTGATGCTGCCCCCCATGTTGACGGCCGCCATCGCGAGCTGGCACGCCCGCCACGCCCGCGCGATCACGACCTGGCTCCAGGCCGCGGGCGACATGGAAGCGTTCGCCGCCTTGGCGACCTACGCCTACGAACACCCCGGCGACCCATTCCCGACGATCGCAGAGACAGGTCCGGTCTTCGCCGCGACATCGCTCGGACACCCGCTGATTCCCGAGACCACCGCTGTGCGCAACGACGTCGCCCTCGGCGGCGCACATCCGCACCTGCTGCTGGTGAGCGGCTCAAACATGTCGGGCAAGAGCACCTTGCTGCGCGCGATCGGCGTCAATGTGGTGCTTGGCCTCTGCGGTGCGCCAGTGCGCGCCGCCTCGCTGACGCTGTCGCCGCTGGTGCTCGGTTCATCGCTGCGCATCGAAGACTCACTCCAGGCTGGGCACTCGCGCTTCTACGCCGAAATCCTCCGCGTCCGCGCCATTGTCGAACTCACGCGCGCGTCATCGTCTGTGCTGTTCCTGCTCGACGAGATGCTGGCCGGCACCAACTCGCACGATCGCAAGATCGGCGCAGAGGCCATCATCCGCACGCTCGTGGCGCAGGGCGCAATCGGCCTCGTCACCACACACGACCTCGCGCTCGCCGATGTGGTGCCGTCCCTGGGCCCGCTCGCGGCCAACGTGCATTTCGAAGATCGCATCGAAGACGGAAAGATGGTCTTCGACTACCGCATGCGGCCGGGAGTGGTCGAACACAGCAATGCGCTCGCGCTCATGCGGGCGATCGGGCTCGACGTTTAGAGTCCAGGGTCCAGCGTCCAGAGTTCAGCGTCCGGTCCAGAGTCCGGAGTTCGGTCCGGAGTCCGGAGTCCGGAGTTCGGAGTCCGGAGTTCGTCGGCACAACCGGCGAACCTTGATGCCCTCTTGCGCGTCGAAGTGTCTGGGCCAATGTTCGAAGTCGCGCATCCCCCGTTCGGTGGAGGGGTTGGCGCTAGGCTTGGAGAAACGCTCTTTCAGGGAGACTGCTCAGATGAAGAAGCCGATGACCGTGTTGGCGCTGGCCGCCGCACTGACGAGCGGCGTAGCCGCGCAGACGCCCGCGGCGCCGACGGCCGCGGCCGCACCGCAGGACGCGACGGCCAAGGCCCTCGCCAGCCTTCAGGGTACGTGGCTACTGACGTCGATCAACGACCAGGACCTCACCGGTCAGGGCGTCGAAATGGCGTTGGTAATCGAAGGGAACAAGTACAAACAAGTCACCAACGGATCGGTAGACGAGTCGGGCACGGTCAAGATCGATCCCGCCAAGAAGCCGATGGCGTTTGACCTGAACATCCTCGAAGGCGACGATGCCGGCAAACTGCAGATGGGCATCATCGAGATCACGGGCGACGTGGCCAAGGGCCTGCTCGGCACGCCGGGCGCCGGCACGCGTCCGGCGGATTTCAACTCGAACGACGGCGCGATCTTCTTTATCGCCAAACGGGTCAAGTAACGCCGCAACGTCGGAACGTCGGAACGTCGGAACGTCGGAACGTCGGAACGTCGGAACGTCGCAACGTAGCCGGGGACCTTCAGGTCCCCGGGCCTTGTTTCACCGCGCGGATCAACCGATCCACCGATTCATCGCTCGTCGAGAACCCGCACACCAGTCGCACCACGTCGTCGCCCAGCCACGGCCAGTCGAGAAATTCGAACCCGGCCGCGCGCAGGGCGGCGATTTTCGTTGCCGCCAGTTTCGGAAACACCAGATTTGCATCAACCGCGGCCGCCAGTTCCACGCCCGCGGCCGCGAGACCATCCGCAAGGCGTCGGCCCGCGCGATTGGCGGCGCGGGCGTTGTTCAGCCACAGATCGTCTGTGAAATAGGCCTCGAGCTGCGCAGAGAGAAAGCGCATCTTCGACGACACCTGCCCCGCCCGCTTGCGCCGATGCGCAAGTTCGTCCGCGAGGTCCTTGCGGAATACCACCACCGCTTCCGCCGTCAGCGTGCCGTTCTTTGTCGCGCCCAGCGCGAGCGCGTCCACGCCGATACGCCACGACATGTCCGCGGGCGAACATCCGAGCGCGACCAGCGCGTTGGTAAAGCGCGCGCCGTCCATGTGCACGTTCAGCGAATGCCGCCGCGCGACGTCGACGAGCGCGCCGATCTCGTCGAGCGAATGCACCGTGCCGGCTTCGGTCGTCTGCGTGATTGACACGGTCGAGGGCTTCGCCGCGTTGAATGACTCGGCAATCTGCTTGACGAGCAAGGCGGGCAACATCTTCGCGGCACCGGCCGGACCGGCAACGTCACCGCCCACGCTGATCAGCCGCGCGCCGCCGGTGAAGAACTCGGATGCGCACCATTCTTCCCGCGCGATGTGCGCCAGCGAATGGCAGAAGATCGCGCCCCAGGGCGGCGTCACGGTCGCGAGCGACAGCCCGTTGGCCGCGGTGCCGGATGACACAGGAAACGCGAACGTCTCGTGCTCGAAGATCTCAGACAGCCGCGGGTTCAGCCGCGCCGTGATCGGATCGTTGCCGTACGGATGCGCGGGCGCGGCGTTTGCGCGCGCCATCGCTTCAAGAATCTGCGGAGGGCAGCCCAGGACATTGTCGGAGCGGAAGTTCATCGCCCAGAAGAATACCCGAGCCTGCAGAGCGCCCGCTCGAGGGCGCATGCGAGGTGATGCGGGGTCCGGGTCACCGCCCAGTCAGTCACGCCGACGCGGCTGGGCTGCAGCGTTTCATGGGGCGACCGGAATGTGGGCTCGCCGTTGGTCGGATTGAACTCGATCCACCCCTGCCACAGCCCCTTGCGCGTCGGCAGCGCACAGGCGCGCGCGCGAAAGCCCACTCCTTCCGGTCCGACCACGGTTTCACCGTATTCAGCCAATACAAACGCCACGTCGATGTCCTCCGTGCCAAGGCAGACTGCAAGATCGCGGCCAGCGTGCTCCCGCAGAGACGCACCGACGGAGCGGTCCGCGCACCCGCGACGGGTTTCAAAATCGACACTAGAATGACGGTCATGCCGATCCTGATGGTCGCCCTCCTCTTCGCTCAGACCACCGCTGCGGCTCCCGCAACTCAGCTCGACGCGCAGGCTGCCGGACGTTTTGCGACGCTCGCGCTCACCTGTGTGGCGCAGGAGTATCCCAACAAGATCTCCCATGTGCTGAACTCCCCCGCCGACGCGAAAACGCCACACGAGCTCACGCCGGCGTTCTTCGGCTGCATGGACTGGCATTCGTCAGTGCACGGCCACTGGCTGCTGGCGCGACTCGCCCGGACGTTCCCCACAGCGCCATTTGCGAAAGACGCCATCGCCGCGCTCAACACGAGCATCACGCCCGCGCATATCGCCGGCGAGGTCGCGTATCTGAACGGCAAAGGCCGCGAGACGTTCGAGCGCCCGTACGGCCTGGCCTGGCTGCTGCAGCTCGCCCAGGAATTGCGCGAGTGGAATTCGCCGGAGGCCGCCGCGCTTTCGAAAACACTCGCGCCCCTCGAGGTCGCCACCGCGGCGCGCCTCTCGTCGTGGCTGCCCAAGCTGGCCTATCCGATTCGCGAAGGCGAACATGCACAGACGGCGTTCGCGTTCGGCCTGATTCTCGATTGGGCGCGGAGCGCCCACGATCAGGCGATGGAGCGAGTGCTGGTCAGCAAGATCAAGGAGTTCCACGTCAAGGACCGCAACTGCCCACTGTCGTATGAGCCGTCGGGGCAGGACTTCCTCTCACCGTGCCTGGCAGAAGCCGATGTGATGCGACGCGTGCTGGGACCGGCGGAATTCGCCGCGTGGCTGAGCGGCTTTCTCCCGCAGATCCCGAAAACGGCGACCTCGACGTGGCTGCCGATCGGCGTCGTCACCGACAAGAGCGACGGCAAGCTCGCCCATCTCGACGGCCTCAACTTGAGCCGCGCGTGGATGCTCGAAGGCATCGCGTCAGCCTTGCCCACGACGGACACTCGGCGCCGCGCACTGCTGGCCGCGGCCAAAACCCACGCTGATAGCGGCCTGGCGTCAGTGACCGGCGAACACTACGAGGGCGGCCACTGGCTCGGCAGCTTCGCGACGTATCTGGTTACACGGCGTGGGATGGGACGATGACATCGGGCGTCACGCCAACGACCGGATAGCGGTAGTAGTTGCCGTCAGCCGCTCGAATCGCGCCGACGATCGGCAACCCGAGGGCCGCGAGTCCGAGGATGCACCAGCCCAGAATGACGGCGGGAATCAGCAGGATCGTAAAGAACAGCAGCACGCCGGCGCAGGCCAGCGCGAACACGGCCAGGTTGAGCAGGATCGCCTGCTTGGCGATGCTGCGAATCACGGCTGAGTTCTGATTGACCATCCAGATGACGATCGGCACGATAATCCCACCGCCCGGAACGATGTAGCCAGCCAGGCCCGACAGATGGGTCAGGGTCGCAAGGCCGCGTTCATCAGGGGCAATCGTGATCTGGGTCGGGGTCATGGTGAAGTCCTCAGGCTCAATTGACGAGGACGGCGCCGAGAGGTTCCGATCATTCCGCGAGGTTTCGTCCTACAATCCACCCATTCAATCGGAGGCACCTCAATGAGTTCGGCCACATCCCGTCTGTCCGTTTGCCTGATGCTCGCCCTGTGCGCCACCATCGCAGTGCGCGCCAATCTGAATGCGCGCCAGGCCCCAGGCCAGGGCCGGGGTGGCGCGGCGCCCGCGGATCCGTTGCCCACATCCGCCGCCTCGATCGTGGCGAGTCCGGCGACCTACCTCGGACGCACGGTGACGATCACGGCGTCCGTGGCAAGACAAGTTGCGCCCACGGCGTTTACCGTCGGGCAGAATCGCAGCACGGCCCAGGGTGAAGTGCTGGTCATCACCGCAGTGCTGACGTCGATGCCGTCGCAAAACGCCTACGTCACCGTCATCGGCGACGCGATCGCCTTCGATCCCGCTGACGTCAGCCGACGCCTGCCGGGCGCCGCCCTCAATCTGCCGGCGGACGTCATCGCCGCGTTTCAGGGCAAGCCGGCCATCATCGCCACCGCGATCGTTGCCAGCGACATGACCGACCTCACGAAGCGGAAGCCGGATCCGATGACACCGGACGACGAGAAGTTGTCGGCGATCATGAAACAGGTCAGCCCGGCCGCGACGGCGTTGCGCACGGCGGCCGCAGATAACCTCACGACCAAAGCGGCGAAGACGGCCGAATTGAAGAAGCTCTTCGCCGAGGCCCAGGATGTCTTCAAAGCACGCAACATCACGACGGCCGTCACGTGGTCGGCGGACGCGCTCAAGGCCCTCGACGCCGCCGATGTGACCGCGCTCACCCAGACGTGCACCGCCTGCCACAACGCCCACCGTGTGCGGCAGGACGACGGCACGTACCGGTTGAAAGCAGGCGGTCGTTGACCCCGCGGTACGGCACGCTGTAGACCGTGATGCGATACGCGGCGATTACCGGATGGGGCGAAGGCCTTCCGCCGGCAGTGCTCACCAATGCGGACCTGGCCACCTTCCTCGACACGACGGACGAGTGGATCACGACGCGTACAGGGATGAAGGAACGCCGCGTGTCGCACGTGTCGGCCATCGAGATGGCCACGCTCGCGGCATCGCGCGCACTCGCCTGCGCGGGGCTCGATCCCTCCGAGGTCGATCTCATCGTCTATGGCAGTTGCTCGAATGACGAAGTGGTGCCCAACTGTGCGTCCGGCGTCCAGGTGTCACTCGGCGCCAGCAATGCCGGCGCGATGGACGTGAACACCGCGTGCACGAGCTTTCTCTACGGGCTGTCCACCGCGACCGCCCTGATCCAGAACGGCACGATCCGGAATGCGGTCGTCATCGGCGTTGAGCTCATCACCCACTACATGGACTGGAGCAACCGGAACATCGCGGTGCTCTTCGGCGACGGCGCGGCGGCCGTGGTCGTGCAGGCGTCGGATCGCGCCGAAGGCGTCCTCGGGTCGGTGCTCGGCTGCGATGCCGAGGCGCGCCACGTGCTGCGCGTGCGTGGCATTGGCTGCGGCTATGCGGGCGTCGACGTCACGCTCGGCGACACCCTCTGGGACTTCGACGGACAGGCGATCTTCAAGCGCGCCGTCAAAGGCATGACGGACGCCTGCGAACGCGTGATGAAGCAGGCGGGCGTGTCGGGATCAGAGATCGATCTCGTGATCCCGCATCAGGCCAACCTGCGCATCATCGAGTCGGTGGCCAAGTACGTGGGCGTCCCCATGGAGCGCGTCATGGTGACGGTGCACAAGTACGGCAACATGAGCGCCGCCACGGTGCCGGTCAGCCTGGTCGATGCGCTGGCCGAAGGACGCGTCCGTCCTGGATCGCTGCTGCTCATGCCGGGCTTCGGCGGCGGGCTGACCTACGGCGCGCTGCTCGTGCGGTGGGGCGACCGCGTGACACCGCTCGGCACATCCGCACGCGCGCTTCCGCCAAACAACCGAACGGCGCTCGAGATCGTCAACGCGGTGCGCGCGAAACAAGATCCGAACGGCCGGTCCGCGGCCGGACTCGCCGCGCCGACGTTCGCGGAATCACGGGTAGCGAGAAACTAGAGCTTCGCGATGCCCGCCTTGATGGCGTAGCGGACGAGGTCGGCGTGCTTGTGGATGTTCAGCTTGGCCATCACGCTCGTCCGGTGGGTGTGGATGGTGTTGATCGCCGTGTGAAGCGTGACCGCAATTTCCTTATTGCTGTGGCCTTCGGCGATCAGTTGCAGGACTTTCCGCTCCTGAGCGGTGAGCGCGACACGGCCGGCGCCGCGCGTTCGCGTGCGCCTGGCCCCTGGTCGCGCGGCCTTCACCACAAGGTGCGCGACGGCGGGGCACAGGTAGTAGCGTCCTGCGTTGACCTCGCTGACGGCGTCCACCACGTGCCGGGTCGCCATCTCCTTGGTCAAATATCCGCGCGCGCCAGCGGCCAGCGCTTCATCGACCATGGCCTTCGTGTCGTGCAGGCTCAAGATGATGACCTTCGCGGCCGGGTGCTCTCTGAGCAGATCCCTCGTGGCGTCGATGCCGTTCATCTCGGGCATGGTGATATCGATGATGAACACGTCGGCGGGCGTCGTCCTGGCGATCGCCACCACTTCTCGGCCGTCTGCCGCCTCGCCGCCGACGACGATCGGCTTGCCGCTTCGCTCCAGCGCCAGACGCAACCCGTCCCGCACCACGGGATGGTCATCGGCAATGACGACGCGAATGCTCATGCGCTGCTCCCAGGTCGGAGCGGCAGGATCACGCGCACGGTGGCGCCCTTCCCCGGTTTGGAGGTAATCGTGAAGGCGCCTCCGGCGAAGGCCGCCATTTCCTTCATGACGCGGAGGCCCATCCGTGATCTGACCCGCGGCGCGGCCGCGCGCAGATCGAATCCTGTGCCGTGGTCACGCACCGTCAGCATGACGTGCTCTTTCGACGCGCCGATGCGCACGATCACGCGCTTCGCGTGACCGTGCGTCACGGCATTGGTCAGCGCCTCCTGCGCAATCCGGAACAACGTCGTGGCCGTGCCTTCGGACAACCGCCGTCGACGCATCGTCTCGCGGAACTGAATGCGCGTGTGTCCTTGCTCGGTCACCCGCGCGAAGAGTTGTCGCAGGGCGGCCGGCAGTCCGAGGACGTCGAGCTCGGGGGGCCGAATTTCGACGGCCAGCCGCTTCAGGCTGCGCGTCGACGCGGCGAGCAGCTTGCGGGTCCGTCTCATCAGCTTGAGCGCTTCCCGCGCCTTCCCGGCGCGAATCTCCGCTTCGATCGCTTCAAGATGGGCTGATAGACCCACCGCCATCGACCCCACGTTGTGGTGCAAGGCGGACGCCACGGCCCGCCGCTCTTCCTCTCGCGCGGCGATGATCTCGCGCGACGATATGCGGGCCAGTTCCTCGGCCTGCATGCGCTGAGTTGGCCCCGATTCGTCGAACAGGGCACGATACTGCGCTTCGCGCGCGCGCAGCGGATCGTTCACAGCGGCCGGCGTGCTGGCATTCCTCTTCACAGCGTCATGTCCGTGGGGAGAGATTTTACCAGATCAAATCTGGGTTTCGCGGCGGGGCGTCGTCGTCCAACACCTCCCGAACCTTTCGCAAAAGGCTCGTCGGGCTGAACGGTTTGCCGAGGAAGCGCGATCCCGCATGTTGCACGCCATGCTGCACGATGGCCGCGTCGGTGTACCCCGACATGAACAGGACCTTGAGGGCGGGCCGCGTCTCCGATAATTTCTGCGCGAGCACCCCGCCGCTCATCCGCGGCATGACCACGTCGGTCAAGACCAAGTCGAGATTGCCGTCGTGTTCTGTGCAAATCCGGAGTGCCTCCTCCCCGTCGCCGGCCGTCAGGACCCGGTAGCCGGCTTCCTCGAGACACCTCCTACCGAACTTGCGAATTGGCTCTTCGTCCTCGACCAAAAGAATGGCCTCGTTGCCCGTGGGCCGCTCCTGGATCCTTGTGGGCTCCGCGGTCAGGGCGGGGACCGACCAATCGCGCGTCAGGAAAACGCGGAACGTCGTCCCGATGCCCAATTCGCTGTAGAACGTGATCCCGCCGCCGCTCTGCTTGACGATGCCGTATACCGTCGACAACCCGAGCCCGGTGCCTTTCCCCCGTTCCTTGGTGGTAAAGAAGGGCTCGAAGAGTCGGGCTTTTGTCACGGCATCCATGCCGCTGCCGGTGTCGGTCACCGCGAGCTGGACGTACGATCCCTGTTTGACGCCCGCGTGGATCGCCGCGTAGGCGTCGCTGATCTCGACGTTGGCGGTCTCGATGATCAGCGTGCCGCCGCCGGGCATGGCATCGCGGGCGTTGATCACGAGGTTCATGATCACCTGTTCGATCTGACCGGGGTCAGCCATCGTCAAGCCGAGATCTGGCGCCAGCCGTAGGACGAGCTTGATGTCCTCGCCCAGGAGCCGCCAGAACGTCTTGTCGAACGCCGCGGCGGTCTGGTTCAGGTCCAACCGTGTGGGCAGCAACACCTGCTTGCGGCCGAAGGCGAGGAGTTGGCGGGTGAGCACCACCGCCCGGTCGGCGGCTTGCTTCACCTCAGCGAGATCATCATGGAGCGGGCTGCCCTCGGGCGCCTTCTCGGACGCGAACTCCGTGTAACTCAGGATGACCGTGAGTATGTTGTTGAAATCGTGCGCCACGCCGGCCGCCAGGCTGCCGATGGCCTCCATTTTCTGCGACGTGCGGAGTTCCGCTTCAAGTTGCTCCCGCTCCATCTCGGCCAGCTTGCGCTCGGTGATGTCCTGGATGATGCCGGCCATCAAGCGGGGTTGTCCGCCGGGATCGGCGCGATGTCGTCCGCTGGCCAGAATCCACCGTTGCTGCCCATCAACGCGGATGATCCGGCATTCAAAACGCCAATCGCCCTGGGATGACACGGCCTGGCGAAATGCCTGGTCCACCCTCGCGCGGTCCTCCGGCACGACGTGCTCCAGAAATATCTCAAAGGTCCACTGCGGCAACAACGTCTGGTAGCCGAAGATCTGATCGTGTTTCAGGGACCGATGCGCCGAGTGGTCCATCAGGTCCATTTCCCACGCGCCTGTTTCCGCTTCTTCCAAGGCGAACTGCAACCGGGCCTCGCTCGCGCGTAGGGCTTCGGCCGACCCGGCCCGTTCCCGATAGAACCGCACCTGCTCCTGCCGCCAGATGAACGCGATGGCCGCCGCCGCGCCGCCGACCAGCGTGCTCACCAGCACCATCAGTTCCCAGCGTCGCGCCCGTAGCGGCGCATCCACTTCCGCGGCATCGATGCGGGCCACCAGCGACCAGGGCGAGTCGGGAATGACGCGCGTGACCGCCAGCACCGGCACGCCCCGATAGTCGACGCCTTGCATGGCGCCCTCCCGGCCCAAGACGGCCTGCACCGCGGGCAAGTCGGCGCGGGTCAGGGGCTCGCGCAGGGCCAGCGCGGTATTTGTCTGGAATCGGAGCGGGTTCAGGAAAACGACTTTGTTGCCCTCCCGGCGGACGAGTAGCGTCTCGGCGGTCGCACTCGGCGTCGGCCAGCGCTCGATGAAGGGGTAAAGATAGGTCTCCGGATCCACCCGCAGCACGAGCGTACCGAGCGGGCGGCCAGCGTCGGTGTCGTCGAGAATGGGAATCAATACCGCCAGATAGATGCGCTGGTCACGTTCGTTCCGGTAGAAATCCTGAAACGCAATCTGGCCCGACCGCAGCACTTCGGATGCGCGCGTCAGGATGTCGGCACCGACCGGGTCCAGCCCCACGGGCGATGAGAGCCGGGTGGCGCCGTGCGTATCGAGCAGGCGCACGCGGTCATAGCCATAGTTCTTCCGGAGTTTCTCAATCCACATTTGAAGTTGGCGTTCTGTGGCCGCGTCACCCGGTGTGTCCAGAATGCGCCGCAGCAGGACGGAGAAGGCGGGGTTCTGGAATAACACGGATCCATCGCTGATCCGTTCCTTGCGCCACGTGGCCAACTCGCTCACTTTCAAATCCGCGATGGCCGCCAGTTGGTGTTCGACGGCGACGCGGTATTGCCTCTCGTAACTCCTGTAGTAGAGATCGCCGCCGATGACGACACCGGCCGCCAGCAGAAGAAACACCACGAGAAGCGGCCACCGGCCGAGCGTCTTCGATCGGCCACTGCGAGGCGTCATCGTCTGCACGCCTTTGCTGCTACTCATCCAAGATCTACGCTGGCAGTACGCGGGGCCGCAAGACATAGCCCGAAGAGGTCAGATCGGCCAGCTTTATGGGCGAGCCGGCGAGCGGCCAACCGACGTCAGGCGTTCACCGATGTGGCAGTGTGTGCAACACGCGCAGGCGGATGGTATGGTGAGGCGCTGCGAGGATGCATGAGAATCACATTCGTCAGAGTTCTAGCTGCACTTCTGCTCTCCACCTCGTGCCTCTACGCGCAGTCTGGTAGCGGGCAACTGACCGCGGACGGCTTCCGCGGCCTCGCATTTCGGAGCGTCGGACCCAGCCTCACGACCGGGCGGGTCTCCGATCTCGAAGTCGACCCCAACCACCCCAACGTCTGGTATCTCACGGTCGGCTCCGGCGGTCTCTGGAAGACGGTGAACCGCGGCAACACGTGGAAACCGATCTTCGACGACGACCCGTCGTATTCGCTCGGCGTCGTGGTCGTGGATCCGAAGAACTCGAACGTCGTGTGGCTCGGCACTGGAGAGAACACCCACAACCGCAGCACGTCCTATGGAGACGGCGTCTACAAATCAACCGACGCCGGCAGCACATGGACGCGGATGGGCTTGCCCGACTCACAGAAGATCCAGCGCATCCTGATCGACCCGCGCAACTCCAACGTCGTCTATGTCGCCGCCGCGGGCCCACTGTGGAACTCGGGCGGCGACCGCGGTCTCTACAAAACGACTGACGGCGGCAAAACGTGGACGCGTGCGCTGTTCGTGAACGATGACGTCGGGATCGGCGACGCCGTGTTTCACCCGAAGGATCCGAACACGATCTACGCAGCGGCGTACCAGCGTCGCCGCAACAACGGCATGACGATCGCGGGCGGCCCGGACGCGGGCATCTTCAAGAGTGCCGATGCCGGCGCCACCTGGAAACGCATCGAGAACGGCATTCCCACCGTCGACAAGGGACGCATCGCGCTCGGCGTCGATCCGCGAAACCCGGACCGCGTGTACGCCATGGTCGTCGCCCACGGCAACCAGGGCGGCTTCTTCATGTCGGAGAACGCCGGCAGCGCGTGGAAGCGGATGAGCAACTACTCCGGCGGCGACCCGCAGTATTACGGCAAGATCTTCGTCGATCCGCATCGGCCCAACACGATCTGGAACATCGAAGCCCCGATCATGCGCAGCACCGACAACGGCGCCACCTGGCAGCGCATGCCCTTCCAGATCCATTCCGACCACCACGAGATCGTCTTCGACAACACCGATCCGATGCACATGTGGATCGGCAACGACGGCGGTCTCTACGAGACCTACGACGCCGGCGACACCTGGCGGCACTTCACCAACCTGCCCTTATCCCAGTTCTATCGCGTCAGCGCCGACAACTCGCGCCCGTTCTATCGGCTCTGCGGTGGCGCGCAGGACAACGGCACGGTGTGCGGACCGTCACGAACGCTCAACTCCGCCGGCATCCGCACGAGCGACTGGTTCGTGACGGGCGGCGGCGATGGCTTTCAGGCGCACGTCGACCTCACGAACCCCGACATCGTGTACGCACAGTCACAAAACGGCGATCTGGCGCGGCTTGATCTCAGCACCGGCAAAGAAGTCGGCATCAGCCCAACGCGCGGTGCGCAGGACAGCGGACGCTGGCACTGGGACAGTCCGCTAGTCGTGAGCCGCCACGCGGCCGGACGGATCTACTACGCCGGCCATCGCCTCTACCGAAGCGACGATCGCGGCAACACCTGGACGCCGATCAGCGGCGACCTGACGCGCAACCTCGACCGCACACAGATGCCGATCATGGGCCGCGTCTGGCCGGCCGACGCGGTGGGTCTGCACCTTTACACCACGACGATGAGCGTCATCACGGCGCTGGATGAATCACCACTGGTTGAAGGGTTGCTCTACGTGGGCACCGATGACGGTCTCGTGCAGGTGTCGGAGAACGCCGGCGGCACCTGGCGTCGCATCGAGAGCATTCCGGGGCTGCCGGAGCACAGCTACGTGACCGACGTGTTCGCGTCGACCCGTGATTCCGACACGGTCTTTGCCACGTTCAACAACTGGCAGCGTGGGGACTTCCGACCGTGGGTGTACCAGAGTGACGATCGTGGCCGCACGTGGAAGAACATCACCGGGAATCTCCCGGTGCGCTCAGGCGCCTGGTCGGTCGTGCAGGATTCTGCGAATCCGAAGCTGTTGTTCGCCGGCCTCGAGTTCGGTGTCTGGTTCAGCGTGGACGGCGGTGGCCAGTGGGTCGAACTGCGTGGCAACCTCCCGAAGATTCAGGCCCGCGATCTTCAGATCCAACGCCAGTGGACCGACCTTGTCGTCGGCACGTTTGGCCGCGGCGCCTACATCCTCGACGACTACAGCGCGCTGCGCAGCGTGAGCGCTGAAACGCTCGGCGCCGACGGCTGGCTGTTTCCGCTGCGCCCGGTGCCGCTCTTCGACGAGCTCGGTCAGGTGCGGGCTGCCTGGGGCAACGAGACATTTCCGAATCCGCCGTTTGGCGCGACACTGACGTACCACTTGCGCGAGCCGATGGCCGGCGGTGCGAAGCTCGTGCTGACCATCACCGATGAGGCCGGTCAGCAGGTGCGACGCATCGAGCTGCCCGACGAGTCCGGTATCCATCGCGTCACCTGGGATCTGCGCCGCAATCCACCAGCCCCGGCCGCAGGCGCCCGCGCGGGTGGTCCGGGTGGACGTGGACGCCTCGGTGAGCGCGTCGACACGGGTCGCTACACGGCAACGCTCGGTCGTCTCGTCGGAGGTCAAGTCACCGCGCTCGGCCAGCCACAAACCGTGTTGGTCGTGCCGCTGGAGCGCTGAAGTGCGTCGCCGCGACTTTCTCGGCGGATCGATCGCGGCCGGCTCCGTCGGCGTATTGGGCGTGCTTGGCGTGGCCAGGCCTGCCTCGGCGAGTGGTGTCACTGACGAGGCTGAACAGAACGTTGCGTCACGGGCGCGGGGCGCCATCACGCCGGTTGACCTCTGCTGCGAGTATCTCCGAACGCCGCTCGGTATCGACGCCGACAAGCCTCGCCTCAGTTGGCGACTCGCCGCCAACGTTGCTGACGCCAGAAACCAGAAACAGTCCGCCTATCAAATCCTGGTTGCCAGCGACGCGGCGAGCCTCGCCGCCGATCGCGGCAACCTGTGGGACAGCGGCAAAATCGAATCGGCCGAACAGCTCCACATCGTTTATCAGGGCCGGCCACTTGCCAGTGCCGAGCGCTGCTATTGGAAAGTGCGCGCATGGGACCAGGCCGACCGGCCAACACCATTCAGCCAGCCGAGTTGGTGGGAGATGGGATTGCTCATGCCTGCCGACTGGGCCGGCCAGTGGATTGGCGACGGCAAGCCACTGCCTGAGCGCGATGAGGAGTTCTACCGGGACGACCCTGCACCGCTCTTCCGCAAGACCTTTCGAGCGCGCGCCGGCGTGCGCCGCGCTCGGCTGTACGCCGCGGGCCTCGGATACTACGAGCTCCGGATCAACGGCGAAAAAGTGTCGGACCATTTGCTGGATCCGGCCTGGACCAGCTACGCCAAGCGGGTGCTGTACACGACTCACGATGTGACGGCGCTTCTGAAGAACGGTCCCAACGCGGTGGCTGCGATGCTGGGCAATGGGTGGTTCAATCCATTACCTCTGCGCATGTGGGGGCGAATCAACCTGCGCGAGCACCTCGAGGTCGGGCGGCCCCGGCTCATCGCGCAGTTGAACATCGAGTACGCGGACGGAACCAAGGAATCCGTGGTGAGCGACAACGGCTGGCGGGTGACGGAGGGGCCCATCATCCGCAACAGCGTGTACCTCGGAGAGGTGTACGACGCGCGTCGCGAGCGGCCGGGCTGGGACCAGCCAGGGTTTGACGATCGCGATTGGGCGGACGCCTCACGTGCCGGCACACCATCTGCTCCTCTGCAGAGCCAGGCCGTGCCTCCCATCCGCGCGACGGCCACACTGCGGCCCGTGAGTGTCACTGAGATCCGGCCCGCAGTCTTCATCTTCGACATGGGACAGAACTTCGCGGGCTGGGCGCGCCTGCGTGTCGAGGGGCCGCGCGGAACGACGGTGAAGATGCGGATGGGCGAGTTGCTCAACCCGGACGGCACGCTCAACGTGATGACGTCGGTTGCCGGCCAGATCAAGGGCGCCAACAGAGACGGCACTCCACGCGGCGGGCCCGGTGCCCCTATCGTCGCGTGGCAATCCAACGAGTACACGCTGCGCGGATCGGGGGCCGAGGTCTACACGCCGCGATTCACGTTCCACGGTTTCCGCTACGTCGAGGTGACCGGCTTCCCGGGCACGCCAACACTCGCATCCATTGAAGGTCTGCGACTGAACACGGCGGTCGAGCCCGCGGGCACGTTCACGTGTTCCAACAACCTCATCAATCGCGTGCAGACGATGGTGCAGTGGACGTTGATGAGCAACCTGTTCAGCGTGCAGTCGGATTGCCCCGCGCGCGAGAAATTCCAGTACGGGGGCGACATCGTGGCCAGCAGCGAGATGGCGATCCTGAACTACGACATGGCGAGCTTCTACGCCAAGACCGTGTTGGACCATCAGGATGCCGCGCGCGGCCCGGGATGGTTCACCGAGACGGCTCCGTTTCTTGGCATCGCGGCGGACAGTTACAGCGAGGGCGCCGGTCCGATCGGCTGGGGCCTGGCGCACCCGCTGCTCGTGGCGCAGCTCTACCAGTACTACGGCAACGAGCGCATCGTGGAACAGCACTACGAAGCCGCACGACAATGGGTCGAGTTGCTGAACGACAACGCCAAGGGCTTCATCGTCGACCGCTGCATCGGCGATCACGAGAGTCTCGACAAGAATCCCGTGGCGCTGATGGCGACGGCTCACTTCTTTCAAGCGGCGCGGTTGGTCGAACGCATGGCGCGCATACTCGGGCGCAAAGAGGAGGCCGAGCGACATGCCGTTCTGGCTCGGCGGATCCGGGAGGCGTTCATTGGCCGGTTCCTCAAGCCCGGGTCAGGCCGATTCGATATCGGCACGCAGGCGTGTCAGGCGACGGCCTTGCACATGGGGTTGGTTCCCGACGCCGAACGTGACGCCGCGATCCGCACGATGGTGGATCGAGTGATGGTCGATCACGATGGCCACATTGCCACCGGGATCTTCGGCACGAAGTATCTGCTCGATAGTCTCACCGAGACGGGCCATGCCGACGCCGCGTACAGGATGGTCACGCAGGAAACCTTTCCCGGGTGGGGCCACATGCTGGCGAAGGGCGCCACCACGTTGTGGGAGCACTGGGAGTACAGCGACAACACGTATTCGCACAACCATCCCATGTTCGGATCGGTGAGCGAGTGGTTCTTCAAGGGCCTCGGCGGCATCAAGCCCCATCCGGAGGCGGTGGGATTCGATCGCATGCTGATCGAGCCACATGTCGCGGGCGACCTCACGTGGGCGCGGGCGCGCTACGACTCGGTGCGCGGTCCGGTCGTGAGCCACTGGCAGATTGGCGATGGCCGTCTGCGTCTGGAGGTCGAGGTTCCAGTCAATACCACCGCAGTTGTGCGCGTGCCGACGCGGGATCCTTCGTCGGTCACCGAGAGCGGGCGTCCGGCGTCCGGTGCGCCCGGGGTCAGGGTGTTCTCTGCCGAGCCTGGGGCGGCTGCGCGGTTCGAGATCGGTTCGGGCCGGTATGTGTTTGTCGCGGCAGCACCGGGCCGAAGCGGCATTAGCAGTCGCCCGCTACCGTCGACCCACGCGTAGCCCGATCTTCACGTCACACTCGCTCGTGAAGTTGAGCCTCAATCCTCGCGATCGGTCACGCTGTTCAGGCCGCACTGCCGGAGAGCTTCACGCCGAGACTCTGCAGCACCTTGAACACCGTGTCGTAGCGCGGTTTCGCACCAGGGGTCAGGGGCCCGCGCTGGGGCGAAGTAGACGGTCGACTGCAGTTGGAGCGACGAGCAAAGACCGCTCGCTCCTTCGAACCCACAAACCTGACGTTGGGTTATGATATTCCCGTGACCTGGGGCGAGTTGATTCGGCGGTTGCGTGCGGCGGGGTTCGTCGAGCACCGCAAGGCCAAAGGCAGCCACCAACAGTTCATTCATCCGATCTCTGGGCGAATGATCACCGTCGCCGTTCACACCAAGAAAGACGTCGGCAAGGGACTCGCCGCCCGCATCCTGAAAGAGGCTGGACTATGACGCAGCACTATTCGGTGGTCGTTGAACGTGAGGACAACGGCTCGTTCAGCGCGTGGGTCGCGGGCCTGCCGGGTGTCTATGCGGCGGCGGACACCGCGGCGGTGGCGAAGCGCGCCATTCGAGCGGCGCTGACGGCGCACCTTGAGGCGCTGACCGAACTCGGCCGGACGCCGGCACCCAACGCGAGTGTTCTGGTTCTCCGATATGACACCGGCACGAAGCACCAGCGACCTCGCCTGCAGTTTGTCGGACTCGGATCGCTCCTGGGACGGCACAAGAGCCCGGCGAAGGCCGCGGCGGCGCGGCGAAACGGCGCTCGAGGCGGCCGACCACGGACATCCGCGGCATCACGGACGGCGTAGCGGCCCATTCGCAGGCCCCTGGTCGACATGATCGACCTGCCTGCCGCTCTGGCCGTCTCCTATGCCTTCATCAGCACTGCGGGATCCACCGACGCAATGCGACGCGCCGGCAGCCAGCAGGCGATAGCAGCAAGCAGGAGCACGCCGATGGCGACGGCTGTTGCGGTGGGCGTCACAGCCGGCGCCGTTCTATTGATTACGGCGATGATCACGGACGTGGACTGCAGCGAACGCGCGACCGAACCGAGCCACAATGCGCCCAGGAGCCCACCGGCCACACCTGCTCCGACGGGAATCAGCGCATTCCACAGCGCGCCGGCTTGCAGCCGTGCGGGTGACGCGCCGAGCGACATGCGGATCGCAAACTCCTTCGTGCGTAACGCTACCATGCGCCGCACCGCGGTGTAGGTGCCGATGCCGGCGATCACGACGGCAACCAGCGCAAACGCCGCGGCGCTCACCAAATAGAAGCGCCGCTCGGCTTCGCTGCGCCAGACGATGGCAGACAACCCCTCGGCCGCAACCTCCGGCGCATCAGGTACGACCCTGGCAATCACGCGCTGCAGCAGCTCGGACGTCTTGGTCACGCTGCGCGTGCGAACCAGCACAGACAGACTGCTGGCGCCTCGGGAGTCGAGGTTGACATAAAGCGCAGGACCTTCGCTCTGCCAAAGCCACGTCGTACTCACGTCCGGAACGACGCCAACGATGCGGAATGCGGTAGTGCCGTGGCGCTGGAGAAATCCGGCGCGCTGGGAGTCCGTGCCGGCCGCCTGAACGACGCGTCCGATCGCGCGGTCGTTTGAACCGAGGAGCTTCGCGAAGCTGGCGGAGGCCACGGCCTCTGGAATTTCGCCATCCGAGTTCAGTTGTGGCAGACGGCCGCGAGTGGGCGACATGCGCATGACGTCGAAATAGTTCAACGACACCATCTTGATGCCCGCTGAGAGCGAGCGCGGAGCCGTGGTGCTGGGGTTGTCGATCGCAACGCGCCAGTTCGAGCCACTGGCGAATGCCGGTGTGTCGCTGAACGCGACGCTCAGCGAATCGTCGACCCGGTGTAACTCGTCAGCGATGGCGCGCTGCGCTGCACGCGCGCGACCGGTGGCCACCGCATCTGGTGGTAAATACGCAATCGATGTCGCGACGCCTTTGGCGTCGAAGCCGATATCGACGCGTGCGGCCTTGAGATACGAGAGGCCGACCACGGTCGTCGCAATCGCCAGCACCACCGACAGTGCCACCTGAATCGCGACGAGGGTGTGCTGAAACCGTCGCACTGCCCGCCCGGCGGTTCCCTGCGTCTCGGTTCGCCCGCCGGCGACTCGCGCGCGGCGTGCCGCCACCACTGCTGAGAACATCGCGAATATCAACGATGTGGCAATGCCGGCAAGCACACCAACGATGGCATCACCGACGGTGACCTGATACGTGACACCGCGTGGTGCGATGGGTGCGAGCATGTTTCGCATCACGGATCCGATGGCGAGCGACGCACTCACACCCAGCGCGCCGCCGGCGATGGCGATTACCGTCGACTCGAGCACCAGCTGGCGCACGATGCGCGATGAGGTGGCCCCGAGAAATGCGCGGGTGAGAAACTCGGTGTCCCGGCGTGACGCGTCGAGCAAGAACAGGCTGCCCCAGTTGGCGCAGGCGATCAACAACAGGCAGACGGCCAATGTTTGAAGCACGAGCAGGCCGGGGCGCGCGTCATGGTCAGGGTCGATGCCAATTTTCCGCAGAAACATGCCGGCGTACGACGAACGGCCCGTCTCTTCTGCGCGGCGCATCGCAAAGCTATCCAGCCGCGCCTGCACAACCGACAGCGGTTCATCCGGGCTCACGCGGGCGGCGAGGGCCACCGATGGGCGATAGGCGCGCGCGTTGCCCGTTGAGCCGATGGCGATCCACGCGTGCCGGCGCGCGGCGCTGTCGAGGCACGACGGCGCAAAGGCCTGCGGCATCACCCCTACGATGGTGAAGGTCTGACGGCTGAGTTCGATGGTGCGCCCGACGACCTCAGGCGTTCGGCCGAGCAACGCCGTCCACAGGTCGTACGAGATCACCGCACTGCGCACGCCGGGTTCGAAGTCGGCCGACTGCAGCGTGCGGCCGATGTGAGGCGTCGCGTCGTACAGGGCAAAGAAGTCTCGGCTCACTTCGGTCACCGAGGCCAAAAGAGTGGGATCCGTGCGCCGAGACGGCAATTCTGGCTGGAGGCATGCGGCCACCTGTGCCAATCCCGGTATTTGCTTCAGGCCGTCGAGATCCGCAAGCTCAAGCGGCGAGTTGGCCATGTGATTGGGGGGAATGAGCTGGAACAGCTCTTCGGGCGCGCGATACGGCGGGGCGGTGAACAGCACCGACCGCACCAGCGCGAACACGTTGACGTTGGCCGCGATGCCCATCGCCAACGTCAGCGCAGCGACGAAGCTGAAGCCTCGTCGCCGAAACACATACTGGGCCGCAGCCCTCAGGTCGGCTAGCACGGTGTAGTTAGACACCGATTTGGCGGTTTCCGCAACAGGTACAAAAGAAAACGGGCGGCGCGATCCTCCGCGCCGCCCGCACTTTCAACTTCCAACTTTCGACTTTCTACTTAGTAGCGGTAGTGGTCCGGCTTGTACGGCCCGTCGACTGGCACGCCAATGTACTTCGCCTGCTCCGGGCTCAGCTTCGTCAGCTTCACGCCGAGCTTGTCGAGGTGCAGACGCGCCACCTTCTCGTCGAGGTGCTTCGGCAGCACGTAGACTTTCGTCTCGTAGTTCGCCGTGTGACAGAAGAGCTCGATCTGCGCGATCACCTGATTGCTGAAGCTCGCCGACATGACGAACGACGGGTGACCGGTCGCGCAGCCGAGGTTCAGCAGGCGGCCTTCCGCGAGCACGAGCACGCTGTGGCCGTCCGGGAA
>CAYHEX010000026.1:0-24383 GCA_964355365.1 uncultured Solibacteraceae bacterium | reverse complement strand
ACCGTCGCGGCCGAACTTGAACGAGAACACCCGCGTGGTATCGGACGCGAACGCGAGCACCTGCAGTTCGAACATCAGCTTCACGTGTTCGTCGAATGAGTCGGGCACGCCGGCCGGCGCGCCCGGCAGTTCGCGCGACTCGCCGCTCGTGTTGCGCGCTTCGATCCGCTGAATCCGCTGTTCCACCTCGCGGATGTTCGACGCGTACTGGTCGAGCCGGCGTCGATCGCTTGCGCTCACCGACTTCATGAGGCCGTTCATCTGCTGTGTCAGCAGGTCGAGGATGCTCTTGTCTGTGGCGCGACGCTCGGCGCGCTGCTCGGCCGTGCCGCCCGCGCCGAAGAGCAGTTCGAACACCATGCGTGGGTCGCGCACCATCGGCAGCGGCTGATCGGGCGCCGCCCAGCTGATCGTGTCCGTGTAGACGCACGCGTAACCGTAGGCGCAGCCGCCCGACTGATCGACCGGCTCGATGCTGAGCTGCATCGACGGGATCGGCGTGTCTTTGCCGAACCGCTGCACGTAGTACTGATCGAGCGATGTGCCGACGTGCACGTCAGACCCTTCGGTCAACTTGGGATGCGTGTGCGTGAACATCACTGCGCTCGACCGGAAGTGGTCGCCGCCAACTTCCGCCGGCGCCATCGCCTCGGCCATCTTCGCGTCAGTGTTGCTGACGATCGTCAGGTGCTTGCGGAACGGCTCGAGTGGGCTCAGGCTGCTGCCGCTGATGTCGTAGTTGCTGCCGGTGGCCTGCGGCGCCCAGAGGTAGTTGGCTGAACCGAACGGGCTGCAGCCGGCCGCGCCGTGCACCTGCTCGATGCAGACCAGCCGCGTGCGGCTCGCCGCTTTGCCGGCGGCCGACTGCGCGAAGAGCGTCTGCGCCGGGATCATCGCGTCGAGCATCGGCAGCGCGACCGTTGCGCCGAGCCCCTTGAGGGCCGTGCGCCGTGACAGATGTTTGCCAGTCAGAATCATCGGTGTCTCCTACTTCCTGCTCTTGCTGTCGTCGATCGCTTCGGCGCGCGCGGTCCGGAACGCCGGGCTGCGCACCACGCCGAGAATCAGGTCGGATACGCGATAGCCGTTCGGCGCCGCGTTGTTCACGATGCTGCGGATCGTCGGCATGTCGTAGAACTCCATGCGGCGGCCGACGGCGTAGGCCATCAGCATCTCGGTGAAATGCGTCACGACCACGTCGGACCGCTTCACCAGCGCCGCGCGCAGTTCGCCGGCGCCATTGAGCTTCGTGCCGTCATACAGTTCGCCGGCGCTGTTCACCGGCACGCCGCGGTCCTTGATGCGCCACGCACCCGTGACGTCGAAGTTGTCGAGCGACAGCCCGATCGGATCGATCACGATGTGGCAGGAACTGCACGCCGGATTCGCGCGATGTTCCTTCATCTGCTCGGCCACCGACAACATGCGGCCGTTTTTCGCCGAGCTCGTCTTCTCGAGGTCCGGGACGTTCGGTGGTGGCGGCGGTGGCGGCGTGCCCATCAGCACTTCGAGCACCCACTTGCCGCGCAACACCGGCGACGTGCGGTTGCCGTGCGACGTCAGCGTCAGGATGCTGCCGTGTCCGAGCAGCCCGCGACGCTGTTCGTTCGGATACGAGACCTTCCGGAACGCCGGCCCGGTCACGCCCTGTATGCCGTAGTGCTTGGCGAGCCGCTCGTTCAGGAATGTGTAGTCCGCCGTCAGCAGCTCGAGCATCGGCCGGTCGGCGTGCACGACGTGATCGAAGAGCAGCTCGGTTTCGCGCTCCATTGAACGCGCGAGAATTTCGTCGTAGTACGGGTAGTCGAGCGCGTCGGGCTCGATCTTCTTCAGATCCTGCAGACGCAGCCACTGCGCCGCGAATCGCGTGGACAGCGCTTCGGAGCGCGGATCGGCGAGCATGCGCCGCACTTGCTTCTCGAATACGGCGGGCTGAGAGAGCGTGCCGTTCGCCGCCGCGTCGATCAGCGCGCGGTCAGGAATCGAGCCCCACATGAAGAACGACAGCCGCGAGGCCATGTCGGTGTTGTTGATCTTGTAGACGGCGCCGGGCTTCACGCCCACCGGCGTGTCTTCCACACGGAAGACAAAATGCAGGCTCGAGAGCACGCCCTGCATCGCGCCGCGAATGCCGGCGTCGAAGCCCTTCGTTGCGGCCCGCGTGTAGAGCGGCATCAACTCCGCCACCTCCTGCGCCGTGGCCGGGCGCCGATAGGCTTCCGTGGCGAGCCGCTCGATGATGCGCTTGGCGCACGCGGGCTCCTCGGCCTTTGTCGTCGGACGGCAGACAAGCACGCGCTGGCGCGTCGGGTTGTCCGTGACGCCCGTCACCCCGGTCGGCCCGACAATCGCCATATTGCGCAGATGCCCGACCGTCGTGACGCCGTAGCCGATGCCGATGTTCGTGTCGGCGAGCGTGTGATCGATCGGCTTGATGAAGTCGTCTTCCTCACCTTCGAACTCGCGAAGGAATGTGGCCGCCACCTTGTGCGGACCCGCGGCGATGAACACCGGCTGGGTCTCAACGGTGAGACCCTGCGGCGAGGACTCGTTGATCCAGCGGTCCACTTTCACCAGAGCGACTCGCGCCCCGTCGATCGCCACTTCCATCGTCATCGCGCGCGCCGTGCGCCCGAAGAGTTCGCCCTGCGGCTCGCCGTGCAGGAGCAACTGGAACTTGTATTTGCCGTCGGCGAGGAAGTTGTGCGTGACCACCGTGCCGCCGCGCGTGCCGAACGGCGCGCCCTCGATCCGGGCCTTCTGCGACATCGTGCGCGGCACGTCGTACGTCGTTGAACTCACGTCGGTCGCCGGATCGCCAATGACGGCGCGGCTCACGTATTCCGCCGCGCGCAGGTAACCCTGCATCGTCGTGGCGGAGGGCATCTGCACGTCGGCGATGTTGTCGAAGCCCGCGCTGATCGTGTCGGCCGGCAGATACGCCGCCACGTCCACTTTGATGCCGAACATCGCGCGAATCGCCGCGCTGTACTCCGCGCGGTTCAGGCGTTGAAACGGCCGATGGCCCGGATTCGGTGTTGCCGCGGCCGCGTCGAGTGAGGCCTCGAGTGCGGTGATGAGCGACAGGCGCGTGGCGGCGTCGAGCTTCGGCCCGTCCTTGGGCGGCATCATCCCGGCGCGCATCTTCCGCACCATCTTCTCGGCCACGGGGGCGTTATCCGCCGCGTGTCCCGCGTCGAACTTGTCGAGTGAGAGCTCGCCCAGGAACTCGCCGTCGTTATGACAGTCGCGGCAGTATTTCTTGATGGCGGCGTTCTGGTCGTCGTACGACATCGGCGCGACGGCCGGCGGTTCGACGTACGAGGACGGAGCGGGTACCGACGCCGAATCGGCGCGCAGAAATACAGCCGTGCAGAGCAAACCCGTAGCCAGAACGGGCGCAAGCCTTTTCATTCACGTCCTCCGATAGTTGATGCACCGCAAAGACTACACCGGGACGGGGCTTGGGACGAGCCGCCAGTCAACATTTGTGGAGGCCTGTTTTCATGGTGCAAATGGCGGTATTTGGTCTTTTGCCCCACGTCACCCAGAGTCTGGGCTGCCAAGGATGACCACTCGGGCCGCGAGTACAATCAGCTGTTCACATGTCCGATGCGGTCCCTACCAGCGAAGAACTCGCCGCGAAAGTCGCCCTGCGACGTACGTTCGCGATCATCTCGCACCCGGACGCCGGCAAAACCACGCTGACGGAGAAGATCCTGCTGTACGCCGGCGCGATCGAGCTGGCCGGCGCGGTGCGCGGCCGCAAGTCGCGACGCCACGCCGTATCCGACTGGATGGCGATGGAGCAGCAGCGCGGCATCTCGCTGACCTCCACGGCGCTCGAGTTCGAGCTCGACGGCAAGCGCATCACGCTGCTCGACACCCCAGGCCACAAGGACTTCAGCGAAGACACGTATCGCTCGCTCGTCGCCGCCGACAGCGTCGTGATGGTGCTCGACGCCGCGAAGGGCGTCGAAGAACAGACGCGCAAGTTGTTCGAGGTGTGTAAGCGGCACCGGCTGCCGATCCTGACGTTCGTCAACAAGTGCGACACCGAGGGGCGCGATCCGCTCGAGCTGCTCGACGAAATCGAGAGCGTGCTCGGCATCTCGGCGGCGCCGCTCAATTGGCCGATTGGCCGCGGCGGGCAGTTCATCGGCGTTTACGACATCACCGAACGCCAAGTGCTGCTCTACGAGCGGCACATGCAGGGCCAGCGCAAAGCGCCGGTCAGCGTGTCGCATCATCGCGATCCGCAGGTGCAGGAACTGGCCGGCGACAACGTCTATCGCGAGTTCATCGAGGGCATCGACATCGTTGCCTCCGCCGGGACCACATTCCATCACGCGGAATATCTGGCCGGTCGTCAGACCGGCGTGTTCTTCGGCAGCGCGTTGACGAACTTCGGACTCGAGCCGTTTCTCGAAGGCCTCGTGAAACTCGCGCCGTCGCCGAGCGCGCGCATGACGAAGGACGGCGACGAGGAGATCGAACCTGCCGCAACGGACTTCAGCGGGTTCGTCTTCAAGATCCAGGCGAACATGGACCCGCGGCATCGCGATCACGTCGCGTTCGTGCGCGTCTGTTCGGGCAAGCTCGAGAAAGACATGATCGTCACCAACGCGCGCCTCAACGCGCCGGTGCGCGTGGCGCGTCCCTACAAGATCTTCGGCCGCGATCGCGAGACATCCACCGAAGCCTACGCGGGCGACATCGTCGGTCTCGTGAATCCGGGCCGCTTCGCCATCGGCGACTCGCTCTACGTGGGCCGCAAGGTTGAGTTCCCGCTCGTGCCGCAGTTTGCCGCCGAGCACTTTGGTCGCCTCAAGCTCACGGACCAGCGGCACAAGCAGTTTGACGACGGCGTGCGGCAGCTCGAGGAAGAGGGGCTGATGCAGGTGTTCCGCACGAAGCACGGCCGCGATCCGGTTGTGGGTGTCGTCGGCGCGCTGCAGTTCGACGTCATCGTGTCGCGGCTGGAGAACGAGTATGGCGTCGGTGGTCGCGTGGATCCGATGAACTATCACGCTGCGCGCTGGCTCGAAGGCTCCGTGGATCCGCAGAAGCTCGCGGGTCTCGGCGCAAATGTTCTCGATGTCACCGATCGTCGCGGCCGCACGGTGTTGCTGTTCCCCTCTGAGTGGGCACTGCAGTACGCCGAGCGTGAAAATCCGAAGGTGAAGTTCCTGTCAGAAGTCGAGCGGTAGCGAGTCTAGGTCAACATGGGGTCAGAGCCCTTTTGTAAATGGTCTTTGTACTGCCGGTCGCCGTCGTCTGCTCCACATGCAGCCCGTCCGGCAACAGTCGCCACTTCAGCGTCGTCGTGCGCTTCGTTTCCGAGATGTCGGGTGCGCGGTTGGTCTGTGTCACCGTCACGATCTCCACCGTGACGATCGTCAGCGCCTGATCCTGCCACGTCGCCGTTGAGGTCGCCCGCGTCGTCGTTGACGTGAGCATGTTGTTGGCGCGTCCCGGCATCGGCGGCGTCTGCGGCGCGATGCGATGTTCGTGCGGGAGGCCGTCGATCACGATCGTGCGCTTTGATCCCGCCGTCTCGAGCTGCAGCAACGTGTCGAGTTGCACGACGGTGAATCGCTCCCCGAGCGCCAGCGCATCCCGGCCGGATCGCACGTCGAGCGCGGCCGTCCATCGGCCGGAGAAGTCCGGCATGTCCTGCGCCTGCGTTGCCGGCGCCCCGAGCCAGATCAGCATCGCCATCGTCAGTAAAGCGGGGCTGCGCATTGCGACTAATCATGCATACTCTCGCGGTGGGATCCAACCGAATGTTCTGTGTGTGGGCCGTCGCCCTGATGGTGGCCTGTGGCATCGGCATGTCCGCATCGCCGCAGCAAGGGCCGCCACCGCCAACAGCGCCGGCGACGGGCTTCATCGCCGGACAGATTGTTGAGCAGCCGTCTGGCCGAGGCGTCGCCGGCGCCACCGTCACCCTCGCCATCGTGTCGGGCGGGCGCGGCGGCGGGGCGCAGCGGCCCGTGATCACCGATTCGCAGGGCCGCTTCTACTTCGCGAACCTCGCCGCCGGCGCCTACGTGTTCGGCACGGCGAAGTCCGGGTACAGCGCCGTTCCTTCGGCCGTTGCCGTCCGAACGACGCCGCTCGCCACTGGTGAACGCATCACGGATGTGAAGATCAACCTCGTGAAACTCGGCGCGATTTCTGGCACGCTGCGCGACGATGCGGGCGATCCGGTGGCCGGCATGACGGTGGGGGCACTAAGGCGATCGATCAATAACGGACGGCCCACCATGACGAGCGTGGGTGGCGCGCGATCGGACGATCGAGGCGCCTACCGCATCTCCGGACTTCAGCCCGGCGACTACGTTGTCTGCGCGTGCACGCGCGATCCGCTGCCGCTCGATAGCGTGTTGCTCACCACGCTGGCCGCGGAGCCGATGCAGTTGATGGGCGTCGCGGCGCGCGCGTTGAAGGTCGGCGCCAACGCCGCGAGCCTCGATGACACGCTGCGCACGTTCGGGCCGACGCTCTACCCGAGCAGCGCCACGGTCGCGCGCGCGGATCGCGTGACGGTGAAACCCGGCGAGGAGAAGGCCAACGTCGACATCAACCTCACCGCGGTCAAGGCGGCACACATCTCCGGCACCGTCATCGGCTCTCCGAGCCCGCTGAACACATGGTCACTCTGGATGACACCCAGCGGAGAGTCCGATGAAGGCGCGATTCAGATGCAGGTCCGGCCGACGGTTCTGCAGCCCGATGGACGTTTTGACTTCGTGAACGTGCCCGCCGGCAGCTACATCCTGCGCGCGACCGTCATGACCGCCGAGCGCGGCGCCGGCGCGCCGAGTGGCACTGCGATGACGCTGCTCGGACGGGCGAATACTCCCTCCCCGCTCTCGATTCGTCGCGACGTCAGTGATCCGTGGCTCGTCGCCTACGTGCCGATCGTTGTCGGCGATCGTGACATTGACGGCGTGTCGGTAGTGCTCAAGCCTGGTGGGGTTGTGTCGGGAAAGGTCCAAGTGACGGGTAACGCCACGTTGCCACCCGCACAGAGTCTGACTCGCACGCTGGTCATCGCGGCCATGCTGAATCCGCCGCCGGGGTTGGCGGTGCCCGTGCCAAGCGTCGCGCTGAATGCCGACGGCACCTTTCGAATATTCCTCGTGCCTGGTCGATACCAATTCAGCGTGCAGGGACTTCAGGGGCTTCCCACGCTCAGGAGTATTGAGGTTGGCGGCGTCGATATGACCGACGTGCCGCTTGAGGTTGATTCAGAGGTGTCTGACGTGGTGCTGACGATGTCTGCAGCGCCACCGGCGTCGATCGGCGGCACCGTCGCTCGGACGGGATCAGCAGAGGATCTCGACGTCCTCATCTTTCCAGCCGATCGCCGGCTATGGGCGGAACCGGCCGCCGCGGTGTTCCGATATCGTGCCGCCGCCATCGCACGTGACGGCTCGTTCACTGCCGCCAGATTGTCCGCCGGCGACTACTTCATCGCCGTGGTGCCCGATGCGCAGAGCGTCGACTGGCAACAGGCACCCAGACTCGAGGCACTGTCAAAGACAGCCACCAAGGTGACGCTCGCTGAAGGCGAGAAGAAGGTCGTCGAGGTGAAGCGTTGATCCGCCGCGTGAGACAGACGTTGATCGTCACCGTCGTCGCGCTGGCAATCGCCGTCGGCGCGCAGGCGCAAGTACGCGACACGACGACCGCGGCGCAATCTACGCCCGCGCCCTCGGGCACCGCCGCGATCAGCGGCGTCGTCATGAGCGCAGACTCGCCGCCGCGACCGCTCAGAATGGCAACCGTCGTGCTGATCGGGGCGATGACGGGTGTGTTGAAGGTGACGTCGACGGATCGCGACGGTAAGTTCTCATTCACGTCACTGCCCGCCGATCGATACAACGTCGGCGCAAGTAAGGCACCGTACCTCGGCGCTGTCGTCGGCGCGCGACGTCCAGCGCGACCCGGCACGCCGATCGTGCTGACCGCCGGACAGAAAGTGACCGACGCAGTGATCCGACTCCCGCCCGGCGCGGCGGTATCAGGCACGGTCGTCGACGAACTCGGCCAACCGCTCCGCGGATCCGTCACGGTGCAGCAACGGAAACTTCAGAACGGCGAGCGCGTGCTGGTCAGTGTTGGTGGTGGCGAACAGACGGATGAGCGCGGACGCTATCGCATCTACGGCCTGCCGCCTGGCGAATACGTGGTGGTGGCCACACGCTTCAATGTCGTGCAGGCCGCCTCGAGATCACTGACGGATCGTGACGTCGACGACGCGATGCGCGGCAATGTGCCGGCGACTTCGCCGCCGGCGACGCCAGCGCGCGCGGTGCCGATCTACTATCCCGGCACGCCGCGACCGTCGGATGCGGTCTCCGTCGCGCTGTCTGCCGGTGACGATCGCACCGGCATCGACTTCCGCGCAGAGTCCGTGACGACGATGCGGGTGGAAGGTACCGTGTTGACCGCGGACGGACAGGTGCCGACTGACGCAACGGTGATTCTCATGCCACCGCCGGGAAGCGTCATGCCAGTCACAATGACCGCGCGTGTGGGTCCTGACGGCCACTTTGCGATCGCCAACGTGGCGCCTGGCGCATATGTCCTGAATTGCTCGTCCGTCGTGCCGCGAAGTCAGTTTGCGCTGATGGCTGTGGAGTTGAGCAACGCGGATCTTGTCGGTCTGCAAGTGACGTTGCGCCCGCCGATGCAGTTGAGCGGCCGGGTGACGTTCGAAGGATCGTCTGTCGCGCCGACGCTCAGTGGTCTCTCTGTGCCGTTCAAGCCGATGATGGCCGGCGTGCCGCGCAGCGGTAATACCGGCCTCATCATCAGCGCGACTGACGCCAAAGGCTCCTTCGCGGTTCAGGGCGTGCAGGCCGGACGATACGTCTTCGGCGGCCCGATGTACTTCGGCGCCAGTCAAATGTCCGTCACGTGGTCGCTGCAATCCGTAATCGCTGACGGCGCAGACATCGCCGATCGGCCGATCGACATCACGCCGGAGAATTTGCCGAAGGAGATCGTCGTCACGTTCACCGACAAGTGGCAGGGCGTGACGGGGAAGCTGACGCGGGCGTCGGGCACGCCGGTCACGGATTACACCGTGATCGTGTTTCCAGCCGACAAGGCGTACTGGCTCACCGGATCGCGCCGCATCCTCACCGCGAAACCCGATAGCAGCGGACAGTTCACGCTCGCGGGACCGGGCGCGCTTTCACTGCCCGCAGGTGAGTACCTGCTCGCGTCTGTGACCGAGCTGGATCGCGACGAACAGTTCGATCCGGCGCTGCTTGCGTCGCTCGTTCAAGCTGCGGTGCCGCTCTCGCTTCAGCCCGGCGAACGCAAAGTGCAGGATCTCGTGATCAGATAGAGCCACGTGTACAACGGGCGTTTGACGACACACAACCTGGCGCTCTTCCCGGGCGACACGCTGTTCGATCGCATCGGTCGCGCCGTGTGCGAGGCCGGGTGCCTGCCGAGAAAAGAACTTTACGAAGCGTGGGAAACAGCCCGACGAGTGCGCCGCCTCTTTCGCGGCGGCCGCGTCGTAGACCTGGCCGGTGGCCACGGCCTTCTCGCGCACATCATGCTGCTGCTCGACGACACGTCGCCCTATGCCGTCGTCGTGGATCCCGTCATTCCTCCTTCGGCCTCGAAGCTCCACGCCACGCTCGTCGCCGCGTGGCCGCGCCTGGATCATCGCGTCAAGTTCCGTGAAGCGGGGATTGACGACGTGGCGCTGGAGCCGACGGATGTGGTGGTGTCTGCACATGCGTGTGGTGGGTTGACGGATGAGGTGATCGATCGCGCCACGTTCGTGCGCGCGCGTGTGGCGGTGCTGCCGTGCTGTCACGATCTGAAAGCCGGAGACACCGGCAGCCTTGACGGCTGGGTTGACGGCGCGCTTGCGATCGACATCGTCCGTGCGGAGAAACTCAAGTCGCACAACTACACCGTGTGGACGCAGACCATTCCGTCGGAGATCACGCCGAAGAATCGACTGCTGATCGGGGCGCCGATCGAGTGACGCCCGCACGACAGCAACAGACGGTGATGAGCATTCTGGTTGGGCTCAGCGCCAGCCACATGCTCAACGACACGCTGCAGGCGCTGCTGCCGGCGCTGTATCCGATGCTGAAGAGCGCCTACGCGCTGAGTTTCTGGCAAATCGGGCTCATCACGCTCACCAACCAGGTCACGTCGTCACTGCTCCAGCCGCTTGTCGGGTTCTATACCGATCGGCATCCGAAGCCGTACTCGCTCGCGATTGGTATGGGCTTTACCCTGGTGGGATTGCTGCTGCTGTCGACAGCCTCGACCTATCCGTTGCTGTTGCTCGCCGCGGCGACGGTGGGCATCGGGTCGTCGATCTTCCATCCGGAGTCGTCACGTCTCGCGCGCGTCGCCTCGGGCGGCAAACACGGCTTGGCACAATCGCTGTTTCAGACCGGCGGCAATCTGGGATCGTCGCTCGGTCCGCTGCTGGCGGCGTTCGTCGTGTTGCCGCGCGGACAAGGCAGCGTCGCGTGGTTCTCGCTCGTCGCACTTGGAACCATCGTGCTGCTGGCGCGCATCGGACGATGGTATGAGCGGATCGGCATGCCGCGTCCGCTCTCGCGGCGGCCGGAGGGTCACGTGGCCCCGACGCGCGCGCACGTGACCCGCACGCTGGTGATTCTGTTTGTGCTCGTGTTCTCGAAGTATGTCTACACGACGAGCATCGTCACGTTCTACATGTTCTTTCTGATTCAGCGCTTCGGCGTGTCCGAACACAGCGCGCAGTTGCACCTGTTCGCATTTCTCGGCGCCATGGCCGCCGGCACCTTCATGGGCGGCCCGATCGGCGATCGCGTGGGCCGCAAGCCCGTCATCCTCACGTCGATCCTGGGCGTGCTGCCGTTCACGATGATGCTGCCGTACGCGAACCTGTTCTGGACCACGGTCCTGAGCGTCGTCATCGGATTGATTCTGTCGTCAGCGTTCTCGGCGATTCTTGTGTACGCGCAGGAACTGGTGCCGCACCGCGTGGGTCTGGTGTCCGGGCTGTTCTTTGGCTTCGCGTTCGGCGTCGGCGGGTTGGGCGCAGCCGCCCTGGGCGTGCTCGCGGACCACACGAGCATCACATTCGTATACGAAGTCTGCGCGTTTCTGCCGGCCGTCGGCCTTCTGGCCCTGTGGTTACCCAATGCGCGACCGCACTACAATGCCTGAACCATGCGAGTAGCCATTGTCGGCGGTCCCGGCATCGGGAAGAGCACACTGCTGCGCCAGTTGGGCGATCTCTATCGCAATGGCGCGTACGGTGAAGGCGAAGGCGGCGTGTGGGATCCGCGCGTGCTTCACGACATCGGGTTGGGCGTGAATGCCGTCGGGGTCACGCGGTACTTCGCCGAACTCTACGACGCGAACTACCGCGACGCGATGACACACGACCGCGACGGCCGCATCATCTTCTTCGAGGGCTCGCGCCTCACGCTGGAAGCCCACATCGCGGAATACCCCGAGAGCGACCATGCCGCGCTGCGCGAGGTGCTGCCGCTGGGCGACTCGTGGAACCCCGACCGCACGATCGTGTTGACGTCGAGCACGAACACGATCGAAAAGCACATCAAGCTGCGCCATCGCCCCCACGAGGAAGTGGACATGATGGTGCGACGCTTCCGGCTCATCGATTCGGAATTCCGCCGGCTGGCGCCGCTGTACCCGAACACGGTGGTGATCGATCGTGACGGCGTTGAGTTCCACGATCGCGCCGGCCTGCTGGCGATCATCGACGCGGCGGGCCTGCCGCCCTTCACCGAGATTCCGTACCGGAGAGACTGATGGCCAAGCGTTACTGGTTGATGAAGTGCGAGCCGAGCGCGTACACGATCGACGATCTCCAGCGCGACGGCGCCACGAACTGGGAAGGCGTCCGCAACTACAAGGCGCGCAACTACATGCGCGACGACATGCAGCTCGGCGATGACGTGCTCTTCTACGCGTCAAACGCGGAGCCCTCCGGCGTGACGGGCCTGGCGAAGATCGTGCGGACGAGCTATCCCGACGCGTCGGCGTTCAACAAGAAGAGCCACTACTACGACGAAGACAGCGACAAGGCCAAGCCGACCTGGTTCATGGTCGACATCGGCTTTGTGAAGAACTTCCAGGGCACCGTGTCGCTCGAGACGCTCAAGGGCGCCAAGGGGCTCGGGAACATGATGGTGACGCAGAAGGGGAGCCGCCTCTCGGTGCAGCCCGTGACCAAAGACGAGTTCGAGATCGTGCTGAAACTGGCGAAAACGATCGGGTCGTCGCACTCGTAGTCGCGGACCTTCAGGTCCGCGAGGAAATGGCCCCGATGATCGCTGACCCCAAGAAGATCAAGAGCTTCCGCACCGCCGAGGCGTTCGAGACGTGGCTGTCGAAGCAACACGCGCGCGAGACCGAAGTGTGGCTGAAGGTGCACAAGAAGGACTCGGGCTTGCCGAGCGTGACGACCGCCGAGGCGCTGGAAGTGGCGCTGTGCTGGGGCTGGATTGACGCGATCCGGAAGTCGTTCGATGAGCAATCGTTTCTGCAGCGCTACACACCCCGCAAAGCGAAGAGCATCTGGAGCCAGGTCAATCAGGCGCACATCGCGCGTTTGACCGCCGCGGGTCGAATGACACCGCACGGACAGGCCAAGGTCGATGCCGCAAAAGCCGACGGCCGTTGGGACGCCGCCTACGCGCCCATCCGCAGCGCGTCGGTCGAGACGATTCCTGCGGATCTTCGCGCGGCCATCAACGCCAACCCGAAGGCGAAGAAGACATTCCAGACGCTCGGCCGCATGAACCTGTTCGCGCTGACGTTTCGCACGAACAACATGAAGACGCCCGAAGGACGAGCGAAGAAGATCACCGCACTCGTCGCGATGCTGGCTCGTGGAGAGACCATCGTCCCGGAGAAGAAGCGCTAAACCGGCCTACCGGGCCGCCCCGCGCTTCAGCAGCATCTCGATCTCCAACTCGAATGTCCGCGCCGTCTCACGGTCGTGGATCTGCGGTCGGTAGATCAGGCGGCCGTCGCGGTCGAGCAGGAAGTTGGACGGCGCTCCGGCCACTCGGTACTCGCGCGAGGCAAACTCGTCGTCCGACATCTTGAGGGTGATGAACGTAACCTTCTTGTCCTTGACGGTCTGCAGCACCTGACCGTCTTCCTTCGGCACGATGTTGATCGCCAGGATCTCGAAGCCTCTGGCCTTGTACTTGTCGAGTGCCTGCTGAATGTAGGTGAACTCGTTCATGCAGGGGCCGCACGTCGGGAACCAGAAGTTCACGAGCACCACCTTGCCGCGCAGGCTCGACAGCGTCAGCTTCTCGCCGGTGTCGTAGCGCACCAGCGTGAAGTCCTTGAACGGCTTGGCCGTTGCCGATAGCGTCGTCCACACGTCGTCATCGACCTGCGCCGGTGTCTTGCCGATCTTCGCGCCGAACGCGACGAGCGCCTTGTTCAGGACGTCGCGCGGTTCCTTGGCCGCAGAGGCGAGCAGGCTCGCGTAGCCGGCCTGCGGCGCGCCCGCGCCTTCAGCCTCCGCGCGAAGGAGGTAGTAGGGCACGCCGTCGGTCGACCGCGGCGGCGCGAACGACGCCAGCGCGGTGCGCGCCTTGGCGAACTGCTTCGCCGCGACCAGATCACGCGCCTCGTTGAACTTCATCTGATACGCAAGGAGGTCCGGCCAGTCCGGATCCCCGCCGCACACGTCGTCGAACCGCCTGGCGACGTCGAGCGCCGTAGACGGATCGCTGCCGGTCGTCAGCGCGAAGAGCGTCTTCATGGACCAGCAGTACGAGTAGGTCTTCATGTCAGGGAAGGTCTTCCACATCCGCATGTACACCGGCAGCTTCGCTTCCGGCGTGGGCGCCACGTTCGAGAGACGAAGCAGCGCGCTGTATGCGGCCATCGTGCCGGGCGACCGATCGGCCACAGCCCACAACTGCGCCGCCCGTTCGCTTTCCGGGAGGACGTCCGTGTATTCAAGCAGGGAGTCGTCGTCGAGTGGATCAGCCTCAACGGCCTTCTTCAACCACGCCGCGCGGCCGTCGTTGTCGCGATTGATCTGCGACAGCAGCGCGAGCGTCCGATAGGCAGGCGAGAACTTCGGATCCAGCGCGACCGCCTTCTTCAGCGCGGCCTCAGCGGCGGCGCGATCGGTGTTGAGCGACACAAAACCCAGGCCCCAATGCAGCACCGATTTGCCGGGATACTGCTGGATCCACGCGCCATACGTCGCCTTCAGTTCGTCGCTGGCCAGACCGCCGCCGAGCGGAATCGCGCGCGTCTTCGGCGCGAAATAGATCAGCACGCCCTTCGCGTTCTTCGGACCCTTCGGATCCGGTGGCGGTGACGGGGGCTCGGGCCCCATCTTCCAGCGCTTCATCGCCATGATGTAGCCCTCGTGGGCCGGCAGGTAGTCGAGGTCGGCGTCGAGGGCCCGTTTGTAGAAGCCGGCGGCCTTCTCCGGATCGCTGTCCCTGATCGAATCGGCTTGCGCGAACGCGTCACGCGCGGCCGCATTCTGCGTGGCCCGATGGCTCTGTGCCGCGACGCCGACGCCGAGAACAACAATCAACAGGAGCAGTTTCTTCATGGCCGGGTTAGTATCCCGCACATGATCCGACTTGTCCGCATTTCCATGCTGCTGGCTCTGCTGTGCGTGCCGAACGCCGCGTTCGCTACCTGGTCGGTGGTGGCCCTCAACTCGAAGACCGGTCAGTCTGTCGTCGCGTCGGCCACGTGCGTGACCGGCGCCAATCTTGTGCGCCGCGCGCCACCGTTCGGCCTCCGCAGTATTCAGGCGATCGTGGTCCCGGGCGTGGCGGCGGCTGCAGCTCAGGCCAACGTTGACGCCACGTTCGCCAACCAGAATCTGATCTACGCCGAACTGCAGAAGGGCACAGCGCCCGCCGACATCATCAAACTGCTCAGCGCGGATCCAAACTTTCAATCGCGACAGTTCGGCATCATCGACATGACCGGCCGCGCGGCTGGCCACTCGGGCACAGCCAATCAGGCCGCGTCCCTGCACTCACAGGGACAAGTGCCGGGCGAGCCGATCTACTACTCGATTCAGGGCAACATTCTGGCGAGCGACGATGTGGTGCATGACGCGGTGAAGGCGTTCATCGCGGCGAAGGGGGAGTTGACCGATCGCGTCATGGCGGCGATGGAGGCCGCAGATGCGAAAGGCGGCGACAAGCGTTGCTCGTGCGACTCGTTGCCGAAGACGCCTGCGCCGTGCACGATCAAGACGTCGCACATCGCCTATATCCTGCTGGCCGAGAAGAGCGACACCAACAAAACCTCGTACAGCGACGGCAACTACTCGATGTTCATCAGCGTCACCGAGGGCGACATCAAGGCCGACGAAGACGCGGATCCGGTCAAGACACTCCGGCTACGCTACGAAGCCTGGAAGCGAGCGAAGCGCTGAGCTTGATCGCCGTCGGCGTTGTGGCCAGCCCGCCGAGGGACGTGCAGCGGTGTTCACGTGGCATGTTGTCGGCCACGCGGCGCGCCGCGTCGACCACTTCGTCGAACGGGATCACCTGATCGAAGCCGGCGAGCGCCATGTTCGCGCACGACAACGCGTTGCTGGCGGCGATGATGTTCTTGCCGAGGCACGGCACTTCCACACGCGCGGCCACCGGATCGCAGATCAGTCCGAGCATGCTCTGGAGCGCCATCGACGCGGCCGAGGTCGCCTGCGTCAGGTTGCCGCCGCCGAGGGTCACGAGCGCGGCCGCCGCCATCGCGGCCGCCGATCCGCCTTCGGCCTGACAGCCGCCGACTTCGGCGGCGAACGTCCACGGTCCCGCGATGAACAGGCCGATCGCGCCGGCGGCCAGCATCGCCCGCGCCATGTCCTCTTCGCCGAGATTCATCTCTTCTGCGATCGCAATGACCGATGCCGGCAGCGCCGCGCAGGCGCCCGCGGTTGGGGCGGCGACGATCACGCCCATGGAGCTCTTCACTTCCATCAGCGCCGTCACATAGAGCACGGTACGGTTGAGCGCTCCGCCATTCAGCAGTCCACCCGATTTCATCTTGGCGGCGAACTGGCCGCTTTGGTGGCCGAGGATGCGGTCGGCATACGTCGTGCCGGCCACACCCTGCGCGATCGACCGCCGCAGGATGCGCACGATGTCCACCATCATCGCGAGGACCGCTTCGTCGGTCAGCGCGCCGCGGGCCTTCTCGTACTCGACGGCCCATGTCCAGAGCGGGATCTCGCGACCGGCATCGAGCGCCATCAACTCGGCGCACGAGCGGTAGGGCAGCGTGGCGTTCGGCTGTGACAGCACTGGCAGCACGGGATTGAGGACGCGGCCGGAGAACTCCACGCGGCTGCCACCGTCGAGCGACACCTTCTGCCCGTCGATCTCGAGCACTTCGATCATGCCGCCCCCGGTGGAGATGGCGATCATGGTGTGGCGCTCGCGCGCATTGGTCAGCGTGAGCCGATACGTGTTGGGATGCGGATCGTGGCAGTCGATGTAGCTGATCGTGACCTTCGTGCCGGCCGCCTTCAGCGCGGCCGGCGAGTCGGGTAGCCGTTCATCGGCCGCATCCCAGCCCAGCAGTCCCCCGAACAAGCCCATGTCCGAGCCCTGGCTCTCGTGCGTGTTGGGCAGCGACCCGTTCGTGTCGAACTCGATCAGGATATCGGCGATATCCTCGCCCATCAGATCGCGCGCCAGCCGGCCGATCCGCAGCGCCGCTGCGCAATGCGAACTCGACGCCCCGCGCATGACGGGGCCGATCACGTCGTTGAAGATGCTGACCGCTGAGGGCATGCTGAATGATAGCCCCCGATCCCCGGCGATTCTCGACCGGGGCCGCTGAACCGGTAGAATGTCCGCATGGCCAGCCAGATTGAAGCAATAGAAATCAAGCGCAAGATGTATTTCGAGTTCGAGAACGCGCCGTTCCACTGCCTGGACGTCGAGGTGTCGAAGCCCACGGCCCGCGGCGGACAGACACTCGTCCGGATCAAGATGCGCAACCTGCTGACCCGCGCGGTCTTCGACAAGACGTTCAAAGCCAGTGACCGATTCGGCGAGCCCGACCTGATCAAAGTGCCGGCAACATTCCTATACTCCGACGGCGACGGTCATCACTTCATGGACCAGGAGTCGTTCGAGACGCTGACGCTGTCTGACGAGACCACCGGCGAAGACCGGTATCTGCTGGTCGACAACCTCGAAATTCAAGTCCACAAATACAATGGCAACCCGATCAGCCTGCAGTTTCCGCCGCTGGTGGAGATGACGATCGCCTACACGGAGCCGGCCGTTCGCGGCGATACGTCAAGCGGCAGCGTGACGAAGGCGGCGACCACGAACACGGGCATGGAAATCCGCGTGCCGCTCTTCATCAAAGAAGGCGAGAAAGTGAAAGTGCACACGGAAACCCGCGACTTCGCGGGACGCGCCTGATGTAGCGGTGGACCTTTAGGTCCACCGAAGCATTTAGAGCCCGAGCGTGACCCGCAACCCGCCCAACGGGCTGTCGGTCAGCGCAATGTTTCCGCCGTACAACTCCACGAGATCTCTCACGATGGACAGGCCGAGGCCCGAACCGGGCGCGGCCTCGTCGGCGCGCACGCCCCGCTGCAGCACCGCCTCACGCAACTCCGGCGCGATCCCTGCGCCATCGTCATCCACGGTGATGAGGATCCGGCCGTCCTGTAGCGCGGAGGTGAGGACGACACGCGTGCGGGTCCACTTGCAGGCGTTGTCGAGAATGTTGCCGAGGATCTCGTCAAGGTCCTCGCGCTGCACGCGCACGATGTGTGCAGCGTCGGCGTGGACCTCGATGGTCAATCCCTGATCGGCGTAGAGGCGCCGCAGTGTGCGCGCGAGGCCCTCGGCGGATTCCCTGACGTCGCACCGAGCGTTGAGCGTGGCGCCGGACGCGGCTGCGCGGGCCTGCGCGAGGTGATAGCTGACTTGCCGCTGCATCCGCGACACTTGCTGGCGGATCGTCTCGGCTAACTCAGCATGGCCCGCCGTCGCAGCCCGGTCGGCTTCCTGCGCGAGCACGGCCAGCGGCGTCTTGAGGCCGTGAGCCAGATCGCCGGCTTTCGACTGCGCGCGCGTTACGGCGGCGGCCTGATGCGCGAGCAGCGCATTGAGATCGGTCACCACCGGCTGAACCTCGGATGGGTAGTCGCCCTCAACCGAGTCTGCCGATCCGTCGCGCACGGCCTGCAGCCGGTGCCGAAGCTCAACAAACGGGGAGAGGCCCCTCCGGAATTGCAGCAACCCGGCCACCAACAGAATCGCCGCCGCAAAACCCACGGCGCCGAAGTGCAGCGGGACGACGAAGACTCTGATCGGCCGGAAGTGCACGAAGCCGGCGACCAGCGCCACGACAACGGCCACGATGCCGAGTGTCCAGAGCAGAGATCCGATCGCGAGCTGCGATCCCATGGAGCGCCGCGCCATTACCCGACCGCCTTCATCCGATAGCCGAGGCCTCGAATCGTTTCGATCAGCTCGGCACCCAGCTTCTTGCGCAGGCGCGCGATGAAGACCTCGACCGTGTTCGAGTCGCGATCGAAATCCTGCGCGTAGATGTGCTCGGTCAGTTCGCTCTGTGACACCACCCGGCTACGGTGGTGCATCAGATCCGACAGCACGCGGAACTCGTGGCTCGTGAGCTTGACCGGCACGCCGTCGAGCGTGACGCGCGCGAGTTTCGGATTCAATGCGACGCCGCCGCACGCCAGCTCCGGCGTCAGTTGCCCGCTCGTGCGCCGGATCAATGCGCGCAGCCGTGCGAGTACTTCCTCGATCTGAAACGGTTTCGCCATGTAGTCGTCGGCGCCGCCGTCGATGCCCTGCACCTTCTCGTGCCAGCTGCCCCGCGCGGTCAGCACCAGCACCGGCATCGTCACGCCGGCTTCACGCCAGCGGCGCAGCACGGTGAGGCCGTCCATGTGCGGCAGCCCCAGGTCGAGTAACACCGCGTCGTACGGTTCGGTGTGTCCGAGAAAGTCGGCGGCGGTGCCATCGGCCGCCGTGTCGACCACGTAGCCGGCGTCGGTCAACGCCTGCGACAACTGGCGCAGCAGCAACGGCTCGTCCTCCACAACCAGCACTCGCACGTGTCCGTTATAGCGCACTTACCTGAACCGCAGTTGAACGGCGCGTTCATGACCGATTCAGACGCCGGTCAGTAGTCTGGATCTCCAAGGAGATTCACATATGGCTCGTCAGGTGTTTCGATCGCTTCATCTCGCCGCATTCGCTCTGCTCTGCGCATCGTTCTCCACGTCTGCCGTCGCGCAGACGACCACCAAACCAGCGCCAATGGCGGGCACCTGGAACGTTTCGATCATCGGCGATCACGTGATTCCGGTCGCGCTCGTGCTCGAACAGGACGGTGCGTCACTCAAAGGCACGCTGATGATGATGGGCAAAGACATCCCGATGGCAGGCGAGCTCACCGGCTCGTCGTTCACGTTGGCCGGCAAGGCCGCGGTCGCGATGCAACAGCACGCCGGCGCGCCGCCGTCGGGTGCCGCCGCCTCGTCAGCGCCTGCGGCATCGACCTCATTGAAGCTCACAGGAACGATCACCGAGAACGGCACGCTTGCGGGTGAGTTCGCCTCGCCGAACGGCGCGATGAAGTTCACCGCCGAGCGCCTGCGACAGCGCACCGCATCGACCGGTCAGCCGGCCGCGGCGGCGGCGACGTTCGCCGGCGATTGGACGATGACGTTGATGGCGGAACCGGCGGCGGTGGTTGGGACGCTGGCACTTCAGCAGTCCGGCGCCACGTTGGCGGGCACGTACACGAGCGAGCATCTGGGCGTGCTGCGGATTGCCGGCACGGCCGGCGATGGCAAAGTGACCTTCACGGCCGACGGTCAGGCACACGGACAGGACGTGCACATGGAGTTCATCGGTTCCGTGAAGGCGGACGGATCGGTGGCCGGGGACTTGACCAGCCTCATGGGCCCGATGACGTGGACGGCCCTCCGTCTGAAGAAGTAACCGCAACATGCTGACCGGCCGGCATCTGTCGCGCCGCACCGCGCTCAAGGGACTGGGCGTCACTATCGCGTTGCCGTTCTTGGACGCGATGGTGCCGGCCGGCGCAGTGGGACGCGATAACTCCAATCGCGTCTGCCCCGAAAGCGGCTTCGGCGGAGCGTTCCACCCCACGTCGCACCACAGCGAGCAGCGACGCCGCGCTCGATCTGAACGGCTGACCCGTTCATTTGTCATTCAGGTCCGCTTCGGTAACCTCGCGTCATGCGGATGAAAACCTCAACCGTCGTCTTCTGGGTCGTGTTCCTCATCGTGGTCGGCGCAGGCCTGAGCCTCCACCTCATGGGCGCTGACGTGTCGAGCTGGCTGGGCGGGATGAAGAAGCTGCACGGCCGTGGGTAGCGTCTGGCGCGACGTCCGACACGCCTGGCGGGCGATCGCCCGGATGCCGGTGCTCGCGATCGTGATCGTGGTGTCGCTCGGCGCCGGCATCGGCGTGAACACCACGGTGTTCTCGTGGATTCAAACAGTCGTCTTCAACCCACTGCCCGGCGTGGTCAACGGCCGCGGCTTCTACTTCGTTGAAGCCGTCACCGACACGGGTGCCTACCCGTCGTCATCATGGAAAGAGTACGGCGATCTTCGCGAACGCCTGCGGTCGTTTGACGAACTGACCGCGTTCCGTATGGCGCCGCTCTATGTGGGCGAGTCCGGCCGCACAGAGCGCGCGTACGCGCAACTCGTCTCCGGCAACTTCTTCGATGTGCTGGGCGTGCGCCCAGCGGCCGGACGCCTGTTGGCGCCTGCCGACACCGCACGCATTGGTGGCGACCCGGTCGCGGTCATCTCCTTTGACTACTGGCAATCGCACTTCGGCGGCGCATCGGACGTGCTGCAGAAAACACTGCGCGCCAACGATCAGGTCCTCACGATCGTGGGCGTCGCGCCGCGAGACTTTCAGGGCTCAGTTCTCGGTCTCAGCTTCGACGTCTGGCTGCCGGCCACCATCGCGCCCCTGATGTACGCGGGCTCCAATGAACTCGAGGACCGCGCGCAGCGGGGCTACGCCGTGATGGGGCGCCTGCGTGAGGGCCGGACGCGCGAGCAGGCTGTTGACGATGCCGCCATCGCGTTTCGTGATCTGGCAGCGCAGTATCCGGCGAGCAATACGAAGGTCACCAGCGAAGTCCTGCCGTTCTTCGACGCGCCGCGGGGACCGCAGCGCTTCTTCGCGAGCGCACTGTGGTTTCTGCAGGTCATCATGTTGCTGCTCCTGCTGACCGTATGCGGCAACACCGCCAACCTCGTGCTCGCCCGGGCCAGCGCGCGGCAGAAGGAAGTGGGCGTGCGCCTCGCCCTTGGTGCGCGTCCCTGGCGTATCGTGAGCCTGCTCGTCACCGAAAACCTCATGCTCGCGATGATGGGCGCCGCGTTGGGTGTGCTGATCGCGATGTGGGGCACCGAGGCGCTGCGCGCTGTGCCAATGACCGGCGCCTTTCCGGTCAAGTTCCAGACGCACATCGACGGCACCACGCTGCTGTTCGCCGTCGTGCTCGGATTGCTGTCGGGCCTGCTGTTTGGCGCGCCGCCGGCCGCGCAACTGGCTGACGCCGATCCGATGGGCGCGCTCCGCGCGGGCGCACGTGGCAACGCGCGTAGTGGCATGCGCAACGTGCTGATGGGCGCGCAGGTGGCGCTCGCTCTCATGCTCCTCACCGTGGCCGGTCTGTTCTATCGCGGTTTCCAGGACACGCAGGACACCGACCCCGGGTTTCGCACCGAAGGCGTGCTGCTCTCCGCATACGACTTGACCGGACGGATTTCCGGGACCGACGCCGAACAGGCGTTGGCCCTGCGCTCGTTCACCGACCGGCTCCTCACGCGCCTGCGCGAGATACCCGTGGTGGAAGCGGCCGCGATCGCGTCGAACGTGCCGCTCGACATTCACGGCCTGCCGTCGCGGAACTTCACGATCGAAGGCATCGCCCGACCTGACGGCCGGCCCGACGAGTGCCTGTCCAACATCGTCACGCCCGGCTACTTCACGACCCTTGGCATCCCGCTGCTCAGCGGCACCGACTTCGCGCAACTCACCGAGCCCGCGGCGCCGCGGCAGGTTGTCGTCAACGACGCGTTCGTGCGCGAATACCTCAAGGGCGCGGAGCCGCTTGGCCGGCAGGTTACGTCGCGCGATCGCATCTACACGATCGTCGGCGTCGTGGGCACCACCACCTACGAGGCGTTCGGCGAACCGCCGACCGCGATGATGTACTTCACGTACCGGGACCGCACCGTGTCCGCGGGCGAAATCCACGTGCGCTCGCGGCCGGGGCTCGAAGACACCCTCGCCACCATCGTGCGAGACACCGTACGGAACATCGACCCGGAACTCCCTCTCTACAACGTGCGGACGTTGACGGAGCACATCGACAGGAATCTGGTGCTGCGCAAGATCCCCGCCCGGATGTTTGCGGTGCTGGGGCCGCTCTTGCTGGTGCTGGCCGCGATCGGCATCTACGCCGTGGTCGCGTATTCGGTGTCGCAGCGCACGAAGGAAATCAGTGTGCGTCTGGCCCTCGGCGCTACCACTGACCGTGTCGTTGGCGGCATCGTGGCCGAAAGCATGCGGGTGGTGATGATGGGCGCGGCGATCGGTTGGCTGATCGTGCTGTTCGTGGACCTGCATCTGGTCCGCGGCGGCGCGAAGGACGTCCCCGTCCTGATTGGCGTGCCGGCGGTGCTGGTCGTTGTGGCGGCTCTCGCCTGCTGGCTGCCTGCCCGGAAAGCGGCGGCGGTCTCCCCGAACGTGGCGCTCAGGCAGGACTGATCAGCGCCAGCCCATCCAGCGCAGGATCTGATCGCCGCCGTAGATGTAGATCGCGCAGATGGCGCCTTCGCCGATCGTGACGCCGATCAGGAACTTCCAGAAGTTGACCCGCAGCACGCCGCAGACGTAGCAAATCAGGTCGGTCGGAGCGAGCGGGAAGAAGCTCCAGCCGATGATGATCGGCAGTTCGTATCGGTTGATCAGATCCGTGATCTTGGCGACCTGCTCGGGATGTTTTCGCGCCAACCGCTCGTCCAGATGCAGCGCCGACGAAAAGAAGTAGATGCTCGACGACGAGATCGCGATGCCGAGGAGCGTGACGGCGAGGAGCGGCCCGGGCGGGAAGAACGCCACCGCGGCGAGCACCAGCGTCGTCGAGGGGATCAGGGTAAAGCCCCGAACGGCGCCGAGCATCAGATAGGCCACGTAGCCGGCCGCCGTGCCCCACGACAACGCGTGGGCGAGCTGGGATGCGAAAAATTGGCGGAGCACTTGCGCCATTATGTCATTCAGGGTAATCATTACGGTGTTCACAGTAATGGCAGCCGACAACCCCTTCGTCTACGGAGAAATTGTCGCGGCCGGCGCGTTCGCCGACCGCGACGAGGAATTCCACCGTCTCACGACCGACTTGAGCGCCGGGCAGAAAGTGTTTCTGATCTCGCCCCGCCGTTACGGCAAGTCGTCGCTCATCCGGCGCACGCTCGACGCGCTGGCCAAAGAGCGCGTACTCACCGTGTCGGTCACCGTGGCAGGCTCAAGCTCCTACGTGGGGTTTCTCGAGGCCTACGCGCAGGCTCTGCTCGCCGCCGACACGCCGGTCACCCGGCTGCGCGCTTGGGCCGCCGAGTTGATGCGCACCGTGCGGCCCGAAGTCACCGTCAACGCCTCCGGTCCAGGCACCGCCGCCGTGTCGCTGTCGTTTCCGGCCGTGCGATCCCCGCGCGATGTGGAACGTCTCGCGGCTGAAGTCTTCGCGCTGCCCGGCCGCATCGCCGCCGCCCGCAAGCGGCCAATGGCCATCGCGCTCGACGAGTTTCAGACGATCGCATCGTTCGATGGCGGCACCGCCGTCGAGGAAGCGCTCCGCGCCGCCGTGCAGCAACAGCGCGACGTCGGCTATGTCTTCGCCGGCTCGGAGCCATCGCTCATGGAGCGCATGATCAGCTCGCGCCGACCCTTCTACAAGGCCGGCCCGGTCATGCGTCTCCAGAAGATCGACCCCGACGAGTTTGCGGAGTGGCTGGAGGCGCGCTTCACCAAGACGGGCCTCCGCGCTGAGGCGGGCCTGGGCGCCGCCCTGGTCGATCTGGCCGACAACGTGCCCTACGACGTGCAGCGCCTCGCGCACGAGACGTGGGACGACGTGCGGGCGGCGGGGCGAAAGACGGTGGGCCTGGAAGACCTGCACACGACATTGACGCGGATGATGCGCCAGCAGGCCACCGTGTTCGAAGAGCAGTGGCAGCGGCTCACGCTCGCGCAGCGCGGCGTGCTGCGCGCACTCGTGCTCGAACAGGGACAGGAGCTCTTGTCCG
>CAYHEX010000025.1:0-24454 GCA_964355365.1 uncultured Solibacteraceae bacterium | reverse complement strand
CCGGGCTTGGCCGTCGCTTTGAACGTGTTGCCGGCGCCGTCGTTCTCTTCGAGGTTGTGCTTGGCCTTTTCGAAGTCAACCGTGAATCCGAAGTTCTTCTTCAGGTCGGCCTCGATACCCGGGATCGTCTCGATCGTCGAAAGCTCGAACACCGACTGCGCGTTGTCTGTGACGGGACCGTAGGAGTCGACTGCGATCGTTACCGGGCCCATGCCGAGGAAGCCGAAGGCCACCAAACCAAACGCGAAGACCGCGGGCGCCAGCATCATTCCACCCGCCGCCGGATTGAAGGCATCAATCGCCGGAATGCCCGTGCTCACGGCGTAGCCAATCGCCATCAGCACCATGATGGCCATGCCCAGCCAATAGGCACTGAAGTTGCCCGCCACCAGACCGGACAGGATGTTGAGCGATGGCCCACCCTCTTCCGAAGACGTCACAACTTCGCGAACGTGCGCGGACTCGGTCGACGTGAAGACCTTCACCAGCTCAGGAATGATCGCACCCGCCAGCGTGCCGCAGGTAATGACCGACGACAGCTTCCACCACAGGCTCGGATCGCCCGCCAGGTTCGGGATCAACAGGTAGGACGCCACGTAGGTCAGCACCACCGAGACGATCGACGTGAGCCACACGAGACGCGTCAGCGGCGCTTCGTAGTTCATCTTGTCTACGGTGGCGTACTGCGCCTTGGCCCACGCTTCGTTGACGAAATACGACAGCCCCGATGCCACCACCATGACGATGCGCATCATAAAGATCCACACGAGCAGCTGAATCTGAATTTCCGGGCTCTTGACGGCCAGCAGGATGAACGAGATCAGCGCCACGCCCGTGACGCCGTAGGTCTCGAAGCCGTCGGCCGACGGGCCCACCGAGTCGCCGGCGTTGTCGCCAACGCAGTCCGCGATCACGCCCGGGTTGCGCGCGTCGTCTTCCTTGATCTTGAAGACGATCTTCATCAGGTCAGAACCGATGTCGGCGATCTTCGTGAAGATGCCGCCCGCGATACGGAGCGCCGCGGCGCCCAGCGACTCGCCGATGGCGAAGCCGATGAAGCAGGCGCCGGCGTAGTCGCCCGGAACGAACAAGAGGATGAAGAGCATGAGGAGCAGTTCCACGCTGATCAGCATCATGCCGATGCTCATGCCGGCCTTGAGCGGAATCGCGTAGCACGGGAACGGCTTGCCCTTGAGGGCCGCAAAGGCCGTGCGCGAGTTGGCGAAAGTGTTGACGCGAATGCCGAACCACGCCACGCCGTAGCTGCCTGCGATGCCGACGAGGCTGAAGCCCAGGATGATCGCGACCTTGATGAACGGCATGTGCTGCAGGTAGCCGAAGTAGAACGCGATGATGGTGCCGATGAACAGTTCAAGGATCAGCAGGAACTTTCCCTGCTGGATGAGATAGGTCTTGCAGGTCTCATAGATGAGCTCGGAGATCTCGAGCATCGATGAGTGCACCGGCAGGTTCTTCAACTGGCTGTAGATCACCAGACCGAACAGCAGCCCAAGGAGCGAGACCACGATGCCGGAGAACAGCAGCGTGTGGCCGTCGACGCCCAGGAACGAGACCTGACTCAGGTCGGGCAAGACCAGGTTCGCTTCACCGCCGCGATGCACGGGAGCCGCGGCCTGCGTCGCTGCCTCCTGCGGACTGGCCGCGAGGTACGCCGAGGTCATTACCAACGAGGCGGCCGCAACCGCCAACACCAACAAAGTCCGCTTCATGCTCGACCATCCTGCCGTCATCGATCCACCCACTCCTAGCCAGCGCTACGCTCGCTGGCGCATGCATCTTAATCGCGTACGCCCTAGACCTTGAAATCCGCCCCAATATTGGGTCGATGGCCACTGTCACTGCCAGCCCGCATCTCAGCCGGCAACGCCATGCCGCCAGTCAGAAACACTCGAATACCCTGCTCCACGGTCAAATCAGGAAACGTCACCTGCTCAGCCCGGCACACCACGATGTCGCCGAGGTACAGATGGTTGGTGGGCACGTACACCGCCATCATCGTCTCCCTCCCATTGCCTCGATCGACCACGAATTCCTTGGTCAGGAACCCCAGAATCGACCCACGAACCGAGTCTTCCACCAGCACGACCTGCTTGAAGCCGTATTCGTTGTCCGGCGAAAACGCCGCCAGCAACTGCTTGACCGGCCCGTAGACGGTGCGGAACACCGGAATCTGCATCAGGAGCAGTTCCCCCCGCCCCAGCAGGCGTCTTCCCAACACGTTGCGGGCAAATGCGCCGGTCACCACGAGCAGCACAACCGCCGTGAGCAGGCCCAACCCGGGCACGTGCTGGCCCAATAGACGTTCGAACAGTCCGCTCGTGACGCCATCGATCAGGCGAAACGTCCATACCAAGGCGACCAGACTCACGGCAAGCGGCACCGTCACGAAGAACCCGGTAATGACGCTCCGGCGCAGCCACTGCAACATCGTGCCGACTACCTCGCCATCCACACCATGCCGAGCAGCGCGGCACCTGCCGCGATGCGATACCACGCGAACGGCGCAAACCCCGACCGGCTCACAAACTTCAGGAACGGCCCCACAACCAGCACGGACGCGACAAACGCCATGATGAGCCCTACCGCAATCTCTGAGCCCGCTTGCACGGTCAGTTCATGGCGGACGTCCCACATGTCCTTGGCAAACGCCCCCGCCATCGTCGGAATCGCCAAAAAGAAGGAGAACTCAGCCGCGGCCGGCCGCTCCAGGCCTGCCATGAGCCCCCCGACAATCGTGGCGCCCGACCGAGACACGCCAGGCACCAGCGCGAGCACCTGCCAACACCCGATCGCGAACGCCTTGGCGAGCGGCGTTTCATCCGCCCTCACCACGGTCGGCTTCGGCCGACGTCTCTCGACAATCAACATCACGATGCCGCCGACGATAAAGGCAATCGGGATGGCCAACTGGCTGTTGTAAAGCACCGCCTTGATGAACTTCGACAGCAACGCCCCGGCAACAGCGGCCGGGAGGAACGCCACCACGACCATCACGGCAAACTGACGCGCCGCACTGCCGCCGCTCGACGGCAGTTGCGTCAGCACCGACCACAGCTTGCGACGGTAGAGCCACACGACCGCCAGGATCGATCCGAACTGGATCGCGATCGTGAACGTCGGGTCCTTGACGTGCAGCAGTTCCCCGGCTATCAACAGGTGCGCCGTCGACGACACCGGCAGGAACTCGGTGAGTCCCTGAATGACGCCGAGCAGCGCAGCCGTGAACAGATTCACTGGCGCCGAACGATCACGCGCGGGCCGTGCGCGCCTTTGCTGACGCGGCGCCCATCGTGGGAGTGCGTCGGCTCAGAATGATCGCAATCGCGGCGGCGATAAACACCGTCGAGTAGGTACCAGTGATGATGCCGATCAGCATCGTGAACGCGAATCCACGCAGCACTTCGCCACCGAACAGATACAGGGCGAGCACGGACAGGAACGTCACGCCCGAGGTGATGATCGTGCGGCCGAGCGTCTGGTTCACGCTCTTGTTCACGACCTCGTCCAGCGGCTCACGGCGCATCGTCCGCAGGTTCTCGCGCACGCGGTCGAAGACGACGATGGTGTCGTTCACCGAATAGCCGGCAATCGTCAGGATGGCCGCGACGATGTTGAGCGACATGTCGTACCCGAACGCCCAGAGGAACACCAGGGTGATCAGGATGTCGTGGAACGTCGCGACGATCGCGCCAACGGCGAACGTCAGACGAAAACGGACCGCGATGTAGATCAGGATGCCGCCGAGCGCGGTGAGCGTGGCCCAGATGCCCTTGCTCTGCAGGTCCTTGCCGACCTGCGGTCCCACGATGTCTTTGCTGATCACGGTGGGATTCAGGTTCGCGTTGTTCAGCGCTGCCTCAATCTTCTTGGCACCCTCCTCGAGGCTGGCGCCTTGCTCCTGTCCGCCGGCCAGAGGCAGACGGATCATGATCTGGTGCTTGCCCGTCTCGCGCCCGTAGGCCTGAACCACCTTGTCGGTGCTGACCGGATCGAGCGCCGTGCGGACGGCATCCTCGGGTGTCGGGTTCTTGAATTCGACGACGACGACGGTGCCGCCGGTGAAGTCGATGCCCATCGGCAGGCCGCCGCGCATGAACATCATGCCGACACCGCCCCAGATGATGACCATCGAAACCACCAGCGCGTGCCAGCGCCATTTGATGAAGTTGTAGTTGGCGTTATGAAAGATCTGCATGGCTCAGATGCTCAACTTGGCAGTGGCTGCCGGCTTGCGCGAGAGGATGAACTCAAACATCGTGCGCGAGACGAAGACTGCGGTGAAGACGTTCGCAATAAGACCGAAGAACAAGGTGGTGGCAAAGCCGCGGATCGGGCCGGTGCCGAACTGGAAGAGGAACGCCGCCGAGATCAGCGAGGAGACGTGCGTGTCGACGATGGTGATGAAGACGCGATCGAAACCCGCCGAGAGGGCCTGCCTGGCGCCCTTGCCGCCGGCCAGTTCCTCACGGATGCGCTCGAAGATCAGCACGTTCGAGTCGACGCCCATACCGATCGTCAGCACGAAGCCGGCGATGCCGGGCAGCGTCATGACGGCACCCAGATAGGCCATGAAGCCCATCAGGATCACGAGGTTCATCGCGATGGAGACCAGCGCGTTGATGCCGGCCAGCCGGTAGTAGGCCAGCATGAACAGGGTGACGAACACCAGGGCCAGACCGGAGGCCATGACGCCCGACCGCACTGAGTCTTGGCCGAGCGTCGGACCGACTTCTCGCTGTTCGAGGATCGTCAGTGACGCGGGCAGCGCGCCGGACCGCAGCACCAGGGCCAGATCGTTCGCTTCCTGCTGCGTGAACCGGCCCGTGATGCGGGCATCGGCCGTGTTGATCGCTCCCTCGATGCGCGGCGTGGAGACGACGCGGCCGTCGAGAATAATCGCCAGGATGCGGCCGACGTTCGCGGCGGTGACCGTGCTGAACTTCGCCACGCCGCCGTTGTTCAGTGTGAACCCGACGGCCGGCTGGTTGTATTCATCCAGCGTGGCGCGGGCATTGCGCAGGTCACGGCCGGTAATGGCCGACACTTTGCGGACCAGATAGAACTCGTTGACTGCGGTGGTGCCAGGGGCGTTGGTGCCCGCCGATCCCTGCAGCACTTCCATCTCGGCCGGCACTTGCCCGCCCGATGACGCCAGCAGCGAGGCCTGATCCACCGCGGGGCCACCCTCGATCAACCGCAGTTCGAGGATCGCCGTGCTGCGAATGATCTCCTTCGCGCGCGCCAAGTCGCTCACGCCCGGCAGCTGCACGATGATCTGGTTGCCCGCCGTGCCGTAGGGCGCGACAATCGGCTCGGACACGCCGAGTTCGTTGACGCGTCGCTCGATGGTCTGCACGGACTGTTCGACCGCCGTCTGGCGCCGCTGCACCTCGATGTTCGGCTTCATACGGGCGGTGTAGCTGCCGCTGACGCCGCTCTCGCGGTTGTAGGAGTCGCCGTACTGGAGGTCGAAGATCGAGCGGAACTGCTGGTCCTTGTCGGCCGGCACCCCGTCGATCTGGAATTCCGTGAGGCTCAGCACCTTAGTGCCGCCCACGATGATCCCCTGCGCCTTCAACGCTTCCCGCAGCTGTTCGCTGCTGGTCTCCGTCTCGACACGCAGCGCGTCGTCGGTCTTGACCTGCAGGACGAGATGGAGCCCGCCCTTCAGGTCGAGCCCGAGGCGGATCTTGCTTCCGGGCGGATAGAACGCAACGATCGCAATGGCCGCGACCGCAAGGATGCTCAACAGTTTCCAGCGAAGGTTCTTATACATGATTAGAGGGAGCCGCCCTGCTCGTTGTTCACCGGGACAACCGGTTCCTGTCCCTGGAGGCCGCCCACGGCTGCGCGGGCAATTTCGATGGTGATCTTATCCGCAATTTGCAGCTTGATGGACGTGTCACCGATCTTGGTGATCTGCCCGTAGATCCCGCTGGTCGTGATCACGCGATCGCCGACCTTGAGGCCCGACTGAAATTCCTGGACCTTCTTTTGGCGGGTTCGCATGGGGCGAAGCACCAGAAAATAGAAGATGCCCAGCATGAGCACGAACGGCAACATCTGAATGACGATGTTCGGCTGTCCCGGCGCAGGCTGCGACATCGCGATCACAAGGGGAGTATTCATTGCGTCCTATTCTGCTACTTTCTTCTTCTGGGACTTCGCTTGCCGCCGGAGAAAGTCCTGACGAAAGTTATCGAAGTTTCCGAACTCAATAGCCTTCCTAATACCCCCCATAGTGTCAAGGTAAAAGTGCAGATTGTGAATTGAGTTCAGCGTCGCCGATGCGATCTCGTTGGCCATGAAGAGGTGACGCAAATAGGCACGGCTGTGGTGCCGGCACGTGTAGCACGTACACTCCGGATCGGGCGGGAGCAGATCCTCGGCGTAGCGGGCGTTCTTGATCACGACCACGCCGTCACGCGTGAACAACTGGCCGTTTCTGGCATTGCGGGTTGGCAGCACACAGTCGAACATGTCGATGCCGCGCGCCACCGACTCGACCAAATCGACGGGCGTTCCCGTCCCCATCAAATACCGCGGACGGTCCTCGGGCAACTGCGCCGCGGTATGCGCCACCACCTCATACATGGTCGCCGCCGGTTCGCCGACCGAGAGTCCGCCGATCGCGTACGCGTCGAAGCCAACACCAAGCGTGCCGGACACGCTGCGATCGCGCAGCGCGAGATGGGTGCCGCCCTGAATGATGCCGAACTGCACCTGGTCCGGCGTGGCCCGTGGTATGTCGGGCACATTCCCGGCGCGTAACGCCAGCATCCGATCGCGGCCGCGGCGGGCCCAGCGTACGGTGCGGTCCACAGCATCTCTGATGACCTCTTCAGTGGCCGGCCATGGCGGGCATTCGTCGAACATCATGAGAATGTCGGACCCGAGGCGCGCCTGAATGTCCACCGCCGACTCCGGGGTCAGCGTGTGCGCGCTGCCGTCGAGGTGCGAACGAAAGACGACGCCGTTTTCAGAAATCTTCCGTCGATCGGACAGGCTGAAGACCTGATAGCCGCCAGAGTCGGTCAGGATCGGCCGCGTCCATCCCATGAACTTGTGCAGTCCCCCTGCTCGCGCGATCAACTCGTCGCCCGGGCGAAGGTGCAGGTGATAGGTGTTTCCGAGAATGATATCGGCGCCTAGAGTCTCAAGTTGTTCGTTCGTCACGCCCTTGACTGCCGCGCGTGTCCCGACGGGCATGAAGACCGGAGTCTCGACGACGCCATGCGGCAGCCGCAGTTGTCCTCGACGTGCGGCGCCATCTCGGTGTGTGACGGTGAAGAGCGAATTCATGTGTGGCCTTAGCCTATAATGACCGCCACATCGTGAAGCGACTTCGAGTAGGCGTGCTGTACGGCGGCCGATCCAGCGAGCATGAGATTTCTCTCGCGTCAGCCGCCGCTGTTTTCGCCAGTCTGGACCGGCAGAAGTACGAACCCGTTCCACTGAAGATTGAAAAAGACGGCCGGTGGGTCCTCGCCGACCGGCTCCCGTCCGCGGCGTCGGCGGCAGAAGTGATCGACCAGATGCGCGGCGACGTCGCGCGCCTGCGCGGAGGGCGCGAAGTGATTATGCCGGCCCGTCCCGGCGCCGGCTCCGACACGCTCATCCTGCTCGACCGTCGCGAAGCCCGCACGCGTGAAACGCATGGCGAAGATGTCGAAGCTGTGACCAACGTGACGGGCCTCGGCCTCGACGTGATCTTCCCGGTACTGCATGGGCCGCTCGGTGAAGACGGCACGATCCAGGGCCTGCTCGAACTCGCCAACATCCCATACGTCGGTTGCGGCGTGCTGGCGTCAGCCGTGGGTATGGACAAGGCGGTCATGAAGATCCTGTTCCGCCACAAAGGCCTGCGCGTGCCCGACTGGGTCGTGGTCTGGCGACGGGAACTGCAGTCCGATCGCGCCGGCGTCCGGGCACGCATCGAACACGCCCTGCCCTATCCGATGTTTGTGAAACCGGCGAACCTCGGCTCGAGTGTGGGCATTTCCAAAGTCAAGACGGCGGACGAACTGGATGCCGCCCTCGACCTCGCGGCGTCGTTCGACCGCAAGCTCATCGTGGAAGCGGGCGTCTCCGACGCGCGCGAGATCGAGTGCGCGGTGCTCGGCAACGACGCGCCGGACGTCTCGGTCCCCGGAGAAGTGATCCCGTCCAACGAGTTCTACGACTACGACGCGAAGTACATCAGCGGCGGATCGAAGACCGTGATTCCCGCGAAGCTCACCGAGAAAGTCGCGGCGGAAATTCGCAGGCAGGCGATCGCCGCCTTCGAGGCCATCGATGGCTCCGGTCTCGCGCGCGTGGATTTCCTCGTCACGAAATCCACCAACAAGATTTTTGTGAACGAAGTAAACACGCTGCCAGGCTTCACAACAATCAGCATGTATTCGCAGTTGTGGCAGGCCAGCGGCGTGGATTATCCGGCGCTCGTCGACCGCCTTGTGACGCTCGCGCTCGAACGTCACAAGGACAAACAAGACGTACGAACGAGCTTTTTTTGATTTTTGCGCTTGACTCTCGTACGAGTCGTCCCTACTCTACATCTGGCGTGCAGATCAACGGCTCATCCTACTTGTTGGGTACGGGGTCGGTTCCGAGGTCGCACCAAGCCACGCCACAGTTTTCAGTTTGTCAGGTGTTGAGCGCGGAACTTTTCGCGACCCGCCTGCCACGAAGCGCGGACGACGCACGTGCACGTTGACGTGCCGGTAGGCAGCGACGCTGCGGTGCGGAGCGCGTCCTCGCATATACCACCTGAAGGGGGGGACAAGACAATGGCGAAGAAGACTGCCAAGAAGGCTGCAAAGAAGGGCGGCAAGAAGCGGTAACACGCTTTTGCCCGTTCGAAGAGAAAGGGGGCGCTTGCGCCCCCTTTTTTTATTGCCGAATTGCGGAATCGGGAATCTAGAAGCTCACACCATCCCACACGCGGATCCGCTCGATCACGTCCCACAGCGTGAGCAGGTCCACCAGTTCCATGCCGCGTACCACCTCGCCAAAGACCGCGTACTTCCCGTCGAGATGCGGTTGTGGAGACACCGCGATGAAGAATTGGCTGCCGCCGGTGTCTTTGCCGCCGAGCGCCATCCCCACCGTGCCGCGGCGATACGGAATCGGACTCAGTTCGTCTCGCAACGTGTAGCCAGGACCGCCCGCGCCGTCGCCACGATCATCCCCGGCCTGCACGACGAAGTTCGGCACGACGCGATGAATCCGCATGCCGTTGAAATAGCCCTTGCGCGCCAACGCCACAAAACTCTGCGTGGCCAGCGGCGACTCCACCACGTTGAGCTCGATCTCGATGGTGCCGTACCGGGTTTCGATGAAGGCATGCGGCGAATACGCCGGGCGCAACAGGGCCGGCGACTCGTAGTAGTCGGGCGGAAAACGCAGTGGCGCCGGCCGGAGCGGCTGCGCCGACGCATCGCCGAGGCCGCGGAGGAGCGTGGCCGCGCGCACTCGGACTGACCAATCCTTGTCGCTCAGAGCCTCGCTGAGCGTGGGCGCGGCGGCGTCACGGCCGAAGGTCGCCAACGCATCAAGCGCGGCGGCTCTTGCCGACTCATTCGCATCGGAGGCGCCGCGCGCGTAGGCCGCGACCAGCCGCGCTGCGCCACCAACCGTCTTTCGTCCAGCCACGAGGCCAGCGGCGGTGGCCCGGAGATTGAAGTCCGGCGCCTCGAGCGCTGCTGCAATGCGAGCATCGAGGTCGGGCGCGCCGATCTTCGCGAGCGCTTCGAGCGCCGGCCCCTGGACTCGCGGGTCCGCTTCACCGGCCAACTCCAGCAACACCGAGCGCACGCGGTCGGGGTCGAGCGTGGCCAGCACACCGGCGAGCGCCGCCCGCACAGACCAATCTTTGTCCAAGCCCACGCCCGACACGACGATCAGGAACGCGTCGGGATCGACTTTCGCGGCCGCGGCAAAGGCCGCCGCCCGCAGCGGCGCCCAGCGATGGCTGAAGAGGTCGGCGAGCACGTCGAAGGCCTTCGCGTCGCCGATCGCGCCGAGCGCAGCCACGATCTCGATGGCGAGATTGGGTGGCGTGGCTTGATCTTCCAGCACGCGCTGCAGTGTGGGAATCGACTCGGCGTCTTTCACTTGCCCGAGCATACGAACCGCCGACACGCGCAACCGCACATCCGCGGACCGCCGCTGGGCCACGCCGCGCGCGGCGCCAATGCCTCGACGATCGCCGTACGTGCCCAATCCACGAAATGCGAACGCGGGTGTGTTCACGCCCTCGACGTTGATCAGCGCGGTCAGCGGGCCGGCGGCGCGTTTATCACCGACCCGGCTCAGCGCAAAGGCGACAGGCCACCACGACGACACCGGCTGGCCGGCCTGGTCGAGCACCACGGAGGCCAGCGCGTCATACTGCCGCAGCCGCGCGATCGCAAACACGGCGGCACGACACGCGTCGATTTCAACTGGCAGGGGTGCCCATTCATCATCAGGCGCAAGCGGTGCGATCGTGCCTCGACAGTTCGCGGCCATGGCCGCGATGGCCGTCCCGGCCGGCGTGGCGGGTGCGGCTTGCGTTCCCCGTGGTTCACCGATCAGGCCCAGCGCATCCGCGGCGCGAGCGCGCACCACCGGCTGCGAATCCGCGAGCGCGGCCATCAGCGGGTCAATCGCCGCAGGCGCTCCAATCAGTCCCAACGCGAATGCGGCGGCGGCGCGCACGTCGGTGTCCGCGTCTCCGAGCGCAACGACCAGCGCCGGCACGCCGGCATCCTGGCCCACACGGCCAACGGCGAGCGCCGCGCGGCGTCGCACTCGCCCGTCCGAATCCGTCAGCAGATTGAGGAGACTGGCCCCGGCGCCGTCGTCGAGCCACCGCTGGTCTTCAAGGCGCAAGATCGCCCCGACCCGGCGGTCGAGCGAAACGGGCGCCGGCACGGGAGCCGTGACCGTCACAGGCACTGGCGCGGGCGCGGACGCGCACCCTGACAGCGCGAACACAAGGATCATCCAAGCGGAGCGGGGCATGTTTCTCCATGGTAACGCACGGTATGGTGCTGGCCGATTCGCCGTGATTGGTGTACTTTGGCGTCGCGTGGACTTCCGGTACCTCGCCATCGAAGGCCCCATCGGACTCGGCAAGACCGCGCTGTCCGAGCGCCTCGGCGCACGTCTGGACGCCACGGTCGTGCTTGACGAGTCCGACAACCCGTTTCTCGAGTCCTTCTACGAGGGGCGGCCGGGCGCGGCCTTCCAGTCCCAGTTGTTCTTCACCCTGCAGCGGCACCGGCAGCAACTCGCGCTCCGCCAAGGCGACCTCTTCAGCCAAACCATCGTCGCGGACTACCTCTTCGATCGTGACCGCATCTATGCGTTCATGAACCTCGACGACAACGAGCTCTTCATCTACCAGCGCGTGTACGACCTGCTCGCGCGCGACCTCGCGCCTCCCGATCTGGTCATCTATCTGCAGACGCCGACCGACGCACTCCGCAAGCGCCTGAAGGAACGCGCCAGGCGACAGACGGAGCCGCGAGAGCCGCTACCAGGCGACGAGTACCTCGCGGAGTTGAACGAGGCGTACAACCATTTCTTTTTTCACTACACCACCACTCCCCTCCTCGTGGTGGAGACCTCGCAGTTCGACCTGTCCTGGGGCGACGAGGCTCTCGACGACCTCCTCAAGCAAATCCAGTCGATGACAGCCGGCACGCAGTACTACGTGCCACGGACCAGCGGCGGAGCGTAGCTCCGGTGTTGACCTGATAAGCTGGACGCACCATGGCGTGGTTCAAACGTACCCGGCGGCCAATTGCCGCACCAGCCGATAAGGCCAGCCGCGTCCCCGAGGGACTTTGGGTGAAGTGCCCTTCGTGCGGACAGATCCTGTATCACAAGGATCTGATCGCCAATCTGCAGGTGTGCACGAAATGCGCGCACCATTTCCGCATGAACGCCGCGGAACGCCTGGCGCTGCTCTTCGACGGCGAGTTCCAGATTCACGACGCCGGCCTCCGCTCGAATGACCCACTGACATTCACCGACACCAAGCCCTATCGCAAACGCCTCGACGCCAGCATCAAAGCGACCGGACTCAACGATGCGGTGATCTCTGCCACCGGTGTGCTGGACGGCATGCCGACGACGATCGCGGCGATGGAATACGCGTTTATCGGCGGCAGCATGGGCGTGGTGGTCGGCGAGTCGATCACGCGGGCGATCGAGCGCGCCATTCAGGCCCGGCAACCCGTGATCATCGTCTGTTGTTCGGGCGGTGCGCGCATGATGGAAGGTACGCTGTCGCTGATGCAGATGGCGAAGATCAGCGCCGCGCTCGGCCGCCTCGATCGCGCCGGTCTCCCCTATGTCTCCGTGCTGACCGACCCGACCACGGGCGGCGTCACCGCCAGCTACGCCATGCTCGGCGATCTGAATATCGCCGAACCGAAGGCGCTGATCGGCTTCGCCGGTCCGCGCGTCATCGAACAGACCATCAGGCAGAAATTGCCGGAGGGCTTCCAGCGCAGCGAATTCCTGCTGGACAAGGGCATGATCGACGTTGTGGTCGATCGTCGGGAACTGAAGGGCACGATCGCGCGCGCCCTTCGCGTCATGATGGGACTGCCGCCGGCCGCCACGGCATGACCGCTCGCGAGTATCTGTTCTCGCTCGAGCAGATCGGCATCAAACTCGGCCTCGACCAGATTCGCCTGCTGTTGCGTGCGCTCGACGGCCCCGATCTGGCGTTTCCCTCGATTGTCGTCGCGGGCACCAACGGCAAGGGCTCGGTCACCGCCATGATCGAACGCGGGTTGCGCGAGGCCGGCTACCGGACCGGCCGCTACACCTCGCCACATCTCCTGCACATTGAAGAGCGGGTGGCGATCGACGGCGTGTCGATCCCTCACGCCACGTTCGACCGGCTCGCGGCGAGCATCCAGCAGGCCGCCGCCTCGCTGCCGTTTCCGCCGTCGTTCTTCGAAGCCACCACCGCGCTGGCCCTTGAAGCGTTCCGCGACGCCAGAGTGGACGTGGCTGTTCTGGAGGTCGGTCTGGGCGGTCGACTCGATGCGACCAACGCAGTCACGCCGATCCTGTCGGTGATCACCTCGATCGACCTCGATCATCAGCAGTATCTGGGGGATTCGATCGAACAAATTGCCGCCGAGAAGGCCGGCATCGTCAAGGCCGGCGTCTCCGTCGTGCTTGGCGCCAACACCGATCCGGTGCGCGCGGTGATTCGCCATGTGGCCGCGGCGCAGGACGCGCCGCTCATCTACGCGCCGGACGGCGTCGTCGCGCGCGCGTCGCTGGTTGATGGCGTCACGGTGGCATCGCTCACGACACCGACCGGCTCGATGGGCCCCCTGCAACTCGGCTTGCGCGGGCGCCACCAGATCGACAACGCCGTCACCGCCCTGCGCGCACTGGAGACACTCGACGAGGGCGGCGTCTTCGCCGTGCCGGCGCATGCGCGACAACACGCGCTCGAGCGCGTGCGGTGGCCGGCACGGCTCGAGATGCGACAGTGGCGCGCGGGAGGCGCGTCGTGCGACGTGCTCGTGGACGGCGCGCATAATCCGGCCGGCGCGGCAGCGCTCGCGCGCTATCTCGCCGAAGCGTTCGGCCGTTCGCTGCCCATCATCTTCGCCGCGATGCAGGACAAGGACGTTGACGGCCTGGTGGCGGCTCTGGCGCCACAGGCGTGCGCGTTCATCTGCACGGCGGCGCAATCGCCGCGCGCGGCACGCCCCGTCGATCTGGCGCATCGCGTGCACGCGATCGCACCCGCCGTCCCGGTGTTGACCGCCGACACACCCGCCGCCGCGTTGGCCGCGGCCGCGCCGCTCGGCCGGCCGATCGTCGTCGCCGGATCCCTGTACCTCGCGGGCGAGATTCGCGAACTCCTGTCATAAACTTGGACCACTCGATGCAGCGCGCGATCGGCACCTTCCTGTTGAGCGTCACCCTCACGGCCGCATGGCCCACGGTGGCCGAGGCGCAGGCACTGCTCACGTCCTGCAAGACATTCTCGGCCACGCCTCAACCGCTCCAGGCGCCGTTGGCGACCGGCGCGGATCCGAAAACACCACGTCCCTACATGGCCAAAGGCCTTCCGGACAGCCCGACGCCGTACGTGGAACTCGTCTGCGATGCGGTGCATCTGTTCGCCGATGAAGTCGAGGTCTACCGGGAGCAGCACGTGCTCAAAGCGCGCGGCCATGTGGCGTTCATCGACGGCAAGCAGCGCGTCACTGCCGATCGCATGGAATTCAACACGCAGACGAAGCTCGGCTCGTTCTGGGGCGCGCAGGGCATCATGGCGATCAGCTCGACGCCCAACCCGCGATCGATGCTCGGTTCCACGGAAGCCGACGCATATTTCTTCGGGGAGCGGATCGACAAGACCGGGCCGGACACCTACCGGTTCTCGAACGGGACGTTCACCACGTGCGTACAGCCCACGCCGCGCTGGGAACTGTCGGCGACGCGCATGGTGCTCGTCAAGGATCGCCGCGCGGTCATGCGCAACGCCGTGTTGCGCGTGAAGAATGTGCCGATCCTCTACCTCCCGTATTTCTACTACCCCATCACCAAAGACGGGCGGTCGACGGGCTTCACGATGCCGTCGTACGGCAGCTCGACGTTGCGCGGCCAGATGTTCAGCAGCGCGTTCTTCTGGGCGATCAATCGCAGTCAGGACGCCACCGTCAGCTACGACTACTCGTCGAAGGCCGGCCAGGGGTATGGCGGCGAGTACCGGTACGTACAGGCCCCCGGCTCGACCGGCTCGGTGCGCACATCGGTCTTCAACGGCAAGTCGGGCGAGCCGACCGCCCTGTTCACGTCGCGGACGTACCAAATCGCCGGTGAGATGACGCAGCGTTTGCCGGCGCGGCTGGAACTGCGTGGCGTCGTGGACTACTTCAGCGACGTCCGCACGCAGCAACTGCAGCAGAACCTGAACGCCTCCACCAACAGCCAGCGCGCCGCGGAGTTCAATCTGCGCGGTGCCCGAGGCCGTGTGCTGCTCGACGCGGAGGCCGGATTCCGCGACGTGTTCTACAACACGACCCAGGGCTCGCGGATCGGCTCGCTCCCGCGTGTGGGCCTCACCTTCTCGCAGTCGCCGATTGGCCGCAGCAAGATCTACTTCGGCGCCGCGAGTGAATTCTCGGCGCTCATTCGGCAGGACAAGCTCGGCGACCCGACGACCAGCCGGAATCTCGCCCGATTTGACTTCAACCCCGTTGTGCGCGCCCCGATCGGTCAGTTGCCCTTCCTGGCCATCGGCACGACCGCAGGCTTTCGCTTCACCACGTGGAGCCAGCAACTCGATGCGAAGGGCGTGCAGCAGGCGGGTGCACTCCATCGTCAACTGCTGGATCTGCGCGCGGACGTGACGGGCCCGACGTTTACGAAGATCTTCGACACACCGGGCAATCGCTATGCCACGCGCTGGAAGCACGTCATCCAGCCGACGTTCTCGATCCAGAAGACCACCATTTTCGAGGACTTCGCGAAGGTGCCGAAGAACGACTCCATCGACAATCTCGTGGGCGGCGTCACGAGCATGTCGTACGGTCTGGCGAATCGGCTGCTGGCCAAACGGCCCACGCCGAGCGGCACACCCGTGGCGCAGGAGATCGCGTCGATTCAGCTGCAGCAGACGTATTACTCCAACGCGGCGGCCGCGTTCTACGACACGTCGTATCAGTCCAGCTCGTCGGCCAACAGCATCAGCCAGTTCTCGCCGGTCTCGCTGACCGCGAGCGTGCAGCCGACGCCCAGCGCGAACGTCTCGATGCGCATGGAATACGACACGAAGTTCCACGCGGTCCGATCGACCAGCGTCGGCGCGGGCGTCACGGCCCCGCTGTTCAACGCCAGCGCCAACTGGTCGAAGCAAGACCAGCTGTCCGCCTCCGCCACCGGCGTCACGATCAAGACGGCCGGCTATCAGGCCCTGAACACTTCCGCGAGCGTGCGCACATTGGATCGCCGGTTCAGTGGCATGTGGGCCTGGAGCTACGACGTGCAGCGCAAACAGCAGCTCCAGCAGCGCTTCACCGCGTCCTACATGGCGCAGTGCTGCGGCATTGCCATGGAGTATCAGATCTACAACCTGCGCGGCCTTCGGCTCTCAGGCGTCCAGCAGGACAAGCGTTTCAACGTGACGTTTTCGCTGGCGGGCATCGGGACCTTCACGAACCTGTTGGGCGCTTTCGGGAGATAATCGACACCACAATGATCGACCCGACTCCCTACGCGGCGGTGAAGCACCCCCGGATTCACGACGTCAAGACCAAGGCCCTGCGGGTGATGCCCGACGAACGCGGGTTCCTGATGGAGATCCTCCGCGTCGACGACGGCGATTTCTTCACGAAGTTCGGTCAGGTCTACGTGTCGGCAACCTATCCGGGCGTGGTCAAGGCGTGGCATTACCACAAGGTGCAGGTGGATCACTTCGCGTGCGTCGCGGGCATGGTGAAGCTGGTGTGCATTGACACACGCGAGGACTCCCCGACCAATGGCGCCGTCAACGAGTTCTTCATCGGCCCCCAGAACCCGACACTCGTACAGATCCCAGCCGGCGTCTACCACGGCTGGAAGTGCATCAGCGCCGAGATGTCGCTGGTGGTGAACGTCCCCACCGAGCCGTATGCCTACGCCGAGCCTGATGAGTACCGGATCGAGCCGCACGGCACGCTCCCCTACGACTGGACACGCAAAGATGGTTAAGGTTCTCGTCACCGGCGGCGCCGGCTTCATCGGATCGAACTTCGTGCGCTGGGCCCATCGCACGCACCCTGATTGGCACATCACGACACTGGACAAGCTGACGTACGCGGGACGCCTCGAGAACCTGCACGAGGTGATCAACAGCCCGCGACATCACTTCGTCAAGGGCGACATCGCCGACGCCGCTGTGGCGGCGCCGCTCGTGCGCGAGTCGAACATCGTCGTCCACTTCGCCGCGGAGACGCACGTCGACCGCTCGATCCTGTCAGCCGGCGACTTCATCCACACCTACGTGTTCGGCACGTTCGTGCTGCTCGAGGCGGCACGCGAAGCCAAGGATCTGCGGGTCTTCATCCAGATCTCCACCGATGAGGTGTACGGCAGCGTACCCACGGGCGCGAGCACTGAAACCGACGAACTGCGCCCGCGCAATCCGTACTCGGCATCGAAAGCCGGCGCGGACCGCCTCGCGTACAGCTACTGGGCGACCTACGGGGTGCCCGTGATCGTCACGCGCGCGTCGAACAACTACGGCGCCAACCAGTTTCCGGAAAAAGTCATTCCGCTGTTCATCACCAACGCGATCGACAGCCTGCCGCTGCCCCTCTACGGCGACGGCCAGAACATCCGCGACTGGCTGCACGTGGAAGATCACTGCCGCGCGGTCGACCTGCTGATCGCGCAGGGCACGCCCGGCGAGGTCTACAACATCGGCGGCGGCAATGAAGTGAAGAACGTGGACCTGACGCACCGGATTCTGGAGCTGACGGGCCAGCCGACATCGCTGATCAAGCCCGTGGCCGATCGACCCGGACACGATCGCCGCTACTGCCTCGACACGACCAAGCTCCGGGGACTCGGATGGGCCCCGCAGGCGGAGTTCACCGAAGGACTCGCGGCAACCGTCACCTGGTATCAGCAGAACGAGTCCTGGTGGCGGCCAATCAAGGAACAGGATCCGGCGTTCCGCGAGTACTACAAGACGCAATACGCCACGCGGCCGCCGCACGCCTAGCCCTCACATGACCGACGGCACCACGCTTGTGACCGGCGCGTCCGGATTTGCGGGTGCTCACCTGCTCGATCTGTTGCGGCAGACGGCCTCACCGGACACGACCAGCATCGAGGCGTGGTCTCGTCCCGGCGGACCGTCGCCGTCCGGTACCTCGGACGTGCGCTGGCGCAGCATTGAACTGCTCAACGCCAACGCCGTTCGGCGCGCGATCAGTGAGAGCCAACCCGCGCAGGTCTTCCATCTGGCCGGAGCCGCGCACATTGGCGCGTCCTGGGGCCGATCGACCGAGCATCTGGAGACTCACGTCCTCGGCACACATCACCTGCTCGAAGCCATTCGCGCGCACGCCCCGAACTGCCGTGTGCTGGTGGTGTCGTCGGGCATGATCTACCGGGCGCAAGCACAACCGGTCAACGAGGATTCGCCACTCGGTCCGGCCAGTCCCTACGGGCTGTCCAAGCTAGCCGAAGATCAGCTGGCATTGCACGCGGCTCAGCAGGACGGTCTCGACATCGTCGTGGCACGGCCCTTCAATCACATTGGACCACGACAGTCTCCGGATTTTGCCGCCTCGAGCTTTGCGCGTCAGATCGCGGCCATCGAGGCCGGTGCGACACCAGCCACGATCGCGGTCGGCAATCTCGAGACCACGCGCGATCTGACGGATGTCCGTGATGTCGTAGCCGCCTACGTGGCGCTGATGACGGCGGGACGTCGCGCGACGGCGTACAACGTCTGCGGTGGGCACCCCGTGCGGATGCGCGATCTGCTCACTCGATTGCTCGCGCTGTCGAGCGTCCGCGTCACGTTGGACCAGGACGCCTCCAGACTGCGGCCGAACGATCTGCTGTTTCTCGCCGGCGACGCCAGCCGCCTCCGCACGGACACGGGCTGGGTGCCGCGATTTACCCTGGAGCAGACGCTGGCGGACCTGCTCACCTATTGGCGCCAGATGCTGGCACGCGCCTCCTGACACGCGGCATGTCCGGCTATTCTGAAATCGCCCGGCAGATGACGCACATCTTCGCAGGCAGCTTCGCGCTGCTGCTGCGCTGGACCACATGGTGGCAGGCCGCACTGCTCGCGGTTGCGGCCCTGATCTTCAATGTGGTGGTCCTGCCGCTGCTCGGTCGCCGCGTCTTTCGTCCCGGCGACCTCGACCGCATCCTTCGTTCCGGCATCGCGATCTATCCCCTCTCCGTGCTGGCACTGATTCTGTGCTTCCCGCATCGGCCGGACATCGTCGCTGTCAGCTGGGTGCTGCTGGCGGTCGGCGACGGGCTCGCCACGATGGTCGGCGCGCATGTGCGCACGGCGACTCTGCCGTGGAATCGGGCCAAGTCGTACGGCGGACTGGCCGCCGGTGTGCTCGGCGCGGCCGCTGCGGGCACCGCGATCGCGTTCTGGACCGCGCGAGGCATGGCGGTGCCGCCACCACTCTGGTTTCTGGTTGCTGCGCCGATCGCCGCGGCGTGTGTCGCCGGGCTGGTGGAAACCGTCCCCATCGGTCTCAACGACAACATCTCCGTGCCCTTCACGGCCGCGTTCGTGCTCTGGTCGCTGAGTCATCTGGATTCGACAAGCCTGCACGCGTCGCTGACCGTCGCCAGCGCGAGACTGCTTCCGGCGGTGGCCATCAATGCCGCCTTCGCGCTGCTCGGGTGGCGCGCAGGCACGGTCACGATTCCCGGCGCGGTGACCGGCGCCATGATCGGCACGGCGACGTGGCTTGGCGCGGGTGGCGCGGGATGGACCCTGCTCTTTGCGGCCTTCGCGATCGCATCGGTCGCCACGCGACTGGGGCATGGCCGCAAGACATCGCTGGGGATCGCCGAGGGGCGCGGCGGCCGCCGCGGTCCGGGTAACGCGATCGCGAATACGGGATTGGCCGCCTGGGCCATGCTGCTTTCGCTGGGCCTGCCCGATCCGCGCGCGGCGCTGCTCGTGGCGGTAGCCGCACTCGCCACGGCCGCGAGCGATACGGTGGCCAGTGAAGTGGGCAAAGCGTGGGGCCGGACGACCTGGCTGGTCACGAGCTTCCGCCGCGTGCCGCCTGGAACGTCCGGCGCCGTGTCATTGGAAGGCACGGCGGCCGGCGCACTCGGCGCCGTGCTCCTCGCCACCATCGGTGCCGGCCTCGGCCTGATCCCCGCCTCGGCCATCCTGCCGGTGGCCATCGCCGCCACGCTCGCGTCATTCGCGGAGGGCTGGCTTGCGGTGCGCTTCGAAGCCTCGGGCGTGCTGAACAACGACACCCTGAATTTCTTGAACAGTTTGATCGGCGCGGCGCTCGCGCTACTCTGGTGGACGCTGTGATGAAGCTGCGACTCTACATTGAACTGGCGCGCCCGTTTACGCTCCTGGCCCCCGCGCTCGGCATGCTGTCCGGCGCGCTCACGGCCATCGGCGCTCCGCCGCACGAAGGGTGGAGTTGGGCCACGGTCATGCCGATGCTCTACGGCGCAGCGATGGCGGCCATCTTCAACGCGGGCAGCAACGCGCTGAATCAGATCTACGACCTCGAGATCGATCGTGTGAACAAGGGCAAGCGCCCGCTACCGAGCGGCCGCATGACGATCGCCGACGCCTGGCGCTTCACGATCGTGGCCTACGTGCTGACACTGGTGCTGGCGTGGATGGTGGCCCCACAGGGACGCCATGAGTGCTTCTGGATCGTGCTGGTCGCCGTGATCGCGACCTACATCTACTCGGCGCCACCGCTCCGCACGAAGCAACATGGCCTTTGGGCAAACGTCACGATCGCCATACCGCGCGGCGTGCTGTTGAAGGTGGCCGGCTGGTCGGCGGCCAAGACGGTCATGGGCGCTGAGCCGTGGTTCATCGGCGGCATCTTCGGGCTGTTTCTGCTCGGGGCGTCCACGACAAAAGACTTCGCGGACATCGAAGGGGACCGACTGGGCGGGTGCGAGACCCTGCCGATTCTCTACGGCGTGAAACGCGCGGCATGGATGATCTCGCCATCGTTCATCCTGCCGTTTCTGCTGATCAACGTGGGCGCCTATACCGGCATCCTGACCGGCCACGTGGTGTATCTACATGCCCTCGGTCTGGTGATGACGCTGTACGGTGCCTACGTGCTGTATCTGATGCTGCGGCGTCCGGAAGATCTCGCCACCGAGGAAAACCACGTCTCGTGGGCGCACATGTACCGCATGATGTTCGTCCTGCACATCGGATTCGCGCTCGCCTATCTGCTGTAGACCCAATTCGACGCCCGCCCGGTACTCCATCAGCGCCTTGATCCGCGCTTCGGTCGGCGGGTGCGATGAGAACAGCTTCATCATGCCCCCGCCGGTAAACGGCTGGATGATGAACATGTGCGCGGTCGACGGATTGGCGTCGAGCGGTATCTGTTTGGCCGCCGCGTCGATATGCCGCAGGGCACTCGCCAGCCCCGTCGGCGTGCCCGCGATGTCCGCCCCGCCACGATCCGCCGCGAACTCGCGCTGACGCGAGATGGCCATCTGGATGAGCATCGCGGCAATCGGCGCGAGGATGATCGTCGCCAGCAACACAATCGGGTTGGAGCCGCGGCGTTCGCGATCGCCGCCGCCGCCGCCGAAAATCGCGGCGAACTGCGCCATGCGCGCCACAAACATGATGGTCGCGGCGAGCGTGGCCGCCACTGTGCTGATCAGAATGTCGCGGTGCTTCACATGCGCAAGCTCATGCGCGATGACGCCCTCGAGTTCGGCCTCGGGCAGCAACCGCAGAATGCCTTCGGTGGCCGCCACCGCCGCGTGCTCGGGATCGCGCCCGGTCGCAAAGGCGTTCGGCGACGGATCCGGGATGATGTAGACCTTGGGCATCGGAAGATTCGCCCGCTGCGCGAGCCGCGCGACCATGCGATGGAGCGGATGGTCCGCACCGACCTCCTGCGCCTTGTACATCCGCAGCACCATCTTGTCGGAGAACCAGTAGCTGAACCCATTCATGCCGAGCGCGATGATGAATGCGATCGTCAGCCCGCCCGATCCGCCCAGCGCGCCGCCAATGGCCAGCAGCAGGCCGCTCATCGTACCCAGAAGTAGTGCCGTCTTCAGTCCGCTCGACATAGTCAGCATTATTCCATTTCCGGCGTCGGGGACCTTCAGGTGCGCGAGACCCTATAATTGAGGCCATGCCGCTCATCCCCTGGCTCGCCATCGTCGCCGTCGTTGTGGCGTCACTGGTTCAGACGCCGCCAGTGCCGAAGCCGTTCCCTCAGCCCGGGCAGGTGCCCGCTGTACCAGCGTCGCCCACGAAGCCCGAGCCGCCCAAGACAGATCCGGCCAAGCCCGACCCAGCCAAGCTGGCCGTTCCAGCGATGCCACAGGCGGCAGCCCCGGCACCAACCGGCACGCCGACGGAAGCGTCGCTCGGCGCACCGATCTACCCGACTGCGGAGTTTCTGGAGTCATTCGACGCGGGCCGCGGCCAGCGGTACTACCTGTTTGGCACCAACGCCGCGTTCGCAGAGATCGTCGCTTACTACAAGACCGTCCTGAAGAACGGCGGCCGCACGATCATCGAATCCCCGGCGATCCAGCAGTGGGACCTCGGGAAGTTCCAGGATCAGACCATGGCCTATCCACCGAGCGTCGTCGTCAAGGACTACGCTCTGGGTGCGACGCCGGGGTACCTGTTCGTTGACGGCACCAGGGAAAAGCGTTTCAAAACGGTGATCCAGATCGTGCCGGCAGCATCGCCGATCCGGTAGCGCTCACGATGCTGCTGCTGCCGCTAGTCACCGCTGCGCTTGTCGCCCAGTCCCTTTCCATCACCGCCGCCGTCGCGCCGCGCGCCGAGCAGTTCCGATACCGATTCGACAATCCGTCGTCGTTCAATACCACGGAGCTGGTACCGCACTTCTTCGAGCAACGGTACGACGTGGTCCCGCTCTGGTTCTCCGCTGACGCGCGCTATCGAATCGGCGCGACCGACGCGATGACGACCGCCGGCGTGAGTCTGCGGCGCACAACTCGAGGCTCGGATATCGACACGTTCATGCAGCCGTCCGGAGACATCGCCACGTCGGGAACGGACGGGCCTGTCCAGTTGCGCTCGTGGGAAGTGACCCAGCGGCTCGCTCTCGCACGGGCGCGCGGCTGGTCATCCGTCGCAACATTCAGCTATCGTCGCGATACGGCCGAGTATCTTCCCGACGACCGCATCGTCACGCACACGATGCCACCCTCGATCACGCGCACGTTCATCACCGACCGCGAAACCACCGTGTCGCAGGTGTTCGCCGTCGGGGTGGAAGCCGAGCGGACCACGGAGATTTCGGATCGGTGGCACTTTACGATGGGAGCCGGCGTCCAGCCGATGATGCAGGGGCGGCTGATGGTCCGGTTGCCTGACAAATACCCGGGCGTCGATCTGAAGTTCGTGGCGCTGAGCGGGGGCGGCACCGTGCACGGAACACTGGAACACCTCGCGCGCCGGTGGCGGGCGGGCATCACGATCGCGGGTGCCGGCGCGCGTGGCTATCGACAGTCTTCGGCGTACTCGCTACGAAGCCTGAGCCTCACGGGGTTCGTGGGCACCCGCCGACGCTAACGCCCTCCGAGCCACCAGCCGGCAAGATTGAAGTAGAACAACAGGGTGGCGACATCCGCCACCGCCAGAACGATCGGGCCGGCCGCGATGCGCGGGTCGCGCTTGAGCGCATGCAACGCCGTCGGCAACAACAGACCCAGCATCCCCGCGGTCACGACGGATGCGTTGATCACCACGCCCACCACACAGCCGAGCAGCGGATCGCTCTTCCACACCGCGGCGATTCCACCGACGACCGCACCGCAGCCCATGCCGAGGAGGGCGGCCGCTCCCAGTTCCTGAATCATCAGGCGTCGCAGGAACCCGCGCACCGGGGGGCCACCATGCAATCGCTGCAGGGTCAGCGTCACGGACTGCATGCTGACGCTCTCCGCCAGCGCGAGCACGACGGGAATGAACAGCGCGAGAACCACGACCGCGTTCAGCAGCGACTCGTAGCGCGATGCGATCACGGCCGACAACAGACCACCGCCGACGTTGGCCATCAGCCAGGGAAACCGATCCAGAAAACTGGTCCACGCGCTGCGGCTGTGCGACGCGTGGATGCCCAGCAATTGAAACATGTCGTCAAACGATCGGCTGGCCAGCGCCACGACGTCCGGGGTGAACACGCTGGTGTCGACCTGCCCCAGCAATTCACCGTCGCGGCCAACGACCGGAAACGATCGGAAGCGCTGCGTCGCGAAGAACTCCGCGGCCACGAGCACGGTGGCCCAGTCCGGAATCGCCACCGCATGAGGCGTCATGACGTCGCTCAAGGTCTCATCGATACCGCTCTCGAGGAGGACATGCGCAGGCACAACCCCCGCGAGGCGCTGCTGCTCATCGACGACGTAGAAGTGAGGCACGTCGCCGACGCGCGCGCCACGGATCGCCTCGAGGGCGGCACCGACGCGCTCGTGGGCGCGCAGCGTCACCGGGCACGGCTGCATGTACGGCAGGATCGGATCGTTCAGGCGATCCGGGCTGAGGCTGGGCATCGAGACCGGCCGCGCTACGCGCGTGTCTTCCGGTACTCGTCGGCCTTCTCGGCGAGTCCCTGTTCGCGTGCGACATCGACGGCCACACCCTGCTCGGCGGCGAAGTCTCGAATCTGCTGGGTAATCTCCATCGAGCAAAACTTCGGTCCGCACA
>CAYHEX010000024.1:12956-24677 GCA_964355365.1 uncultured Solibacteraceae bacterium | reverse complement strand
CCGATCAGGGCCGACTACGACACGCAAACCGGGAAGCTCAAGACGCTGACCCGCGACCTTAATCTCGACGGGAGACCCGACGAGTGGGTCTACTGGGACGGCGCCGTCGCCATCCGGGGGGAGTTCGACAAGGACCTCGACGGCAAGCTCGACCGGTGGGAGTACTACAAGGACGGCAACGTCACGAAGTTGATCAAGGTGGGCACCTCGGTCCAGAAGAACGGCAAGGAAGACGCGTGGGCCTACTCGGGGCCCGACGGGCAGGTGGCGAGGGTGGAGATCTCCGCCAAACAGAATGGGAAGATCACCCGCTGGGAGTACTACGAGGCCGGGAAGCTGGTTCGGGCCGAGGAAGACACCAAAGGCACGGGCAAGCCTGACAAGTGGGAAACATTTACTGGTGGCTCACTTGCGACATTGGGTTTCGACAGCAATGGCGACGGCAAGGTCGACCGGTTGCTGACTTATGGGCCTAACGGCGTCACCGTGACCCGGCCGAAGTAGTATGAGAAAACGGTTGACCGCGCACAGGAGTCTGGCCGAGTATTTACCGTAGGAGTTCCTATGTTCAAGAAGATCACCGTCGCTCTGCTCGCGCTTTGCCTGTTCGGCTCAACAGCCTCGTCAGCGATGCCGCAGGGCACCGGGTCGGTCAGCGGCACTGCGCAGAACTCTACGGGCAGTTCGCTCTCGGGTGTCAAGGTTCAGCTGCGCAACGTCGACACTGGAGCGCTGGCTGGTAATACCACGTCAGCCTCGAACGGCGCATTCAGCTTCACGGGGCTCCCCTCGGGTAACTTCGTCGTCGAGATCGTCGATGCTGCCGGCAAGGTCATCGGCACTTCGGCGTCGATGAGCGTGGGCGCGGCTGGCGTGATCAGCGGCGTCACCGTGGCGGCCAGCGCCGCGGGTTCCCTTGCTGGCGCGGCGGCGGCGGGTGGCTTGGGCGCGTTCTTCTCCTCCACGGGTGGCATTCTGACGCTGGTTGGCGTTGGCGCTGGCGTGACGGCCGGCGTGATCGCGGCGAACAACAACGGGAGCCCGAGCCGCTAGTTTCAACGCTTCAGCAGTTTCGAGGGCGCCGTTTGGGGAAACCCGGACGGCGCCCTTTGTGTGTGCGGCCGGGCGTTCACGATGGATGAATCACCTTCTTCTTGCAGTCGGGACAGATGCCGTGCGTGAATGTGGCGTCGGTCCGGTCGCTGAAGTACTTCTCCACACTGCTCCAGAATCCCTCATCGTCGCGCACCTTCTTGCACCAGGCGCAGATCGGGATCAGGCCGTGCAGCGTCTGGATGTGGCTGAGTGACTCGCGCAGTTCTCGTTCCACGCGCTGCCGCGTGATCAGCCGCAGCAGTTCCGTGGCCACAAGCTGCAGGCGCTGGACATCGCGCGTGTTGTACGGAAACCGCTTGTTGCCCACGCCAAAGATGATCTTGACGCGGTCCTGATCGATCACAGGCACGCTCATGAACCGTCGCAGTGGAAAGTGTCCCTGCGGCAGTCCCTTGCGGCCCGGCGCCGACTGATACCTATTGACGACGGTGGGCAAGCGCGTGCGAACGCAGTCGACCCAGATCCCCGCTTGCTCGATCGGGTAATGCCGCTCAGACGGGATGAGGCAGTTCTGGAGCGCGGTCTTGTTCCAGGTGGTCAGGATGATCTCCCGCTGATCGTCGGACACCACGTGGAAGAACCCCACTCCACTGTGGGTCATTGCCACCGCACTCGACAGCGCCTTGTCGTAGAGATCCGTATCCGGAATCGTGCCCGCCAGCACATTCAGGTCGAGGAGCGACTGGACCTGCTCGAGCATTCGTCTGGCGCGACGGTCGCGATCAACCAGCACCCCCACCAGCGCCGAAACACCGACAACGATGGCGCTTTCTACGACCATGCCCGGCCCTCCTGTCGGCAAAACGCACGAACGCGCCATGCTACACCCGTATTGGACAGAACTCCTGATTTCCCGGACCCGGAGTTCAGTGCACGGGCGCGCGTTCGCAGATCTTGCGCACGAAATAGTCAGGAAGCCTTCCGGCGTGCCGATTCCGTAGACAGCACCAGAGTTCACATACCGGAGGAGCAGCCATGAGCCGCACGTCGCTCGCTACGAAACTGTATTTCCTGCTGATCCTGCCGCTGGCGGGCTTGGTGTTCTTCGGCGTGCGTGGCACGCTCGACAAATGGCGCACGTTTCAGGCCTACGAGGTCCTGGAGCAGAACTCCGCGGTGCTGCAGCAAATTGGCACCACCGTCCACGAATTGCAGAAGGAACGTGGCCGGTCGGCGGGGTTTCTCAGCAGCAAGGGCACGCAGTTCGCGACGGAGCTCGAGGTCCAGCGACGCAGTTCTGATGTGGCGCTGGAGCGGCTGAACAGTTTATTGGTGACCTTTGACGCCGCGGCGTTCGGCGCCGACTTCACGACCACGCTTCGGACGGGCACGGAGGCGCTGGCGCAACTGCGATCCCGACGCGATGCGATCACCACGCTCGCGCTGCCGGCCGCTGAATCGACCGCGTACTACACGCGGACCATTGCCACCTTTCTGGATGTCGTGGTCGCGATGTCTCATCTCAGCAAGGACGCCGACATCGCCAACGGCATCTCCGGGTACGTGAACTTCCTGCAGGCCAAAGAGCAGGCCGGCATCGAACGGGCCACGCTCACCGGCGTGTTCACGGCCAATGCGTTCACCAGCGACACCTTCCGGAAGTTCAATCAGGTGATGGCCGCGCAGAATACGTTCCTGCATGTCTTCCGGAGTTTTGCGTCCGACGTGCAGCGTCGGTTCGCAGAGGAGACCATTGCCGGTTCTGCCGTGTCAGCGGTTGAGCAGCTCCGCGCGGTGGCGGCGGACCATTCGGCCGCCGGAGACTTTGGCATCGCGGCCAAGACCTGGTTCGATGCCAGCACAGCTCGGATTGACCTTATGAAGCGGGTGGAGGATCGCCTGGCGTCCGATTACGCGCGGGACGCGGACGACATCAAGCGCGCGGCGCGCTGGGCGTTCTGGCTGTTCCTGTCGTCGACGGTCCTGATCTGTGCCGCGACGATCGGGTTGGCGTGGGCGCGCATTCGGTCCATCACCAGAGATCTCCTCTCTGTGGCGTCGGTGATGACCGACACGGCCCATGAAGTGCGATCGGCGGCCGATCAGGTGTCGACGTCGAGTCAGGTGTCCGCGGCCGGCGCCAGCGAGCAGGCCGCAGGCCTGGATTCGGCGTCGGCCTCGATGGAAGAGATTGCGGCCATGACCAAACGCAACACGGCAACGGCGTTGTCAGCGACCGCCCTGTCGACCGAGACGCGGGCCGCGGCCGATGCCGGTTCCGCCGAGATGGACGCCATGCGGTCGGCGATGGCCGCCATTCGCGTGTCGGCGACCAACGTCGCCAAGATCGTGAAGTCGATCGACGAGGTGGCGTTTCAGACCAACATCCTGGCGTTGAACGCCGCGGTGGAAGCGGCACGAGCGGGCGAAGCCGGCGCCGGATTCGCGGTGGTGGCCGAAGAAGTGCGCGCCCTGGCGCGCCGGTCCGCTGACGCGGCCCGCGAAACAGCGGAGAAGATCGCCGATGCGGTGCAGAAGAGCGACCAGGGTGTGGCGATCTCGAATCGCGTCGCGGTTCACTTTGCCGGAATCCGCGAGAAGGCACAGGCCGTCGATGCGCTTGTTGCCGAGATCGCCTCGTCATCCACCGACCAAGCCGTCAAGATCGATCGCATCGCGTCCACCGTGACGCAGATGGATCAGGTCACGCAATCCGACGCGGCCGGTGCGGAAGAGTCTGCCGCGGCGGCCGAGGAACTCAACTCACAGGTCGAAGAACTGACAGCGGTCATTGGCCAGTTGCTCAAGATGATCGGGGGACAGCGGCAGAATGACCCCCGTGGCGGCCAGGGCACGCCAATGGTCGGCGGCCAGCGGCCGGTTGATCAGCTCGCGGCGTGAGCGCGCGGGCATGTCGCCGACACACCGCTCAGTGCACGGGCGCGAGTTCGCGCATCGTGCGTACGACCATCGTGAACGTCTCGATGACGTAGTCGATATCGGCTTCGCTGGTGGTGCGGCCGAGGCCGAAACGGAATGACGCCGAGGGCACCGAGTCTTCACCCCAGATCGCCGCGAGCACGTGCGACGGCTTGCCGGACGCCGACTGACACGCCGAACCGGACGACACGGCGATGTCGCCGATGCCCATCAGCACCTTCTCGCCTTCGACTCGCTCGAAGCTGACGTGCAGGTTGTGCGGCAGCCGGTCTTCGAGCGAGCCGTTGACGATCACGCCGTCGAGTCCACCCGTCAAGCCGGCGAGGAGCCGGTCACGCAGACGACTCAGCCGCGCGTTCTCTTCGGTCATTTCCTTCTTGCAGATGTCACAGGCATAGCCGAGGCCGACGATCCCGGGCACGTTCAGCGTGCCGGCGCGCATGCCGCGCTCCTGACCGCCGCCGGTGATGAGCGGGATGAGCTCCGTGCGCTTGCGCACGAACAGTGCGCCGCAGCCCTTCGGGCCGTACATCTTGTGGCCGGTCAGCGACAGCAGATCAATGTTCATCGCATTGACGTCGATCGGCACTTTGCCCACCGCCTGCGCGCCGTCCACATGAAACAGCGCGCCCGCGGCGCGCGCGATGCGGCCGATCTCATCGAGCGGCTGCACGCTGCCAATCTCGTTGTTCGCCGCCATCACGCTGACGAGCGCCGTATCGGCGTTCACGGCCTCTGCGAGCTCGTCGAGTTTCACGCGGCCACCGCGATCCACTGGAACGATGACCACGTCCCAGCCCTGCACCGCCAGCCGCGCGTACGCCTCGAGAATCGACTTGTGCTCGATCGCGGAGGTCACGACGCGACGACGTGTGGAACCGGGCCGCTCGGTGACACCGCGGATCGCCCATGCATTCGACTCGGTGGCGCCGCTCGTGAAAGTGATTTCGCGCGCCGTCGCGCCGATCAGCGCGGCGACCTGCCGGCGCGCCGTCTCGACGGCCTCCATCGCCTTCCAGCCGAACGCGTGGCTCGCAGAAGCCGGATTGCCGAAGACCTCCGTGAAGTACGGCAGCATCGCCTGGAGGACGCGCGGATCGACCGGAGTGGTCGCGTGGTAGTCGAGATAGATGGATCGGCCGGACATGGGGAAGGTGAGATTTTAGCCCGGATCACCCCGCGAAACTGTAGTCGTACGGCTTGCGCATCGGCCGCGCCACGTGGGTGTTCGCCTCCTCGGCCCCGTCGCCGGTGAAGGTCTCGCCAACGGGGTCCCAGTGCAGCGTCTTTCCCGTGCGAAGCGCGATGACGATGAGATGGCCGACAGTCGCGGACAAGTGCCCGGATTCGACGGGGCTGACGGGATCCTTCCGGGAGCCGATCGCCTCGAAGAAGTTGGCCATGTGATCGTTGCTGATCTCGAGCCCGCCCGGAGGCGTGACCAGCGCCTCATCGAGCATCTCCTGATTGCTCGCCGTGATCGACGTGCGGTTCACCCAGATCCAGCCGTCTGTGCCCTCGAACTTGACGCCGTTGCGCTGGCCCTCGGGCTTCAGCACGACGCCGAACGGGCTGTCGTCGAGCGTGGTCTTGACCACCTGCTTCACGCCGTTGGCCCAAAGGAGCGTCGCCTCGAACTCGGGCGGAGTCGTGAAACCGCCGGGGATCGGTTCAGTGATCGCCCGCGCCTGAATCTCTGTCGGACCGTCCAGCCCGATCGCCCATCGCGCGATGTCGTTGTGGTGCGCGCCCCAATCGGTGACCGGGCCTCCGGAGTAGTCGAACCACCAGCGGAACGTCTGGTGGCAGCGCTCCTTGAGATAGTCCACCTGAGGCGCCTGACCGAGCCAGAAGTCCCAATGAAACTCCGCGGGCACCGGCACCGGTTTGAACGGACCTTCCCGCAACCCTCCGGGCACGAACACCGTCGTCTGTGTGAGCTTCCCGATGCGGCCGGCGCGCACGAGCTCGCACGCGAGCCGGAACACCTTGCTGCTGCGCTGTTGCGTTCCGGTCTGGAGCACGACCTTGTTGGCACGCACCGCTGTGACGAGCCGCTTGCCCTCGTCAATCGTGAGCGTGAGCGGCTTCTCGGCGTAGATGTCTTTCTTCGCGGCGGCCGCGGCGATGTTGATGAGCGTGTGCCAATGATCGGGCGTGGCGTTCACGATCACATCCACATCCTTCCGGTCCAGCACGCGGCGGAAGTCTGTGTACTGCTGAGGCGCCTTGCCGGCGGCGATGTATGGCTGGGCGGCGGCAGCCGCGTGTGACTCGTCGACGTCGCACACCGCCACGACGTCACCGAAGCGCGCGGCGCCTCGCAGGTCTCCCTTGCCCTGGCCTCCGCACCCGATCAGCGCGATGCGCGCGCGGTCGTTGGGGCTCCGGACCGCCGGCGCCTGCGGCGCGGCGGACAGCTCGCGTTCAACGAACCAGAGCGGCAGGCCAGTGGCGGCCGCCACTGCCGTGCAGTGGCTGAGAAACGATCGACGGCTGATCGAAAAGGATCGGGACACCGCAGCATTGAATGCGAATGCTGCGAGAAGTGCAAGCGGCGGCCTCTTCAGTACGGTGGATTGGTGTCGATCAACGGAAACGGCGCCAGTTGCCCGTCGGGAAACGCGGCGCTGATCTTGGCGTGATAGCAGGGCGGCATGTGCTGCCAGAGCAGCTGGGCATGCCATGAATCCCACGGCACGTCGGTCGACGAGCTCTGCAGAAACGCCGTCATCTGGGCTTGCGTGGGCAGCCCGGCGGGAAGCGCCTGCAGGTTGACACCGGGACGCGCGTAGAGCGGAACCTTGCCGGCCAGCGCGGCCACCGCAAGATCGAACACCTCCGAGCACTTAGGTCCGGCCGCCGCCGCTGCCGCGCCCTGTGAATCGCCGGGCCAGGTGTTCGATCCCCAGAGATGCGGGATAGCGTGCAGATGGCTCCAGGCGCAGGGCACGAGGTCGGTTTCGTTGAACCAGAAGTGCCCGTTCGGAAACAACGCGTCGTACATCGCGGCGAAATCGGCATCGCCGGCGGTGGGTGGCGCGAACGGATTCGGCAGCATGTTGGGCTGCGCCTCAGTCTGCGTGTCGAAGAGCTGCCAAACCAAGTACGCGGCCACGACCTGCGTGAGGCATCCACCGAGGCTGTGACCGGTCACCACAATCGGTGTGCCCGGATACTGCGTCAGCAAAGACGTGAGCGCACCAGAGACCGTGCACATCTGGCCGTTCAGCGCGGACTGGAATTCGGTCACGAGTCGCAGCGCGTCGGCCGTGCCGCTGGCGATCTTCCCGGTGAGGCCTGACGGAATCTGCCGGCCGGAGGGATTCGGCAACTCGCCGAGTACCGTCGACCACGGACGCTGGCTGAACGAGTCCACATCTTCGAACACGTCCACTAGCACGGCGCCCTTCCACGCCACCGTGTCTGTGCCGCGATTGCACACCGCAACAAACAGGGGCGCGCCATCAGCCGCTCCCGGCGCCGGCTGCGGGCCAGTCCGGAACGACACCAACAGAATCGCGTTGGCGTTGTCGCCGACGTCACCGCCCCAGTCGAGCTTCCAGTAGCCGTTTATCGCGCGCGGCGGCGCCGATGGATTGGCAGCGTCAGGCAGGTCGGGCAGCAATGGAAAGCGTTTCGGATTGGCGAGGATCGAGGTCACGGCCCCGTCGACACCCACGCCGTGTGACTCGGAGGCGTAGGCCAGGGTCGCGAGTCCGAGGTACACGCGCGCGAAGTACGTGCCGCGGAGGGCGCTCTCGAATGTCGCGGTGCCGTTGGCCATCGGTCAGTTGGGCGATCCCGGCGATTACGCCGCGGCCCAGGGCTTGATCTTGTTCAGTGTGCCGGCCAGTCTCTTCGCGGCCACCTCAGTGTCGTGCGCGGCCTGCGCGCGCAGCCAGTAGCCGTTGGACAGGCCAAAGAACCGGCAGAGCCTGAGGTCGGTATCAGCGGTGATCGCGCGCCGCCCGGCGACGATCTCACCGATGCGCTGCGCCGGCACTCCAATTTCCTTGGCCACGCGGTACTGCGTCAGCGCCATTGGGACCAGAAACTCCTCGAGCAGCAATTCACCGGGCGTAACAGGTTTCAGTGTCGCCATGCGTCTGTCCTCTAGTGATAGTCCACGATCTCAACATCGACCGCGCCGCCCGGTGTCCAGCGGAAACACAGCCGGAACTGGTCGTTCACGCGAATACTGTGTTGCCCGGCGCGCTTGCCTTTCAGCGCCTCCAGCCGGTTCCCGGGCGGAATCCGCAAGTCACTGAGCCGCGCGGCGATTTGCAGCTGCCGAAGCTTCCGCCTCGCCACCGTCTCGATGCTCAGGAACCTGGTCACGCGATGGCCGTGCGCGAGAGCCGCAGTCTCGTCGCTTCGAAACGACACGATCACCGTCCTATAGTAACGCGGCGCGTGATGCACGCCAAGCGTGATGGTGAGGCGCTACTCCGTCTTCGCCAGCGGCGTACCGGTCAGCGCGGCTTTCATGGTGTGCCAGGCGAGGCTGGCGCACTTCACGCGCGCGGGAAACTCGCGCACGCCGGAGAACACCGCCAGCTTGCCGATCTGTGATTCATCGATCGGATCACTGATCGGCGTCGTCACCATGAGGTGGAAGGCGTCGAACAGCGTGGTCGCTTCCGCGATCGTGTGACCCTTGATCGCGTCGGTCATGAGTGACGCCGAGGCCTTCGAAATGGCGCAGCCGCTGCCCTCGAACATCACGTTCACGATGCGATCACCGTCGAGCTCGAGGGCGAGCGTGAGCTTGTCGCCGCAGAGAGGATTGTGGCCGTTCGCGCGATGCGTGGCGGTCGCGAGCGCGCCGAAGTTTCTCGGCCGGCGGTTGTGGTCGAGGATGACTTCCTGGTAGAGATCGGTCAGATCTGACATCAGCCGGCGATCAAAAAAAGCCGAGCGACAATCTCGCCGCTTCCGACATGCGGTCTTTCGTCCACATCGGCTCCCACGCGATGTCCACGCGGGCGTCATTCACACCGGGGACGGCCTTCACTTTCCAGCGCACTTCGCTGGGAATCGCCTGCGCGGACGGGCACGCCGGGCTCGTCAGCGTCATGTTCACCAGCACGTTCTTGTTCGCGTCCACGATGATGTCGTAGATCAGCCCGAGCTCGTAGATGTCGACAGGGATCTCGGGATCGAAGACGGTCTTGATCGCGTCGATGATGGGCTGCTGCAGTTCCGCGGTGTTGGTCTTGTCGAGCGGGCCGACATACGACGCGTCAGTCTCCGATGCCGGCGGTGCCAGCGCGGACGCATCGAACGCGGGCGCGTCCCAGGCGGCGGGCCGGACGAAGGTGTTGTCGCTCGGCACGGCGGCGACTGCCGGCGCGTCATGCACAGCCGGCGCGTCCGGAGCCGCCGGCGTGTCCTGCTTGTCCTTCAGAAAGTCGAACATGCCCATCCCTATCCCATCACTTCCTGCACGCGTTTCAGCGCGCGCACCAACGCATCGATGTCGTCCTGCGTGTTGTACATGGCCAGCGACGCGCGCGCCGTAGCCGGAATGCCGAATCGGTCCATGACCGGCTGCGCGCAGTGGTGACCCGTGCGGATCGCCACGCCCTCGCGATCCACGATCGTGCCGATATCGTGCGGGTGAATGCCGTCCATCACGAACGACAGCACGCTCGCCTTGACCGGCGCGTTGCCGATCAGGGTGACGCCCGGCACCGCCGTCAGCGCCGCGGTCGCGTACGCAAGCAATGCCGACTCGTGCGCGTGAATCGCGTCGAAGCCGATGTCCTGCACAAAGCGAATGGCAGCGGCCAGACCGATCGGCCCGGAGATATGCGGCGTGCCGGCTTCGAACTTGTACGGCAGCACATTCCACGTGCTGTGCTCAAACGTGACGGAGCCGATCATGTCCCCGCCACCAAGAAACGGCGGCATCGCCTCGAGCACGGCCTCGCGACCGTAGAGGATGCCGATCCCCGTGGGGCCGTAGACCTTGTGGCCGGTGAACACGAAGAAGTCGCAGCCGAGCGCCTGCACGTCCGTCGCGAAGTGATACGCGGCCTGCGAGCCGTCGATCAGCACCATCGCGCCCACCGCATGCGCCTTGACGGTGAGGTCCGCCACGGGCACGACGGTGCCGAGCGCATTGGACAACTGCGTGATCGCCACCATCTTCGTGCGCGGGCCGAGCAGTTTCTCGAACTCTTCAACGATCAGCGCGCCGCGATCGTCGATCGGCGCCACCTTGAGCACCGCGCCCGTGCGGCCGCAGAGCTGCTGCCACGGCACGATGTTGGAGTGATGCTCCATCGCCGTGATCAGAATCTCGTCGCCGGCCGTGATGTTCGCATCGCCCCATGCGCGCGCCACGAGGTTGATGCTCTCGGTGGCGTTGCGGGTGAAGATGACCTCGGCGGTCGATCGCGCGTTGATGAAGGCGCGCACGTCTTCCCGCGCGTCTTCGTACATCTTGCTCGCGCGCTCGCTGAGCGCATGCACGCCGCGATGGATGTTGGCGTTGTCGTGTTCGTAGTAGCGCCGGATCGCGTCGATCACGATCTGCGGCTTCTGGGTGGTGGCCGCGTTGTCCAGATACACCAGCGGCTTGCCGTGGACCAGTTGATCCAGCGCGGGGAACTGGGCGCGAACCGCGCCCACGTCGAAAGCCCCGCGCGCGGACGCCGGGATCATGACTACAGCGCCTCCAGGGCGGCGTAGACGGCCTTCTCGACGCGCGTCTTCACGGCGTCGATCTTGATCCGTTCCAGAATGTCGCCGGCAAACGCATGCACCAGGATATTGCGCGCGTCGGCCTCGGCAATGCCGCGGGCGCGCAGATAGAAGATCGCGTCTTCATCGAGCTGGCCGATTGCCGCGCCGTGCGTGCACTTCACGTCATCGGCGAAGATCTCCAGCTGCGGCTTGGTGTTGATCGTGGCCGTGTCGGACAAGAGCAGCGCCTTGTTGGTCTGCTTCGCGTCGGTCTTCTGCGCGTCGGGCCGCACGGTGATCTTGCCGTTGAACACAGCCTTCGCGTGACCCGAGAGGATGCCCTTGTAGACCTCGTGGCTCGGGCAGTGCGGCTGCGCGTGGTCGATGGACGTGTGATTGTCGATGAGCGTGTCGCCCCCGGCCAGATAGAGACCGTTGAGCGTGCACTCCGCACCTTCGCCGTCGAGCGTGGCAAAGACGTCGTTGCGCACGATCCTGCCGCCGATCGCAAACGAATGCGACGAGAAGTTCGACGCGCGGCCGCAGTGCACGAACATGGCCGCCATGTGGAACGCCGATGCGGTTTCGCGCTGCAACTTGTAGTGGTCCACCACCGCGCCCTCGCTCAGCAGCACGTCGGTGACGGCATTGGTGAAGCCCTGACCGGTGCCGGGCAGGCCCGCGTAGGTCTCGACGAGCGTCAACTGCGACTGCTCGCCCGCCACCACCAGCAGACGCGTGGCAGCCATCATGCGCTCCGCGCCAGGCGAGTTCACGAACAGCACCTGAATCGGCTCGTCGACGACCGCCCTCGGCGGCACCATCATCACCACGGGCCGACCGAAGAATGCCGTGTTCAGCGCCACGAACGGCGCCGCGGCCAGCGCAGCCGCCGAGGCGCTGGGCGCCGCGATCACCGCGTCGGTCACCTGATCCACGGTCACGCCACGCGGCAGCGCCTCCATCGACGACAGCGTCTTCGAGAGGCGGCCGTTGACGATCACGATCTGCGTGCGAATCGCGCCATCGAAC
>CAYHEX010000024.1:0-12856 GCA_964355365.1 uncultured Solibacteraceae bacterium | reverse complement strand
CTTCGAGAGGCGGCCGTTGACGATCACGATCTGCGTGCGAATCGCGCCATCGAACAGAAAGGGCTCGAGCGCCTTCCGCGACGGTTCAGCCGCGCCCTGGCAGCCGAACACCGCCTCGGTGATGGGCCCGATGTTGGTGAACTTGTATTCCTCGTCGCGCGCGGTCGGAAACCCCTTGGCCGTAAACGCCGCAAACGCCTGCTCGCGCAGCGCGCTCACGCGATCCACGCCGAACGCCGGCGCCGCGTGAAACTCGGCAAAGCGCTCCGCGTACGCTGACGCCGGCATCACCGGACTCGCCGAGCTCATCGGGCGCCCTTGGCGCCGGCCGCGCCCTCGAGCCAGCCGTAGCCCTTCTCTTCGAGCTCGAGCGCGAGCTCCTTGCCGCCCGACCGCACGATGAGGCCGCCGGACAGCACGTGCACGAAGTCGGGGACGATGTATTCGAGGAGACGCTGATAGTGGGTCACCACGATGATCGCGCGGTCCTTGCTGCGAAGCGCGTTCACGCCGTTGGCCACGATCTTGAGCGCGTCGATGTCGAGACCGGAGTCCGTTTCGTCGAGAATCGCCAGCCGCGGCTCGAGCACCGCCATGTGAAAGATCTCGTTGCGCTTCTTCTCGCCGCCCGAGAAGCCTTCATTCACGGCGCGGCTCAGCATCGACTGATCCATCTCGAGCAGCTTGATCTTCTCTTTGATGAGCTGCATGAATTCGACCGCGTCGAGTTCCTGCAGGCCCTTGTGCTTGCGCACGGCGTTCAGCGCGGCCTTGAGAAAGTACGCGTTGTTCACGCCCGGAATCTCCACCGGGTACTGGAACGCCATGAACACGCCTTCACAGGCGCGCTCTTCCGGCGACATCGCGAGCAGATCGTGGCCGTCGTAGGTGACCGTGCCGCCGTTGGGCTCGTAGTCGGGATGTCCCGACAGGACGCGCGCCAGCGTGCTCTTGCCCGAGCCGTTCGGCCCCATGATGGCGTGCACCTCGCCCGGATTGACCGAGAGGTCGAGCCCCTTGAGGATCTGCTTGTCTTCCGCTTTGACCTTGAGGTCCTTGATTTCGAGCAACATTAACCGACGCTTCCTTCCAGGCTGATGGACAAGAGCTTCTGTGCTTCAACTGCAAATTCCATCGGCAGTTCGCGAAACACATCCTTACAAAAACCGCTGACAATCATGTTCATCGCGTCTTCGACGGAGATGCCGCGCTGGCGGCAGTAGAAGATCTGGTCCTCGCCAATCTTCGACGTCGACGCTTCATGCTCGACCTTGGCCGAGGCGTTCTTGATTTCGAGATACGGGAACGTGTGCGCGCCGCACTTGTCGCCGATGAGCAGCGAGTCGCACTGCGAGTGGTTGCGCGCGCCGGTGGCGCCCTTCGCAATCTTCACCGCGCCGCGATAGGTGTTCTGGCCGTGTCCGGCCGAGATGCCCTTCGACACGATCGTGCTGCGCGTGTTCTTGCCGAGATGAATCATCTTCGTCCCGGTGTCGGCCTGCTGCCAGTTGTTGGTGGTGGCCACCGAGTAGAACTCGCCGATCGCGTTGTCGCCCTGCAGAATGCAGCTCGGGTACTTCCACGTGATCGCCGATCCGGTCTCGACCTGCGTCCACGTGATCTTCGCGTTCGTGTGCGCAGTGCCGCGCTTGGTCACGAAGTTGTAGATGCCGCCCTTGCCGTCTTTGTCGCCGGGATACCAGTTCTGAATCGTGGAGTACTTGATCGTGGAATGGTCGAGCGCCACGAGCTCCACGATGGCCGCGTGCAGCTGATTCTCATCACGCTGCGGCGCCGTGCACCCTTCGAGGTAGCTCACGTACGAGCCCTCGTCGGCCACGATCAGCGTGCGCTCGAACTGCCCGGTGTTCTTGGCGTTGATGCGGAAGTAGGTGGACAGCTCCATCGGGCAGCGCACGCCCTTCGGGATGTAGACGAAGGAACCGTCGCTGAACACGGCCGAGTTGAGCGTGGCGTAGAAATTGTCGGTGTACGGCACAACCGTGCCGAGGTACTTCTTCACGAGCTCCGGATAGTCCTTCACCGCTTCCGAGAAGCTACAGAAGATGATGCCCAACTCCGCCAGCTTCACCCGGAACGTCGTCGCCACCGAGACGCTGTCGAAGACGGCGTCGACGGCCACGGTGGCCACGCCCGCGAGAATCTTCTGCTCTTCGAGCGGAATCCCGAGCTTCTCGAACGTGCGGCGCACTTCCGGATCCACCTCATCCATGCTCGAGAGCAGGACCTGCTTCTTCGGCGCGGAGTAGTAGCTCAGGGCCTGATAGTCGGTCGGATTGATCTTGAGGTTGTGCCACGTCGGCTCGGTCATCTTGAGCCACGCGCGGTAGGCCTTCAGCCGGAATTCGAGCAGCCATTCGGGCTCGTGCTTGATCGCCGACAGGCGGCGGACGATGTCCTCGCTGAGGCCCGGCTCGAACGAATCGGTTTCCACCGTCGTCTCGAAGCCGTACTTGTATTCGCTGTTCGCGATCTGGTCGAGTGTTTCTTCCTGGGTGCTCATACTGAAAAACTCACTCCGCAGCCGCACGTGCTCTTGGCGTGCGGGTTCTGAAAGACAAAGCCGCGGCTGAGCAGGCTGGTGTCGTAGTCAAGGGTGGTGCCGTCGAGCAGGCGATGGCTGCGCGGATCGACCCACACGCGCGCGCCGTTCGGGCCGTCGAACACGATGTCGGTCTCGGTCGGCGCGGCTTCCCACTCGAAGACGTACTCGAAGCCGGAGCAGCCGCCGGCCTTTACGCCCACGCGCAAACCGCCGCCGGGCAATTGCTGCTTGATCAACAACTTCTGAATCTGGGTTGCCGCGTTCTCTGTGATCGCTACCATCGCTACCTCCGCACCAACTGGACCGGGATGGCTTCCGGCGCCGGAACCAGGTCGACGGCCAGCTCAGCCACCGTGGTGGCCGCGAGCGCCGACACAATGCGATCCTTCAGCTTCCACAGCGGATCGCGGATGTTGCACTTCGTGTACTGGTCGCAGCTCTGATCGCTCTCCGAACACGCCGTGACCGTCATCGGACCGTCGATCGCCTGAATCACGTCAACGACCGTGATGTCGGCCGCGGCCCTGGCCAGACCGTAGCCGCCGCGAATGCCCTGCACCGACACGAGCAAGCCGCCACGAACGAGCTGCTGAAGCACCTTCGCGAGCAACTCCGGCGGCAGGTCGTAGCTCTCGGCCAGCTCGCGCGCAGACACGGTGCCACGCGGGCCCGGCACCGCCAGATGGCGGAGGGCGAGCAGCGCGTAGTCAGCTTTCTTGGAAAGTCTCAGCATGGTGGTGTTGGCTATGTCCGACCGAACAAGTCCAGTTTACAGATTCGGACAGGCCTGCGGCAAGGTACCTTTTTGGCTGGCCGCGCCGAGAATGGCCTTAAATAGATGATTCTAAAGGTGCTTAGTATCGACTAAGGGTCGAGTCGATTTCGCTGATCCAGGCCAGAATTCCACCCGTGAGGTTGCGGGCGTCGTAGCCTTTCGCGCGTAACAGGCCCGTGATCTGGGCGCTGCGACCGCCCATCTTGCAGTGGACGACGATCGGCTGATCTTTCGGCAAAGCGTCGAGGCTGGCGCTGACCTGCGCCATCGGAATCAGCAGGGACCCGTCGATGGCGCAAATGGCGAACTCGGACGGTTCGCGCACATCGAGCAGCGTGTGCTTCTCACCGCTGTCGCGCCACGCCTTCAGCTCAGCCACAGTCATCGCATCGGAGAACATCGGTTCACAGCTTACGTCGTAGGCGACCAGCTCGCGAATGGTCGGCCCGTCGCCGCACACCGGACACTGCGGATCGCGGTTGAGCGTGATCTCCCGAATGCGCATCCGCAGCGCGTCGTACAGCAGGAATCGCCCGATCAGCGGCTCGCCAATTCCCGTGATGAGTTTGATCGCTTCGGTCGCCTGAATCACGCCGATCAGCCCGGGCAGTACGCCGAGCACGCCGGCTTCCGCACAGCTGGGAATCAACCCGGCGGGCGGCGGTTCGGGATGGAGACAGCGATAACACGGGCCCTTCGACTCGGCCGAGGCAGACGCTCCGGCCTCGCTCAGGGCAGGCCCCTTGCGCGACGCGAAGACAGACGCCTGGCCTTCGAAGCGAAACACGCTGCCATACACATTCGGCGTGCCGGTCATGACGCACGCGTCGTTCACGAGATAACGCGTCGAGAAATTGTCGGTGCCGTCAACGACGACGTCGTAGGCGCTGATGAGTGCGCGCGCGTTGTCCGCACCAAGCGGCGCGCGGTGCAACTCCAGCGCGACGTGCGGGTTGATCTCGCGCAACCGGTCGGCGGCTGAATCGATCTTTGACCGGCCAATGTCCGACGTGCCGTGGATGATCTGCCGCTGCAGGTTCGATTCATCGACGACGTCGAACTCGACGAGTCCGAGCGTGCCGACGCCGGCCGCAGCCAGATACATCGCCGCAGGCGACCCGAGGCCACCGAGTCCCACCATCAGCACGCGCGCGGCACGGAGCTTCGCCTGCCCCGCCATGCCGAACTCAGGCAGCAGCGTGTGGCGGCTGTAACGACGCAGTTCGTCAGGGGTCAGAGCAATCTCCACATCGAGTCGGCAGGCTTGGCGTTCTTGAAGCGAGCGTACCAGACGCACGCCGGATACATCGCGACGACGGCCACTGCCCACACCGCATACATCACGGGCAACGACGTGCCGTTGGCGAACGCGAAGCTCACGAGGCCAAACACCCAGAGGTGCAGCAGGTAGAAGAACAGCGGCGCCCGGCCATACACCTCGAGCGGCGCGAACAGCCGCGCGCGCGACGTCAGCGCGAACACCGCCAGCAACAACCCGTCGATGCCGAGGAACAGCGCGAGGAATGCGGGGCTCGGCGGATACTTCGTGAAGTAGCCCCAACCCGCGAGATTCAATCCCGCCCACACCGCCAACAACATCACGCCCAGTCCGCCGCCGAGCACTGCGGTCTTCTGCGGCGCCTTGTAGACGATCCGTCCCAGGACAATGCCGAGCCCGGCCGGCGCCAGCCACGGCACCCACGGATACAGCACGTTGACCGCATTGGTGTGGCTCGGCACAAACAGCAGTAGCTTCCAGATCGGAAACAACGTGGCGGCCTCGCTCACGGCCGGCGTCATCCAGACGCCAAGCGCCAACGCAGCGCCGCTCACGGCAATCACGACGACGCTGGGCAACTCGATCAGGAACGACCAGAAGATCATCGCCACGGCCAGCGCGCTGATCACCGCGAAGTGCAGGAAGAACGGCGTGCCGCCGCCAGCTGTCGGGTGCAGATTTGCGAGCACGGGGTTGATCGAAAGGTCTCCGAGGAGCCACGCCGGGTTTTCGATCAACTGCTGAATCACCAGCAGCGCGAGGCCACGCGTCAGGAAGAACTTCCGGATGCGCGCGTGGCTCCACCCGGCCTTCTGTCGCGCCTTCCCGAGCCACACCATGCCGGCGCCCATGAGCATGAAGAAGCCAGGTGCGCAGAGGTGCGTGATCCACCGCGTGATGGTTGACGACTGCGACGCGTCGGCCCAGCTCTCCGAGGCGTGCACCCGCGCGATGAAATAGCTCGCGTGGTCGATCGCCATCAAGACCATAATCAGGCCTCGCAGACGGTCAAACGCGGTGAAGCGATTGGCCGTGACCGGCTGTGTCATAGCCGTAGGATAGAACATCAGGCATGTCATCAGTGCTCGTCTTCCTCATCGTGGGCGCCCTCGCGGGCGCCGGACTCGGCGCGATCATCGCGACGTGGCTCGCCAACCGCACCAGCGTCGAGGCACAGACGCAGATGCAGGCGCAGATGCGCGACGCCTTCGCGGCGCTCTCGCGCGACGCGCTGCGCGAGACCAACACGTCGCTGCTCGAAACCGCGGATCACACGCTGCGCGCGCGTCAGGAAGCGATCGACGAGATGCTGCGGCCCGTGCGCGAGACCCTCGACAAAGTGCAGGCGCAGGTCGTGCGCGCTGACCGCGATCGCGAGGGCTCCTTCCGCGCCGTCAAGGAACAACTGACGTCGCTCGCGCAATCACAGGAACAGCTGCGCCTCACCGCCGAGACCCTTTCGCGCTCGCTGCGCTCACCCAACACGCGCGGCCGCTGGGGCGAAATCCAGCTCAAACGCATCGTTGAACTCGCCGGCATGGTTGAACACTGCGACTTCGAGCAGCAGGAACTCGGCGACGACTCGCGGCTGAAGCCGGACATGACCGTGCGCCTCCCGGGCGGCACACGCATCGTGGTCGACGCGAAGGTGCCGATCGAGGCCTACATGCGCGCGGTGGAAGCCGCACACGAAGACGCGCGCGGGCGTTTTCTCGACGAACACGCGGCGCAGGTCAAGCAGCACATCAAAGCGCTCGGCAACAAAAAGTACTGGGAGCAGTTCAAGGACGCCGGCCCGGAATTCGTGGTGATGTTCCTGCCGCTCGAGCCCTTGATGTCGGCCGCCTTCGAGCGCGACGGCGAGCTCCTCGAGTTTGCCGCCCGCGAGAACGTCGTCCTCGCGACGCCGATGACACTGCTGGCGCTCTTGCGCGCGGTGGCATTCGGCTGGCAGCAGCAGAGCCTCGCGCGCAACGCCGCCGAGATCCGCGGGGTGGGTCAGGAGTTGTGCGAGCGCCTGATCACGATGGTCAAGCATTTTGACGATGCCGGCAGCCACCTGGCGGGCGCGGTGGAGTCGTTCAACAAGGCGGTGTCGTCGTTCGACCGCCGCGTCATGCCGTCGGTGCGCCGCTTTCAGGATCTGAAGGTGCCGCTCGCCGAGAAGATCGAGGCGCCGGAAGAGCGGCCGGCGGTGCTCAAGACGTTCCAGGCCCAGCAGTTGCTCGAACTACCTGAACCGGAGCCGGAGCCGAACGAGCTGGCGCGCCGTTAGCGCACGAGCACCGTGACCGTTACCGCGGCCTGGATTTCGAGCTCGGCGGGCGCGATCGACGTTTCTTGCTCCACTCTCGGCGCGGCCGCAACCATGTACTGCATCGGACGCGGCGTGTTGCTCACGCGCTGATCGTCGATCCGCCACACGCCCAGCACAGTTCGACCTGCGGCCGTCACCATGATCTCGGCGCGTTTCAGCCCGTCCTTCACCGCCAACCCCAGTGCCTGCGCTTCGATCTGGTCGCGCTGTTTCACGTCGTAGCGGATGTCCGACACCGACGTCGCGCCCGAGCCACCGGCCGCGTCGATGATCGCGCCGAGCTCCGTCAGGTTGTCCACGCGCACGTCGAGCGAGTGCGTGGCGATGTAGCCGATCACGGTCGACTTGCCGTTGGCATATTGCATCTCGGGGTTCACCGAGTACGCGCGCGTCTTGACGGCGTCGTCCTTGACTCCTGCCGTGCGCAGACTCGTGCGCACGTTGTCGATCGCCATGGCTGCGGCCCGCTGCGCCGCGCCGGGCCGGGGGGCGCGAGCGTCGGACGTCACGGTGAGCCAGGCAATATCCGGCGTGACCTTGATCGAGGCACGACCCTCGGTCATGACCGACGCAGAGGTTGGCGCCGGTGTTTGCGCGGCGGCGGTGGCGGCCAGTGCCATCGACAGGATCAGGGTCATCAGGATGCGTCGTGTCATGAAGAACTCCTCAGCTACACTCTACGCCGGTTACCTTTGTGAGAATCCACATCGCACTCATCGGGTTCGGAAACGTGGCACGGCGTTTCGTGCGCCTGCTGGACGAGTCGCGAGATGCGCTCGACGCGCTCGACATCGAGCCAGTCATCGTGGGTATCGCCACGCGCCGTCATGGCGCTGTGTTTGATGCCGCAGGCCTCGACGCGCGCACACGCTCCCGGCTCGCCGATCTCGCGGCCGAGGGCCACGCGGTTGGGCCGGCGTTCGGTGCACCAACGGCCGCTGAGATCATTGAGCGGTTGGGAGGCATACGCTCCGAGGCCCGCGTGATGGTTGAGACGACGGTGCTGAACGTTCAGTCGGGCGAGCCGGCCGTCTCGCATGTGCGCGCCGCGTTTGCCGCCGGCGCGCACGTCATCACCGCGAACAAAGGCCCCGTGGCGTGTTGCTATCGCGCACTGGCGGACGAAGCGGCCGCGCGTGGCCTGGCCTTCCTGCACGAGGGCGCGGTGATGGACGGCATCCCGATCTTCAACCTCGTGCGCGAGACGATGCCCGCGACGACGATCCACGGATTCCGCGGCGTGATCAACAGCACGACCAATCACATGCTGTGCGCGCTCGAACGCGGCGACGACTACGACGCGGCACTGCGCCGCATGCAGGCCGACGGCGTCGCCGAAGCGGATCCGTCGCTGGACGTGGACGGCTGGGACGCGGCCGCGAAAGTGGCGGCCCTCGCGAATGTGTGGCTCGACGCGCGCATCACGCCGGCGGACGTCGACCGCGAGGGGCTCACGCCCGCGTGCGGCGAGCGCGCCCGCGCGGCGCTCGCGGCGGGCCGACGACTGAAGCTGATCGGCTCAGCGCATCGCGAGGTGGCTTCTGGCGCCCCGGGCGGCCGACGCGGAATCACCGCGCGCGTCTCGCTCGAAGAACTGCCGGGCCACGACCCGCTCGCGATCCTCGACGATCAGGCCAACGCGCTCGAAATCGACTCCACGCCCCTCGGACGCATCGTGATCACGCAGCGCGACGGCGGTCTCGAGAAGACGGCGTACGCGCTCATCACGGATCTGGTGGCGCTGCGGCGACAGCTGGGGCGATGACGAGCGCGGGACCGCTCGCCGGCCTCACCGTGCTCGATCTGTCGCGCGTGCTGTCGGGACCGTACTGCACGATGCAGCTCGCCGATATGGGCGCGCGTGTCATCAAGATCGAGCATCCGGACCACGGCGATGACACGCGCGCGTGGGGACCGCCGTGGGTGCACGGCGAGAGCAGCTACTTCCTGAGCATCAACCGCAACAAAGAGAGTGTGGCGATCGACTTCAAGACCGCCGACGGCCGCGGGCTACTAGATCAGTTGGTCGCGCGCGCCGACATTCTGGTCGAGAATTTCAGACCGGGCGCGCTCGCGCGCCTCGGGCTCGACTACGCCTCGCTCTCCGCCGCGCATCCGCGCCTGATCTACGCGTCGGTCTCCGGCTTCGGTCAGACGGGCCCGCGCAGCCATGAAGCGGGCTACGACGCGATGATGCAGGCCGAGGGCGGACTGATGAGCATCACGGGCGCGACGTCCGCGCCGCCGGTGCGACTCGGCGTGGCGATCTCTGACATCGCGGCCGGTATGTTCGCGATGCAGGGCATTCTGCTCGCGCTGATCGCGCGCGGTACCACGGGGCGCGGCCAGCATGTGGACATCAGCATGTTCGACGCCACCGCGGCGTTGCTCACGTATCAGGCGCAGCGCACGCTGGCCACCGGCGTGCCGCCGCCACGGCTCGGCAATCGCCACGCGAGCATCGCGCCCTACGACACCTACGACGCACAGGACGGCACGCTGATCCTCGCCGTCGGCAACGACGATCAATGGCAGCGCTTCTGCCGTGTGGCCGGCCTGGCTGCAGCCGCCGCTGACGCACGATTCCACACCAACGACGGTCGCGTCGAACACTACGCGGCGCTGCAGCCCATCGTCACGCAGGCGATCGCGTCACGCACGCTCGCGCACTGGCTGACCGAGTTGCGCGCCGCCGGCGTGCCGGCCGGCGCGGTGCGCGCAATCGACGCCGTGCTCGCCGACGCGCAGACGACGGCGCGCCACATGGTCATCACGGTTGACCATCCGTCGATCGGACCCCTGCGCGTGCTGGGTCTGCCCGTCAAGCTCTCGGACACTCCGGGGTCGGTGCGCACGGCGCCGCCGCTCCTCGGCCAACACACGGCCTCAGTGCTCGAGCAGGATCTGGGCCTGAGCGCGGGCCGGATCGACGCGCTTCAGCGGGCCGGCGTGCTGAAGTGCGTGTGATTGCGAGTACGATCTAGGCCATGGACGTCGCTGAACTTCGCAAACGGATCCTCAGAGAACTCGATCGGCCCGCCGGCGGTGGCGAACGCGCGGCCGGTGATCGCCGGGCCTCGGCCGACTCGGCCCGAGTCCAGTTCAACCGCCTGCTCAACGGCACCATCGCGCCGCTCCTGATTCAGACGGCCTCGATCCTCAAGGCCGAAGGCGAGCTGTGCCAGGTGCACACGCCCTCGGACACCGCGCGCATCGCATTCGACAGCTCGCACGAAGACTTCATCGAGTTCATGCTCGACACCGCGCCGCCCGCGCACGTGATCGGCCGCGGCAGCATGCGCCGCAAGGGCGGCACGATGGTCGAAGACCGCATCGTCGGCGTTGGCAAGTCCATCGACGAAATCACCGACGAAGATGTGCTGGCGTATCTTCTGCCCGAGCTGCGCAAGATCCTGAAGTAGCCGCACCATCCGCAACATGCTGGCGTCACAGACAGTCGAGAACTACCTCAAGACGATCTATCTCGCGCAAACCGAGTTGTCGTCGTCGAAGGAGTTCGTGCCGATGGGCCAGGTGGCCTCGGCGCTGGGCGTCGTGCCCGGCACCGCGACGACGATGGTGAAGACGCTGTCGGAGTCGGGGCTGGTGCGGTACGAGCCGTATGTCGGCGTTCGGCTCACGGCCAGCGGCGAGAAACTCGCGGGCATGGTGTTGCGCCGGCATCGGTTGATCGAGCTGTTTCTGGTCAAGGTCCTCGGCATGAGCTGGGCGGATGTGCACGACGAGGCGGAGCAGCTCGAGCATGCGGTGTCCGAGCGATTGATCGACCGCATCGACGAGATGCTGGGCCGGCCCGACGTGGATCCGCACGGGGATCCGATTCCGACCGCGCAGGGCAAGATCGCGCGGCAGGATCATGACGATCTCATGACGGCGCCGATCGGCGCGCCGCTGGTGGTCACGCGCATTCTCGATCAGGACGCGTCGTTTCTAAGATTCGTGGAGCAGCAGGGCGTCGTGCCCGGCGGGGCCGTGCGGCTCGAGAGCCGCGATGCGGCGGCCGATTCGGTGGCGCTCTCGGTCGGGACCGGCGAGGTCATCACCATCGGCGCACGGGCCGCCTCGAAGGTGTTGGTGCGGCCGGCTTGACGGATTGACAGAGATGGCCTAAGTTTTGAGTGTTCAAAATGTGAATTATGAGCACTAAAACACATAGCCTTCCCGAAGTGCACGGCACCATCGCCGTGCCGCGCGGGGCCGGGTTCTTCCGCAAGATGCTCGCCTTCGCGGGCCCGGGCTACCTCGTGGCCGTCGGGTACATGGACCCCGGCAACTGGGCGACCGATCTGGCCGGCGGCTCCAAGTACGGCTACGCGCTACTCAGCGTCATCATGATCTCCAATCTGATGGCGATCCTGCTGCAGGCGCTGTCGCTGCGGCTCGGCATCGCCAGTGGACGCGACCTGGCGCAGGCCTGCCGCGACTCGTATTCGCGACCGGTCACGTTCGTGCTGTGGGTGCTCTGCGAGATCGCGATCGCCGCCTGCGACCTCGCGGAAGTGATCGGCGCCGCCATCGCACTGAAACTGCTGTTCGGCCTGCCCATGCTCTTCGGGGTCTTGTTGACATCAGCCGACGTGCTGATCGTTCTCTACCTGCAGAATCACGGTTTCCGCTACGTGGAAGTGCTGGTCGTGGCGCTGATCGTGGCCATCGCGGGATCGTTCGCCATCAACCTCTGGATCGCCCAGCCCGTCGTCGCCGAAGTGCTCGCCGGATTCATCCCGACCACCGACATCCTGCGCGATCGCGACATGCTGTACATCTCGATCGGCATCCTCGGCGCGACGGTGATGCCGCACAACTTGTACTTGCACTCGTCCATCGTGCAAACGCGCAAGTACCTCGACGATGACGCGAGCAAGGCCGAGGCGATCCGCTTCGCGACCATCGATTCCACGGTCGCGCTCATGTCGGCGCTGTTCATCAACGCGGCGATTCTCATCATGGCGGCCGCGGTGTTCCACACGTCGGGTCACCATGAAGTGGCCGACATCAGCGATGCGTATCAGATGATGACGCCGTTGCTCGGCACGAGCCTTGCCAGCACGCTCTTCGCCGTGGCACTGCTGGCCTCGGGCCAAAACGCGACGCTCACCGGCACGCTCGCCGGCCAGATCGTGATGGAGGGTTTCATCAACCTCCGCCTGCGCCCGTGGCTGCGCCGTCTCGTCACACGCCTGATCGCGATCGTGCCGGCCGTGGTGGTCATTGCCATCTACGGCGAACAGGGCACCGGCCCGCTGCTCATCCTCAGCCAGGTCGTGCTCAGCCTGCAGTTGCCGTTCGCGGTGTTTCCGCTCGTGATGTTCACCAGCGACAAGGCCAAGATGGGCCGCTTCGTCAGCCCGCTCTGGCTGCGCGCGCTGGCGTGGACGGTGTCGCTGATCATCGCCGTGTTGAACGTGTGGCTGCTCTATCAAACCGCGATGTCGCTGTAAGGAGCGCCATGTACAAACGCATTCTCGTCGCCATCGAACACTCCGACGCGGACCGCACGATCCTCAGCCACGTGGAGGAACTCGCGCAGTTGACCGGCGCCGAGCTCGTGCTCGTGCACGTCGCCGACGGCTGGGCCGCGCGACACTTCAATCAACTCAAGCTGCGCGAGTCGGAAGAGATTCAGGACGATCGCGCCTACCTCGAGATGTTGTGCGAACAACTGCGCAACAAAGGCCTGACGGCCGACTCACGCCTCCTGATGGGGGATCCGTCGACTCAGTTGGTCAAGGCCGTCGAAACCGAGAAGGCCGACGCGCTGGCCATGGCCACACACGGCCATCGCTTCCTGCAGGACCTGGTCAAAGGCACCACGGTGGATCGCGTGCGGCATCTGGTGACGGTGCCGGTGGTGCTCGTCAGACACCTCTGAAACACCAATTAGCGAATTAGCGAGTT
>CAYHEX010000023.1:0-24866 GCA_964355365.1 uncultured Solibacteraceae bacterium | reverse complement strand
TGCTTCCACTCGAATGGTGGGCGGCGAATGCCCTGGCCTGCACTCCCTGTACTCGGAGCTGCATCTTGCGGTCACCTCCGACACACAAGCCGAGTTCTCTTACAAGGTGTCGAAACTCGACCGGCGTTTCGGAAGTGTCGTTCTTGACGTCAGCGGAGCGACCTTGCGAGGATCTGTCGTGGCATTCATCCGGCCTCTGCCCCACACTCAAGCACCCAGCAGCGTCGTGCGGCAATTTGTAGACAATGCCGAGTTCAGTTCCCAGCGCGCGCTCGTTGTCGGAGGGTCTCGAGGTCTGGGCGAGGTGACAGCGAAAATCCTCGCGAGCGGTGGTGCCGACGTTCGCTTGACCTTCCATCGTGGGCGGGCCGATGCAGAGCGAGTCGTTGCTGACATTGCGTCGGACGGCGGGCATGCCGAGTTGTTCGCATGGGATGTAACCGCCGATTCTGAATCGACGCCGGTCGCGGCCGAGGTCGCGGCATGGAAACCCACGCACCTCTATTACATGGCTACGCCGCACATCGCGCCAGGCGGGCGGGGCACGTTTCTCCCGGAACGGTTTCGGGACTTCGCGGCTTACTATGTCAGCGGCTTTGCCGCCACCGTCAGGTCCTTTCGGACGCCGGAATTGGCCGGAGTCTTCTTTCCATCCAGCGTGTTCGTCGACGACATGCCGCCCGGGATGGACGAGTACGTTGCGGCGAAGAGCGCCGGGGAGGCCATCTGCACGATGATCAGACTGCGATCGGATGGCGTGCATGTGGCCGCCCCCAGGCTGCCGCGTCTCGCCACCGATCAGACCTCCGGTATCGGGCCGTCGGCGCGGCTCGATGCACTACCCGTGCTGTTGGACGAAATTCGACGGCTGGCATCGACCACGGTGTGAGCTCACCAACCTTATGTTTCCGAGTCTGACCCTCATCGAGGATGAATGTGCCAAGCCGGCCGTCGGCTTAACTGCCTACCCGTGTGCGGCGCTTCGGAACGTCACAATCGAAGGACTGGAGCCGTACCTCCGGTACGCCGGCCGACGTTCCGGACTGGATATCGGCATATCGTGGGGAGTATTTGACAATATCCTTCAGGACGCGACCGCCGTCAGCTCGTCGGTAGCGGCGATTGAGACACGTCTTGTGATCGTGGCGTTGTGGCTGCCGGCCTTCTCGGAACTTCTCGGATTCAAGTTCGCCGCAGCTTCGGCCGAGGAGATATCGGCCGAGTGCAATCGCGTTCATCATTACTGCGACGCGGCGATCAAGGGCTTGCGATCGCGAACCGGCGCACCAATTCTCTGGCTCTCCTTCGAGCCACCGGCCTGGCCTTCATACGGCATTGCTGATGCCAGCGTGTCTGATGGGCATCGCCAAACTGTCGCCCGTCTAAACGCTGACGTCGTGAAAATGCTCGCCGAGGCGGGGAACGCCTTTGCGGTCGACATGGGGCAGTGTTTGGAGCGCGTAGGCGCGCGGGCCTTCTATGACTGGCGGTACTGGCATCTCGCTCGCGCACCGTTCTCGCGCGCAGGTAGCGCGGAGATCGCAGGCGAGCTTGCAAAATACATTCGAGCCTTATCTGGGCGCACGCGCAAGTGCCTTGTCCTCGACTGCGACAATACGCTGTGGGGAGGTATTGTCGGCGAGGACGGCGTCGCAGGGCTGCGAATCGGCTCCGAGAGCGGCGGGTCTGCGTTCACCGATTTTCAGCGGGAGATACTCAACCTCTCTCGTCGTGGTGTGCTGTTGGCGATCTGCAGTAAAAATAACGAGGCCGACGTGCTTGAGGTGTTCAGATCGCGCCATGAGATGGTCCTGAAGGAGACGGACTTCGCGGCGATACGAGTCAATTGGCACGACAAAGCAGCCAACCTCCGAGAAATTGCTCACGAACTTGGTATCGGTGTCGACAGCTTGGTGCTGGCGGATGACAGCGCTTTTGAAATCGAACTGGTGGCCTCGACGCTTCCCGAAGTGGAGACCATTCTTCTCGATGGAGCCGCGCCAGCAGAACACCGTGGCCGCATCGTCGCGACTGGGCTCTTTGACACGCTGGCCATCACCGAAGAGGATCGTGCGCGCGGCGCGATGTACCAAGCTGAGAAAGCCCGCGAGGCTCTTCGTGGCAGCGTCCCAGATCTTGAGGCCTACCTGCGATCGTTGGACATGCGCGCGATAGTGTTTGACATGACCGCAGACGATCTCGACCGGGCGGCTCAGCTCTGCCAGCGCACGAATCAGTTCAACCTCACTTCCCGTCGGCACACGCGCGACCATTTGGCCGTGTGTCTTGGATCGCCGTCCCACCGTCTGTTGATGCTCAAACTCGCCGACCGGCTCGGAGATTACGGCACGGTAGGATTCTGCATGGTTGCCATTGATGGCTCGGAGGCTGTGATCGACACCTTCCTCATGAGTTGCCGAGTGTTAGGGCGCGGCGTCGAGACAGCGTTCCTCGCTGTTTGTGCCGGTCGAGCCACCGAGACCGGTGCCAATACCATCAGGGGTTCCTTTGTGCCGTCTAAAAAGAATGCCCAGGTCGCGGACTTCTATCCGCGCCATGGCTTCGTACCCACGGGTACAACCGGCGGTGAACAGTGGTTCGACCTCACCTGGCGTGAGGGCCTGCTAACGATTCCCGAACACCTCGCGGTGATCGTCCCGTCAACGGCGCCTCGCGTATGACCAACGTCACAGAGGAGGTTCGGTCGGTCGTCTCGAAGATCATGCGCGTCGATATGGTGGAGATAGGCGACAGCTCGTCGCCGGCGACTCTGCCGTCCTGGGATTCACTGCACCACATGAAACTCATTCTGGCCTTGGAGGAACGATTTGGTCTTACATTCACGGAAGACCAGATCGTGCACATAACCACCGTGGCTCGTATTGTCTCCACTATCGGCGGAATGCTGACTCCGTCGTGATTTTGGGAATCAACCGATGAACAACGTCCGTTTTTGTGTAATTGGCTGCGGCCGCGTGGCGGGAAACCATCTGCAGGCGATCGCAGAGATCCCCGACGCGGAGCTGGTGGCTGTGTGCGACTTGGTTCCTGAGCGGGCGCAGGCCTACAGCGAACGGTTTGGTGTTCCGTGGTACTCGAGTTACCACGAAATGCTTCGGCGCGAATCCGTGGATGTCGTCAACGTGATGACGCCGAGCGGGATGCACGCTCGCCACGTTCTTGATGTCATCGCCCGCTATCGACGGCATATCGTCGTTGAGAAGCCGATGGCGCTCCGATTGGCCGATGCCGAGGCGATGAAGGATGCGGCCGACGCGGCCGGCGTGACGATCTTTCCGGTGTACCAGAATCGCTACAACAAGCCGATTCAGGCGATCAAAGCGGAGATCGATCGGGGCGTACTGGGCAAGATGGCTGTCGGCAGTGTTCGGCTGCACTGGTGTCGGCCGCAGCGCTACTACGGCCTCAGCCCCTGGCGTGGTACGTGGGCGATGGATGGTGGGGCGCTCACCAACCAGGGCATTCACTATCTGGATCTGCTGATCCATCTGATGGGCGACGTCGAGACGCTTGTCAGCGCGACCAGCACGCAGTTGGTGAACATCGAGGTCGAAGATACCGGTATTGCGATCCTCAAGTTCGCGAACGGCGCGCTCGGCACGGTGGAGATCACGACGGCCGCGAGGCCGGATGATGCGGAGGCGACCATTTCCCTCCTTGGCGAGAACGGCACGATGGTCATCGCCGGGTTGTCAGCCAATCGGCTTCACACCTGGACGTTGAACCCTGCGATGTGTCCAGAGGTATCCGAAGAAGTGCCCAATGCCTACGGCAACGGCCACAAGCCGTTCCTCGCGGACGTCGTGCGCGCGGTCAGCTCTGGCGTCCCGCATCCGATCGGGTGCGACGAAGGCATGCGCGCGATCCGATTTCTCAATGCGCTCTACCGGTCCGCCGAAGACGGCGCGCCGGTGCGTCCGGCCGACCGCCTGAGTTCTCATCGACTGGGACAGGACGATCCGCGCCTTCAAGCGATGTATACCACCCCGATTCCTGAGGAGTTGTCGTGATCGAGCCGCGTCCACATATTCCCGGTTTGTTCAGGGACGTCGAGCGTGGCGCCAGGCGGGCCGATTACGTTCGCCTGGACCGGAACGAGCGCGTCTCGCCGATGTCAGAAGAGCAACGCCGCGAGTTGTTTGCGTCGCTGCATCCTGACGTGCTGAACGCCTACCCGGATCCATCGCCACTGTATGAGCGACTCAGCACGCATCTTGGCGTTCCTGAAGAGTGTCTGTTTGTCACGTCCGGCTCAGACACCGCGATACGGCGGATCTTTGAGGCATTCGTGCGCCCCGGCGACCGAGTAATCCAACCCGATCCGTCCTATGCCATGTATCAGGTGTACACGACGATGTTCGAGGCTGAGGCGCAGTTGGTGCCGTACGGGTCCGACCGGAAACTGCCGATCGATCTTCTACTGCTGGGACTCGATCAGCGGCCGCGCGTGCTGTTCGTGGCCAACCCCGACCAGCCTACCGGCACGGCGCTCGAACCTGATGTCCTACGGCGTCTGGCCGCCGCGTCAAGAGACCGTGACGTGCTGATGGTGATCGACGAGGCGTACCATCCGTTTCACCCGCGCAGCGCCATGAACTGGCGCGCCGAATATGACAATGTCGTCGTTATCAGAACGTTCTCCAAGGTTGGCGGGCTGGCAGGCCTGAGGATTGGCTATCTGGTTGGCGCTCCGCAGGTGGTTGACTGGATCCAGCGCACGCGTGGGTCGTTCGAGGTCAACAGTGTGGCGATCGCTGTTGCCTGCTGGGAGATGGATCACCCCGAGATCCAGGAACAACATGTGGCCGAAGTCGAGGCCGGGCGTGCTGTGCTGCGGACTGCGGCTGAAGGCATGGGACTGGGTTTCCCTGAGTGCGAAACAAACTTTCAGTTACTGCGGTTCTCCGACACAGTCAACCTCAAAGAGGTCGTGAACGCTTTGAAGGCCGAAGGCTTCCTGATTAAGGGACCGTTTGACACTCCGGCGCTCTCAGGGTGTCTTCGTGTGTCGCTCGGCGGACCGGTGGTAATGCACGCGTTCAGCGACGCCCTCGGTCGAGTGCTCTCGAAGTCGGGTGCGATGTGATTTGCGCCTTGTTGATTGGTCGGGACGGATCTTCTGGATTCCCAGGGAAGAACGTGCGTCCAACCCTCGGCCGCCCATTCGCGGCCTGGCCGCTCTTGGCCGCGAAAGGATCTCCATCCATCGGGCGTGTGTATGTATCGACCGATTCGCCGAGGCTCAAAGAGGTGGCGTTGGAACAGCAGTGTCACGTCATCGAACGGCCGCCACACCTCGCCACAAAGCAGGCCCTCGGCGAACATGCGTTCGTCCATGGGTATCAGGCTATTCGCGACGAACTGCGGGGCCAAGGCGATGATGTTGAGCTGATGGTATTGCTGTTCGCCAATGCCGCCACGGTGTCCACGGCTCTGATCGAGGAGGGCGTGCGCGCGTTGCGCGAGCAGCCAGATCTTGACTCGGCTGTCTCCGTCTCTTGCTACAACATGTGGAGTCCCCTTCGAGCGCGGAAGATTGGGTCGGACGGGCTTCTGCATCCGTTCGTGCCGTTCGAGGTCTTTGGGGATCCCAAGACGCTCAACTGCGATCGGGATTCCCAGGGTGATGTGTGGTTTGCGGACATGGGCGTCTCGATCGTTCGGCCGCGCTGTCTGGATCATCTCGAGGACGGGCTCTTGCCGCAGAAGTGGATGGGACAGCGAATCCACCCGCTAAAGCAGTGGGGAGGACTGGACGTGGATTACGAATGGCAAGTGCCGCAGGCCGAGTTCTGGCTGAGGGCTAATGGCGCGACGGAGAAGGGTTGACAACATGAGCGAGTCACGGGATATGTTCATTCGTGGCGAGAGCGTCGTGTTGCGCGCACTGCGCGACGAAGATCTGTCGGGTGACTGGTACCGCTGGTTCAACGACAACGACGTGACCTGGTTTCAGAACAAGGGCATCTTCCCAAACACGTTCCAGAAACAGGAAGCCTTCCTGCGTCATCTACAGTCGGACGCCAGTCACGTGACATTGGCGATCGATGTGGGTGGCCGGCACGTCGGCAACGTGACGCTCAAAGACATCGATTGGGTCCATCGGACCGCCGAGATCGGCATTGTCATCGGCGACAAGTCTTACTGGGGCAAGGGACTTGGCAATGAAGCCTGGTGGCTGATGACTCGCTACGGGCTGTTGACGTTGAATCTCAACAAGATAACGGCTCGCATCTTTGCCGGCAACGAGAATTCGTTGCGCGTCGCCCGGCGTTCCGGATTCGTCGTCGAGGGCGAACAGGCAGAGCAGTTCTACCGACACGGCGAGTACCACTCGCTCGTGATGCTCGGCGTCACCGGGAAGCGGTGGCGGGCCTGTTTTGGCGCTGACGAACGGGCCACATTCAGTCAGAGCGCCGCGCCCGTCGAGTCGAAATGAGCGCCAGTGTTCTGGTCACGACGGTTCCTTTTGGCGAGCCCGATCCCAGCTCGCGGGAACTACTTGATCGCGCTGCCGTGCCGTACGTCGTCCAACCTCTCGGCCGAAGGCTGACTGCGGACGAACTGGCCGAGATGATCCGCCCTTTCAGAGCCCTGATTGCCGGCACTGAGCCGATTACGGAGAAGGTGATGGATGCGGCGCCGGAACTCCGGCTGATCGCTCGCGTAGGTATCGGACTGGATGGAGTCGACCTGCTCGCGGCCAGGGACCGAGGGATTGCCGTCACCTATACCCCGGACGCGCCGTCACCGGCTGTTGCCGAATTGACGCTCGGTCTCATTCTGAACGCCTGCAGGCATGTGTCCTCGGCAGACAGAGATCTGCGCGCCGGCGCGTGGAAACGTCATATGGGTCGGCGAGTGGCCGGTGCCACGATCGGAGTTCTTGGAGTCGGTCGTATCGGCTCGAGAGTCATTCGATTACTGCGCGGTGCTTTTCCGGACGCGAACTTGCTCGCGGCCGATCTTGTGCCGGATCAGGCCTTCGGCCGAGCCCACGGTATTCGTTGGGTCGATGCCGCCGAACTGTTTTCGTCGAGCGATATTGTGACGATTCATGTGCCCCTTACCCCTCGGACGCGGTCCATGATTGGTACACGTGAGCTGGACTCCATGAAGCGCGGCGCGATTCTTGTGAACACGGCACGTGGCGGCATCGTCCAAGAGGCCGACTTGGCCCGATCACTCGCTTCGGGACAGTTGGGTGCAGCTGCGATCGACGTGTTCGAACAAGAGCCGTATGCCGGCGAACTCTTGAGTGCGCCGAACTGCCTGCTGACGTGTCATATGGGTTCCATGACTGGAGACTGCCGTGCCCGAATGGAGACGGAGGCCGCGGCAGAGGTTGTTCGGCTCTTTCGATCGGAGCCGCCATGTCAACCGGTGCCCGAATACGAGTTTCAGTTGCGACAGGAGACAGCATGACCGGTTCGACGGACCATCCACGGGTTGCCGTCTTCGGCGGTGCCGGGTTCCTCGGAAGTTTTGTCGCCGACGCCCTGACGGAGCAAGGGCTTGACGTGATCATCTTTGATCGTGTGCCGTCTCCGTATCTCCGGAAGGGCCAGACTGGCGTTGTCGGCGACATCCTCGACACTGCTGCGGTGGAGGCGGCGGTGGAGGGTTGCGACGTGATCTACAACTATGCCGGAATAGCCGACATTGGCGAGGCCAGCGAAGCGCCTCTTGAGACGGTGCGCGTGAATATTCTCGGTAATACCGTCCTGCTCGAAGCCGCGCGCAAGCTGGGCGTGAAGCGGTTCATGTTCGCCAGCACGCTGTATGTCTACAGTTCGTCAGGAGGGTTCTATCGCTCCACCAAGCAGGCGTGCGAACTGATCATTGAAGACTACCAGCGACTCTTTGGCCTGCCGTACACCATTTTGCGGTACGGCTCGTTATATGGTCCCCGATCGGGTGAGGCCAACTGGATCTGGTGCATGTTGAGGGACGCATTGGTGTCAGGCAAGGTGATACGCGTCGGCGACGGCGACGAGATTCGCGAGTTTATCCATGTCTGGGATGCGGCGAGTAGCAGCGTTCATGTGCTGTCGTCCGAGTTTTCGAACGCACACGTGATCATCAGTGGCCAGCAATCTGTGCGGGTCCGAGATCTGCTGAACACTGTCCAAGACATGCTCGGCGGGCGCCTTGAGGTTGAATACTCGCCGACACCAGAGGCCGAGGCATCGGCCGCAGCCAGTCTGCACTACAAGGTCTCGCCGTATTCATTCACTCCGAGGATCGCCAGAAAAATCGTGAGGCCTTCCTACGTCGACTTGGGGCAAGGATTGCTCGATCTTATGGGCCACGTGCACCGAGCGGAGGGGGGATTTACGGAAGCTGGTGATGTCCTGGTGGGAGACGCCGGCAAGCAGTCTGGCCACCGCGGATGATCGTCGATCTCGATCGTCTGCCCGGCCGGGCGAACTGCACGGGGGATTTCTGGTTCGAACACTCGAATCTTCCATCGAGCCGGCGATTTGATCTGCTTGTTTTCGCAGATTCCCGAGGTTTCGCGTTAGAGCGTCCGTCCGCGTCATGGACGATGAAGCTGTATGCCGCGACGCGCGCCCGTGGTCTGAGCGTCATGCTCGTCGTGCGGCCCAGGAATGTGACGGGCCTATTCACGTTGTGCAATTTTCTCGAATTGTCCAACATTGTTTTCCGGTCTGCCGTGTGTCAGGTTGGGATGGCTGAATTCACTCCAAAGCCCGAAGACGTGCTCCAAGACCTCGTGCTCCAAAAGGAGGCCTGCTTCGCCGGCTACGAAATCGGTACGCGTCAACTCGACAGATCGTTGGTTTTCACGACGGCCATCGGCGGTGCCGAACCCGTGGCTGGGTTTCAGCAGACGTATGCGTTGGACATCGACAAGGAGCCACTCAAAGATGCCATCGCCCTTCAGCTTCAGCGGCATTTCGAATACGCTCTGCTCCTCGGCGCGGTCGAGCCAAGTGAGGCGGCGAAGATCTCGCGGATCCGGCCGAAGAGCTATTTTGAGCAGGTGCGCGCGTCAAACCGTTACCTCCAGTCGCTTGCCGCTCGAGGGCGGGCCCTACACTTTATCGAGCCACTGAAGGGATCGTCAGCAGACGGTTTGTCCGTCCTGCACGACGGAGCTCATTACACTGAACGCAGTCACGAGTTCGTCTTCGAAATCGCTCAAGCCGTACTGACGGCGAATACGGTAGATTTCTAGGTGCAATCGTCATGCGCTGCGCCCGAAGAACGGACCTTTGTCATTTGTGATGGTCCGAGTGACTTGCCTGATGGTGCCGCGATACCCGCTGCGACCTTTGCTGTGTGGGATGGTTTTGTCGAGAGCCGGGCTGGGCTAGTTTTGTTCTCAAGACGTCTCGACGAAGACTTTGAACAACTTCAACAGCGATTTGTCGAGTGGCGCGATGCCTTGGGACGCACAACGGGGCCGCCTGGAGACCTTGTGTCGGCGCTGGCAACCCCCGATGGCGGCTCTTTGTGGTGGTCTTCGGCATTCGCGGTGACGCCGCCGGAATCACTGTCGCGAGTTGCCGACGTGATGAAACTGTGGATCCTTGAGCAATTGTTCGAGGCCGACCGATTTCACCACCTGCGCTACGTCGGCTCAAATCGTCCCCTGGCTGAAGTGCTTCGCCTCTGGTCAGATCATGAAGGTTGTGCATTTGAATGGGAGCCCACGCCCGCAGGACATTCTCCGGCGAGGCATGGGCGACCCGGACTTCGGGAGCGCCTTCCACACATCGCTCAGGCAGCGCTTTACCTGCGGTCGTTCTTGAGGAAATGGAAGACGATGCGACGGAATCGCCTGGTTCCTGACAGGGAAGAGCCGGCCGATGTCGTCGTCTTGACCTACTTTCCCAATATTGATCTGGAGCTGAGCCGGCGGGGAGTATTCCGCTCTAACTACTGGGGCGACCTACCGGCCTTGATCCAGTCTCTGGGGCTTCGGGTGCGCTGGATCTGGCTGTACAGCGACTCTAGAGCGACACCGCTTAGCGACGCGGTTCTCCTTCGTAATGTGTTCAACGATCGGAGGAGAGAAACGCGGGAGGAACATGGTTTTGTCGAGGAAGCCGTGACCGTGACTGGACTCGTGCGCGCTCTTGGCAACTATCTTCGATTCCTTCGGGCGGGCGTGTCCTTTCGAAAAGCAAGTCGGCAGTTTGTAGCGCGCGGCAGTGAGATAAATTTCTATCCGATCCTTCGCGAGGACTGGCTGTCTTCGCTATGGGGAACAAGTGCAATGTATTCGTCGCTTTACCGCGAGGCGCTGTTTGGCACGATTCGCGAATTGCCGCGTCAGACAAGTCGCTTGCTCTATCTGTGGGAAAACCAGAGTTGGGAGTATCTACTACTGCGCGCCTGGAAGGCCGCCAAGACCGAACCGGCGCTGGGCGTGGCGCATGTGCCGAACTGCCCCGCTGTGATGAACCTGAGAAACCGCCTTGGCGCGCTCAAAAGCGCCGACAAGTCGTACGCCCTGCCGGATGGCATCTCCGTGGTCGGAAGGCCATCGATTCGATCTTTTGAGCGGCTGGGCTGGCCGCGAGGGATCCTAACGGCGGCAGAGGCGCTCAGATTCCAGCACCTCGCCGGGAAGCAAGGGCGTGATCGGCGCGATCTCCCGGCCCAGCGGCGCCACCTTCTGGTTGTGACGGGGATCATGCCTGATGAGGTCCGGCTGCAGTTGGAGCTGTTGGCCAGAGCAGGAGCCCGTGGTGGTCTGTCGACCTACAGTCGCGTGAGCATCAAGCCCCATCCGTTCTGCCCTGTTGACGACGTTCTGGCGGAATTGTCACTCACACTCCAGCCCACGATCGTTGAGGGTTCGCTCGACAAACTCTTCGGTGACGTGGATGTCGTCTACTGTGCGAGCAGTACGTCCGCTGCGGCCGAGGTGGCTTGGTTCGGATTGCCGCTGATTCTATCCGGAGCGGTGCGGGGCATGAACCTCAACCCATTCAAGGGAGTTGATGGCGTTCGGTTTGCGGAAACGACTCTCGAACTCGTGACACAACTTCAAGAACCACCAAGGGTCGATGTGTCGCCCGACTATTTCCAGCTGGATCCCGATCTACCGCTATGGCGAGCCGCTCTGGCCGGGCCGGTTGTTGAGGCGAATCGCTGTGCTTAATGGAACGGCGCTGCCACACTGGCTTTGGTTCACATGAAGCGATCTTTTCTCTTCCTTGGGAGCGGGCTACCTTTTGAGCGAGGTCTTGGCAACGCTCTCTTGGCCCACGGTCCGACCGAGGTCAGAGAGATCGGTGCACGTATTCCCTTCAGACGGGGTCCGGTCCGAGGCCTATCTCAAGCGGCTCCGCTTCCCGTGAAGTCTTGGTGGTATCCACCAGGATTCAACGGTCCACTAATGTCTCTCTTTGGTGGACTGATTCGCCATCGACTACTCGCGGAATGCCGGTCGCTGGTCGAGCATTCTGGTGTGTGGCCGCACATCATTACCTCCTACCCGAAGTTCGCGCCGTTCGTCGGAGGAATGAGAAAGAGCTCGTTCGTTTACTACAACCAGGACGACAATCGCATTACCTCTCCAAAAGGCGAACTACGGGAGCTCGAAACTGAGTGGCAGATGATCGCGGGGGCCCAGCTGGTGTTGTGCGCCTCGAGGTACCAGACCGAACGATTTCGAACAGCCGTCCCGGCCCGAGCCCATGCAATGCACCATTTTCCCCACGGCATAGATCTGGACGTAATCAACCCCAATCCTGACAGGCCGCCAGCTACCCGAAGGGTGCTGGTGTTTGGCGCATTGTCGTTTCGGTACGACTGGAACCTGATCCTGAACGTGGTGCGAGGGTTGCCGGACGTCGAATTCCTTTTCCTCGGAGAGGTTGCCTTGCGCGAGCCAGGAGAACCAGTCGGCTGGCGGGAGAAGATGCGAGATGTGCTCGCACTGCCGAACGTCAATCGTCGCTCGATGTTGACCAGTCAGGAAAACGCCAGACTGGTCTGGGACAGCGCCTGCAATTGGCTTCCGTATGACACCACCCAACAATTCAATCTCGCAAGATGTCCACTGAAGCTCTATACAGGTCTTGCCAGCGGGCGGCCGGTTGTGAGTCCGGAGCTTCCAGAGTGCCAACTTCATCCAAACTGGGTCCAAGTCTACCAAGGGACTGAAGGCGCCACACGCGCTCTTCGGGAAGCTGTGAATCCCGACTCGCTGCTGGTGGCGGCATCGAAGGCTTTGGCCCAGGTTCAGTTCGCCCGCCAAAACAGTTGGGACGAACGGGCGAGACAGCTAGTCGCGCTGCTCGACAGCAGCGGTGAGTCAGCGACGATTGGAAGCCGAACATGATGAGTGTGACAGATCATTGCTCTGATCCGGCGGTCGGCTTTCGTTTCGATCACGCCTCGCGACTGCGTGGCACCTTCAATTCTCTGCTCCTGGTGTCGATCCTCGTCGTTTCAGCCTTGTTTCAGTCGGAGCTCGGTGGCCCGGATTCGGTATTCAACGCCCTTGATGTCATCTTCATCGCGCTGTTTATCTTGTTTAACCGTAGTGTCCGACCCATGCTTGTTCTGGCCTTTGCACTGCCGGTACTGTGCCTCGCCCTCAGTGTCGTCCTGAACATCGACACGATTGCCATTGGCGGACTCCGATCGGCTGGCGCGACCGCGATCGGCTTTGCTCTATTTGTGCTCAAGCCTGTTCCGCTAAATCGGCGCCTCCTGCGAAGGTTGGTCTTGCTCTATGTCCTGGCCAGCCTCCTGCTTTCTGTCTGGGTCCTTATTGACAGGCAAGTCGTCAACTTCAGTCAAGAAGTCGCCAATGACAACTTCAACGGGAACCCGAACTCTGCCGCCCTCTTTTTTGTCGCCTTGACGATGCTGTCACTTGCAATAGTTCGTGACCGGCTCGGCTGGATCTTGACAATTCCGTCGGTCCTTCTGACATTGACCACGGGATCACGCGCTGGCGTCGTCGGTACCGCACTGATTGTGTTGTCGTACGCCATTGTGACGACACTAGGCAACGGTGGTTCGGAGGGGGCCGGCCGCCAACGGCTTGCCTCGATCGGGCGTGCCGTGATCTTTGCAGGCGCTACAGCAATCCTCGCTATCAGCGTTATTCCCGATGCCATCGCCTTCCTAACTCTGCGGTTCGACGTAGGCACTTCGCGAACGGTTGTCTGGACGGAAGGCCTTGAGAGCGTTGATTCATTCCGCAGCCTGGCCTTTGGCATCGGGCCGGCGTCGCTGGCAGCGCGAAGCGGCACAGCAGTGCACAGCTCCTACCTCGAGGCCGTTGGTAACAGTGGCGTGTTCTTCCTCTTAACCGCCGTGATTGCCGTCCTTGTGTGGCTTCGAAGTGCCGTCCGAGATGGCGGTCGAGAACTCCTCTGGATCGTGCCGCCGGTCTTGCTGTACGGCACCGTTGAGACAATACTGTTCAACGGGATAAGCACTATCTGGTTACTGACGATGCTCTTTGGGATCATCATCGAGAGCGGAGCTGCTGGGTTAGATACCTCTGGGCTGGAACCGGGCAGTAGGCCTCCCGCGCGCGACCTGAGCTCTCCTGCACGCAGGCTGGTCGTCGACGCTAGTCACGATGCACACGTAGGCCGAGCCTAAGACAATGTCGTTGGGCGACGTGACGATCGTAGATTCCGGCATGGGCAACCTCGCATCTGTCATGAACATGGCGCGCAAGGCCGGGGCATCAGTCGTGCTGTCGAGCGATCCCGCCGTTATTCGTAACGCCAAAAGGCTCATCCTTCCCGGAGTTGGCGCGTTCGATCATGGCGTCCACCAACTCAAGTCGTCGGGGTTGTTCGATGTGCTGAAGGAACGAGCTGCACACGGCACGCCGCTGCTCGGCCTGTGTCTGGGCATGCAACTGTTGGCGAGAGGGAGTGAAGAGGGTAGCGAAGAGGGCCTTGGACTCATCGACGGGGTGTGCAAGCGGTTTGTTTTTCCACCGGGATCAGTGCTGCGAATTCCGCATGTCGGCTGGAACGAACCGCGCGTGCTTCGACCCAATCCACTGCTGCTGCCTGATGACCCACAGCCCCGGTTCTACTTCACCCACTCCTATCATTTGTCGTGCGCGGACGAGGCAGACATCATTGCCGTTGCCGATTACGGCGGTGATTTTCCGGCTGCCGTCGGCCGAGGTTCAGTGCTGGGTGTCCAATTCCATCCAGAGAAGAGCCACCGTTTTGGAATGCAGTTGCTGAAGCGATTCGCAGCCCTGCCTGTCTGACGCGATGCACATTCTGATGCTGCCCGCCAGTTATCCCAGATTCTACAAGCCGCTGTCCGGGATCTTCTACCGGGATCAGGTCTTGGCCCTGCACCGAAGCGGCGTGACGGTTGGTGTCATCGATCCATCGCCTCGGGCGGCACGCACCGCTGTTCTCGGCGGTGTGTCGTCGCAGCGATTTCAGATCACGTCGGGACTCGACGAGGGAGTGCCTGTGGTTCAGGCGCATGACTGGAGCGTGCCGTTCTTTCGGCGGCTGTACGCACAACAGTTCCTGTGGAGAACCAACGACCTGTTTCAGAGGTACGAGCGAGATTATGGACAACCGGATGTCATTCACGCTCAGGAGACGCTCTGGGCCGGTATCGCCGCCGAAAAGGTTAGCCAGCGCACCGGGATTCCCTACGTCGTGACTGAGCATTCGAGTGAGTATCGTATCGCGACGATTCCCATCTGGGCTGCAGCGCAGGTCCGCGCCTCTCTCGACCGTGCCGCCAGCGTCGTGACTGTGAGCTCCGACCTCGGAAATCGTCTAAGGAAGTTCTGCCAACCACGGGAGATGGAGGTTGTGCCCAACGTCGTGGACACCGAGTTCTTCAGCTTCATGGCGCGGCCAGCCGGATCGACGCCCTTCCTGTTCGCGAGCGTAGCGTCACAGATCCTCGACAAAGGTATCGATGTCTTGCTCAGGGCGTTTGCTCTCGGCTTCGCCGGGAGGGCTGACGTTCGTCTGGAGATCGGCGGAGACGGTCCGGATCGGTCCTCTTTCGAGGCCCTCGCCGACGAACTCGGCGTGCGACGACAGGTGCATTGGCTCGGCGCTCTCACAAGAGATCAAGTGCGGTCCTGTCTGCACCGAGCGGATGCGTTTGTGCTACCAAGCCGGCACGAGACGTTTGGCGTCGTGTTTATCGAGGCGATGTCGACCGGTTTGCCTGTGGTGGCGACCCGTTGCGGGGGGCCTGAAGACTTCGTGAATACCGAGACCGGGCGGCTCGTCGGCGTCGACAATGTCGATGAGACTGCGGATGCCATGCGCGACGTCGTTCAATCCCGTGCTGAATGGAGCGATCGGGGTCGTGCGATTCACAACTATACCGTTGAGCGCTTCAGTCAGGCTGCCGTGAGCCGTCAGCTATGCACGATCTATGATGGCGCAATCCGGCGGGGCGTGTCGCAATGACCCCGTATCGCATTTGCTCGACGTGCATCATGGACACGAGTGATCCGGATATCACGTTCAATCTCGAAGGCGTCTGTAACCACTGCGACAAGTACCGCGCCAGCATCGCCAGTCCGAAATACCTTCAGCGCATCCAGCCGGGCGCTCTCAACTCTCTGGTCAAGGAGATCAAGGCGGCGGGCCGTGGCCGGCGCTACGATTGTGTGATCGGCGTCAGCGGTGGCGTGGACAGCACATACGTCGCCTGCAAGGTCCTCGACCTCGGACTTCGCCCGCTGGCGGTGCACCTCGACAACGGCTGGGACTCCGAACTGGCCGTCGAGAATATTCAGAAGACCCTTGAACGACTCGGCATTGATCTGCATACCCACGTCATTGACTGGGCGGAGTTTCGTCAGCTTCAACTGTCGTTCTTGAAAGCCTCAACGCCCGATCTTGAAATCCCGACAGATCATGCGATCCTCGCCTCCTTGTATGAGGCGGCCAGCCGGGAAGGCGTGAAGTACATCCTGAGCGGACATAACACCGCCACGGAGGGCGGCGGTGTGGCCGCGTGGGCACAGGGACATGGTGATTGGCGATACATCCAGCAGGTGCACCGGCGATTCGGTGGAAGCCGGCTGAGATCGTATCCGCACTATGGCGTGTTCCGATTCCTGTACTACGCGCTGCTGAAGGACGTGCAGTGGGTGCAAATTCTCGACTACATCGAGTACAAGAAAGAAACGGCCGTCCAGGTGCTGCGCGATCGTCTCGACTGGCGTGATTACGGCGGCAAGCATTACGAGTCGATCTTCACCCGCTTTTACATGGGCTATTACCTGCCCACCAAGTTCGGTTACGAGTTCAAGCGCCTGCACATCGCCTCGATGATCTGGTCCGGCCAGCTCACCCGCGAGGCCGCAATGCGTCAGATGTCGGAGATCGACTACCCAATCGAGCAGCAACAAGCAGACGTCGAGTACGTCATCAAGAAGCTTGGCATCTCCCGAGTGGAGTTCGAAGGATTCATGCGGCTCCCCCAGAAGACCTTCTACGACTATCCATCGTATAAACGTGTGTTCTCGCGTTTTCGGCCGGTCATGTCCGCGTATCACTTTCTCAAGAGGAAGTGACGCGCGTGCTGAAGAACCGTGTAATGCCATGTCTCCTCTTGAGCAATCGAGGCTTGGTCAAGACCCGGAAATTTGCCAAACCTGTGTACGTTGGCGATCCGATCAACGCCATTCGGATCTTCAACGACAAAGAAGTCGATGAAATCGTCGTGCTGGATATCGATGCGAGCCGCCTGCACCGAGAGCCGGACTATGAAACGATCGGGGCATTTGCCAGCGAGTGCTTCATGCCGCTCTGCTACGGTGGGGGAATCACGACCGTCGATCAAGCGCGCCGGTTGTTCTCGCTCGGCGTCGAGAAGGTGTCTCTCCAGACGAGCGCGCTCCGTGATCTGAGCCTGGTCAGTGAAATCGCTGATCGCTACGGCAATCAAAGCGTGGTGGTTAGCATCGACGTTGCGAACACCCTCTTCGGTCGGCGGCGTCTTCATTCGTCCGCAGGGCTGTCACCGAAGCAGGAGTGGCGCGAGTTCCTCCAGGCGGCTGTGCGCGCCGGCGCCGGAGAGATCCTGCTGACCTCCGTTGAGGTGGAAGGAACCATGAAGGGCGTGGATACGGCGCTGATTGCCGAGGCCGCCGCGGTGTGCGGCGTGCCGCTGATTGCGAGTGGTGGCGTCGGCAGTCTCGATGACATCAAGCGCGCGGTGATGGCGGGTGCGAATGCGGTCGCAGTCGGCGCGTTCTTCGTCTTCCACGGCCCGCATCGCGCTGTGTTGATTACCTATCCGAACTACGACGAGTTGGTGGTGCTTCTGAATGCGTAACACTGATCGTGATGCGAGGGGCCTGTCATGTGCGGCATAGCCGGCTTCTTCTCGCGAACTGGCGAATCACCTGACAGGGCCGTCGTTGAGCGCATGGTGGCCGCCGTGTCTCACCGGGGGCCCGACGGCGATGGCTTCTACTTCAGCGGCCCCGTCGCTCTTGGTCACCGCCGACTCGCGATCATCGACCTCTCGCCTGCCGGCGCCCAGCCCATGCACTGCGCGGCATCGGATTGCGTGATTGTCTTCAATGGCGAGATCTACAACTACCTCGAGTTGCGAGCGGAACTCGCCGCATCCGGGTATCCGTTCCGCACCCGGACCGACACGGAAGTGGTTCTGGCCGCCTATCACCGATGGGGCCCCGATTGCGTCAAGCGATTCAACGGGATGTGGGCGTTCGCGCTTCTGGACGCGTCCAAGAGACGCGTGTTCTGCTCCCGGGACCGATTCGGCGTCAAGCCGTTTTACTACGTCGACGATCCTCACTTCTTCGCGTTTGGATCCGAACTGCGCCAACTACTGCCGCTGCTCAGGTCCCGACGGGCCTCACGCGAAGCGCTGCTCGACTACCTCAGCTTTGCGGTTGACGAACGCGGCACGGGCACGTTTTTTGACGGCGTGTCGTCTCTTGCTCCGGGCCACAGCCTCTTCTACGAATTGCCGGCCGGAGGCTACTCGATCGTCCGGCACTATCAGTTGCCGCAGCGAGAACAACCCGTTGTCCTGGATCCGGAAGACGCGGCGGCGCAATTTCGCGAATTGCTGACCGATGCCATTCGCCTTCGGCTGCGATCCGACGTCCAGGTCGGGACCTGTCTTAGCGGTGGCTTGGACAGTTCCAGCGTTGCGGTCATCGCGTCAGATCTGTCCCGAGGTGCCGGTGGAAGGCAATTTGCCTCGATCACCGCGGTGTCAGAAAGCCCAGACAACGACGAATCTGCCTACGCCAAGCTCGTGGTTGATCAGGCCGATTTGCAGTGGTTCCGCGTGCGTCCGGATTTCTCGATGTTCGAGAAGACCCTGTTGGACGTCGTCACTGCACAGGAAGAACCCTTCGCGTCACCGTCGATCTGCATGCAGTTCTTTGTGATGCAGGAAGCTCGGCGGCGCGGGATTCCGGTGTTGCTCGACGGGCAGGGCGGGGATGAGACGCTCCTGGGCTATGAGCGCTACGCCGTTACTGCCATTCGCGAACTTCGCCGGCAGCAGGGATGGCGGGCGGTCTGGACAGCCATGCAAGATCTGGCTGCGCACAATGACAAGCTGAGTATCAGCTCGCAAGCGATGTTCATGGCGTATTTCTCGTTGCCCGAACTGCGTTGGGTGGCCTACTGGGAACGAATGCGCGGCGTTGGGTGGCTGCCGTCCCTGGCGAGTTTTCGCCGACGGCACGGCCGCGTCCCCTCGACTATCGCCGAATTACAGACACAGCAGATTGAGCACGACAGCATCCCGCATCTTCTGCGTTACGAAGACAAGAACTCGATGTGGCACTCCATCGAGACCCGGCTGCCCTTTCTCGACTATCGCGTGGTTGAGTTCGCCTTGTCGCTGGAGACTGGCCTGAAGATTCGCAATGGCTGGACAAAGTCCGTGCTGCGTGACGCCATGAACGGCGTTCTGCCCCAGGCCGTCATCCGACGCACGAACAAGTTGGGTTTCGAGGCCCCGGATCAGCTCTGGCTGTCGCAGATGCGGCCCGCGATGCTCCGATCCGCCAAGAACTCGAGATTGCTGCGTGATTTGGCGAGGCGTTCGAGCAGTTCGCTGGCCATCGAGTCGTTGCCCACAGCCGTCCTGTGGCGCTGTCACATCGTCGCCCTCTGGGAGAAGCAGTTCGAAATCTCGGACCTCACCGAATCACAGGCCGTGTTGGAGTCGCCGCGATGGCGGGTGTCGATGTCTCGCCAGAGTCGACGGGTCTGTACGCGCTGCGTCATGGATGGCAGCGACCCGGAGATCACTTTTGACGATGCGGGGGTCTGCAGTCACTGTCGTGACTTCGAGTCGAAGACGAAGTTGACGTGGTTTCCGAGCGACGAAGGCCGGCAGCGGCTCGAAGAAATCGTCGGCCGGGTCAAGGCTGCTGGGGCTGGCCGACCCTACGACAGCCTCCTCGGTCTCAGTGGCGGGGTCGACAGCTCCTATCTGGCGCTCAAATTGCACGAATGGGGGCTTCGGCCGTTGATCGTGCACGTTGACGCGGGATGGAATAGCGAACTGGCTGTCGCCAATATCGAGCGCGTTATCAAACACTGCGGGTCTGACCTGCACACCTACGTTGTTGACTGGGAGGAGATGCGCGATTTGCAGGTGGCGTACCTCCAAGCCGCCGTCGCTAATCAGGACGTTCCCCAGGACCATCTGATCTTCGCGTCGCTGTATCGCCTGAGTGTGGCCAAGGGCATCAAAACCGTTTTCAGCGGTGGCAACACGGCGACGGAAGGCATCTTCCCCGGATCATGGATGGGGAGTGCCATCGACCGCCGGAATCTCCTTGCCATACAGCGGCAGTTCGGCAGCCGCCCGCTCAAGACATACCAGACCGTCAGCTTCTTCGACTACTATGCCCGCTTTCCTCTCATTCATGGCATGCGGACGATTCGACCGCTCAACTATCTCAACTACAACAAGGAAGCGGCGATTGCTGAGCTTGAGCAGAAGATTGGCTGGCGTGCCTACGATCGCAAGCACGGCGAGTCGCTGTTTACGCGATGGTTCCAGAACTACTACCTGCCAACCCGATTCGGTTTTGACAAGCGCCGGCCCCACTATTCGAGTCTGATTGTGTCGCAACAACTCAGCCGCGAAGATGCCCTGTCCCTGTTGGAAGAGCCGCTGTACGAGCCCGATGAGTTGCGGGCAGACAGTGAATTTCTCGTTCGAAAACTGCGGATCTCCAGTGATCGTTTGATCGAATTCATGAAGACGCCGGTACGACACCACACAGAGTTCCCAAATCAAAGCCGGTTTCTGCGGATTGCGCAACTGCTCAAGGGTGGATACGAGCGGCTGACCGGCAATCCGCTCCGCAACTACTCGTGACGTCTCGATCACTCACGGTGTGTCATATCACCACGGCGCACGCCCGGCGCGATACACGGATCTTCCGGAAGGAGTGCGTGTCCCTGGCTCGTGCTGGACACGATGTGCATCTTGTTGTGGGCGACGGCCAGGGTCGTGAGGTTGCCGACGGCGTTACGATTCACGACCTCGGTAGAAAGCCGGTTTCCCGCCTGCGAAGGATGACCGAGCAGCCTCGGAGGGCGCGGAAGGTGGTCGCCGCAGTCCGTCCCGACGTTGTGCACTTTCACGATCCTGAGTTGCTGCCGTTGGGTCGCCGACTGGCAGGCCAGGGCCTCCGTGTGGTGTACGACGTTCACGAAGATGTGCCAAGCCAGATTCTGAGCAAGTCCTGGATTCCCTCGTGGGTGCGGCCGACGCTCTCGACCGCGTTCAGGGTCTACGAACACAGCACGGCCCGCCGACTGGCCGGTGTCGTTGCGGCCACCCCGCACATCGCCCACCTGTTCGCCGACCTGAAGGACCGGGCGATCTGCGTGAACAATTTCCCCATGGCGGAGGAACTGGCGCCGCCCGCGTTGCCCGTGGAGCGGCTTGCGCGCGTCTGCTACGCCGGCGTGATCACCCGCGAGCGAGGCATTCGCGAACTCATTCACGCCCTGCCGCTCGCGCCAGGTGTGCGCCTGACACTTTGCGGCACCATCAGTGGAGGCGGACTGGAAGCGGAGTTGCGAGCGGAGCCAGGCTGGGGGCAGGTGGACTACCGTGGCGAGGTGGCCCGAGGCGAACTGGCGCGGGTCATGGCCGAGTCGGCCGCCGGCGTGGTTACATACTTGCCACTGCCAAATCACGTCGATGCCCAACCCACGAAGTTGTTCGAATACATGTCGGCATCGCTGCCGGTGATTGCCTCAAATTTTCCATTATGGCGGACCTTTGTTGAAGAGTCTGGCGCGGGCGTGTGTGTCGACCCTGCGTCGCCGGAGAGCATTGCCGCGGCCATACGTACGCTGACGTCCGATTTGACGTTGTCGGCTAGCATTGGCCGCGCCGGCCGCAATGCTGTCGAGCGGCAGTTCAATTGGGCTGCCGAGGCCGACAAGTTGATCGCCTTCTACGCCCGTCTCTGATGAAGATCTTGACCGTCGTCGGAGCCAGACCGCAGTTCATTAAATCGAGCGTGATGTCGTCAGCACTCGCGCGCACGCCCGGAATAGTCGAGCGAGTGGTTCATACCGGCCAGCATTTCGACGCCAGCATGTCGCAGGTCTTTTTCGACGAACTCGGCATGCGTCCGCCCGATATCTCGCTGAACATCCATGGCGGTTCCCATGGGGAGATGACCGGCCGGATGCTGATTGAGCTCGAGGGCGTGATCACAAACGAACGGCCGGATGCTGTGCTCGTCTTCGGCGACACGAATTCCACGCTGGCGGCCGCGCTTGCGGCGGCCAAGCTTCATGTTCCGGTGGCGCATGTCGAGGCTGGTCTGCGATCAGGCAATCGGCGGATGCCCGAGGAAGTCAATCGCGTGCTCACCGACCACGTCGCGACCTGGCTCTTTGCCCCGACCGACGCCGCGGTCGAGCATCTTGTCCGTGAGGGTCTGGCCCCGTCGGCCATCATCAAGGTCGGAGACGTCATGTTTGACGCCGCTCTGGCACATGGACAACGAGCCGAAGCGCGCGGCAGCGAACTGGAGCGAACGATCAACCCCCGGGTACGACCGTACGCGCTGGTCACAATTCACCGCGCCGAGAATACCAACCATCTGAGTCGCCTTCGCAATATCGTGGATGCGCTCTGCTCTCTACATTCCGAACTCCGCGTCGTATGGACCATTCACCCGCGCACCAGGCTCATCTTGGAGGCCGAAGGCTGGTTGGCTGAAGTGTCAGCGTCTCTCACCCTGCTCGAACCGCAAGGCTACCTCGACATGGTCTGGCTCGAGCGCCACGCGTCGGTCATCGTCACGGATTCCGGCGGTGTTCAGAAGGAGGCGTTCTTTCATCGAATCCCCTGTGTGACGGTGCGAGACGAGACCGAGTGGGTCGAGCTTGTGTCGCTCGGATGGAATCGTCTGGCTCCTCCGACCTCAGCCGCCACCGTTCGCCAGGCCGTTCTTGACGCGATTGGTCGGGCCGGCTCGGAGGCGTCACCGTACGGCGACGGGAGAGCCGCCGAGCGGATTGCCGAAAAGCTCGCCTCGGAGTTTCGGTGAACGTCTGGCTAGTGAAGATCGGTGAGCCCCTCCCCACAAAATCGGATGCTGGCCGCCCGTACCGGACTGGACTGCTGGCGCAGAGCCTTCTTGCGCGAGGTCACGACGTCACCTGGTGGAGTTCGACGTTCAACCATTTCACCAAGCGGCACCAGTTTCACGAATCGACGACGACACGAATCGGTGACCACTACCAGATCGTCCAGATCCATGGGTGCGCCTACCAGCGTAACGTGTCGTTGGCCCGTATCTGGAATCATCGTCAAATCGCGAGACGGTTCGCCGTGATGGCCGAGGAACGACCTCGGCCGGACATCATCGTGTCCGCATTTCCGACCATCGAACTGAGCCTCGCGTGCGTCGAGTACGGTCGGGCGCATGGTGTGCCAGTCCTATTAGATGTCAGGGATCTCTGGCCGGACATTTTCACCGAGGTTGTGCCAGGCCCGCTCCGTTGGGCCGCCCGAATTGCGCTGTTACCAATGGAGAACAGCAAGCGGCGTGCGTTTCATGCCGCAACGGGCGCCCTGGGCACCAGCGACGCCTTCGTTGACTGGGGTGTTGCCGCCGCTGGCCGGCCTCGCGGACCGCGAGATCGTGCGTTTGCGCATGGATATCCCAGCGCGACACTCACGGCCGCCGATCGTTTGAGGGCCGATGCATTCTGGCTAGACCTGTTCGGCGGTGACGTGCCGCGTAATCTGATTTGCTTCTTTGGCAATTTTGCCGAGCACGTTCTTGATCTAGACACCGTCATCGATGCCGCATCGGAACTCGTGGCCTCGAAAGACGACGTTACGTTCGTGTTGTGCGGCATTGGCGCCAGCCGGGATCGGCTCATCACCAGGGCCGCCGGTGTGCCGCGCGTGTGGTTTCCGGGTCGAATTGGTGCAGCCGAGATTCGCGTCCTCATGGAACACGCGTCAGCCGGGTTGGTGCCGTATGTTCCCCGATGGGATTTCGAGGTCTCACTCCCCAATAAGGCCATCGAATACTGGTCGGCCGGTCTGCCGGTTATCAGTTGCCTGACAGGCCAACTGCAGACCGTCCTCCGAGACAACAGGTGCGGACTCTCCTACAAGACCGGGAACTCTTCGCAGTTGGCGGACTGCATCCGTGAGGTGATGACCCCGGCTGTTCAGGCGGTGCACCGCGCGTCCGCGATGGCGTTGTTCGAGACGAGATTTCGGTCCGAAGTCGTCTACGATGCCTATGCCGCCCACATCGAAGCGATGGTCCGACCCGCTATGATTGGCCCAATGAGTCAACAGTCAGGCCCCCAATGACCATTCATGCATCACTGATACCCACTGTCGGGACGATTCTCGTGCTGGCGCCGCACACTGACGATGGCGAGTTTGGCTGTGGCGGCACGATCGCCAAGTTTGCCAGTCGCGGCACGCGCGTGGTCTACGCGGCATTCTCCGCCGCTGAGCAATCCGTGCTGCCTCACTTACCAAAAGACATCCTGCGTTGCGAAGTCCGAGAGGCGACTGCGGAGCTCGGCATCAAAGACGAAGACTGTCTGGTATTCGATTTTGAAGTGCGCCGATTTCCGGAAGTACGCCAGCGCATTCTGGATCAGCTGATCCAGATCAATACGCAGTACCGACCCGACATCGTCCTTCTCCCCAGTCCCAACGACACGCATCAGGATCACCAAACGGTTGCGCAAGAGGGCTTTCGAGCCTTCAAGCACACGACGATGCTTGGTTACGAGGTGCCATGGAATAACCTGGTCTTTCGCACGAGCGGCTTCGTTGAATTGAGCGAGTCGGAACTCTCCGCGAAGATCAGGGCGCTGTCGCGTTATCAGTCACAGGCGCATCGCCCGTACGCCAGCGAGGAGTTTGTGCGAAGCCTCGCCGTCACACGCGGTGTTCAAATTGGTCGGCGTTACGCTGAGTCCTTTGAGGTGGTCCGGTGGGTCCTGGGATGACGATAGCCTGCACGGCCAGCGAGATTGCCCGGTTCCTTCAGTGTGAGTTGCGAGGGCCTGATGTTGAAGTCCGAGGTCCGCGTGCTCTTGACGCTGTAGTCTCAGGGGCCCTAGTCTTTGCAAAGGCGCTGTCCGCTGAGCGGGTGGAGCGCCTCAACGCCTGTCCCGGAGCGCTGGCGCTCGTTGGCCCCGAGTTTTCTGACCGGCTGATCCACTCGCACGTCATCGTGCCCAATGCCCGACTAGCCTTTGCCAGAGTCGCAGACCGTTTTTTCACCACCAAGGTCGCACGCGTGATTGCGGTCAGCGCCATCGTCGATCCGTCCGCTTTCATTGGTGCTGACGTCGCAATTGGACGGTTTT
>CAYHEX010000022.1:0-24936 GCA_964355365.1 uncultured Solibacteraceae bacterium | reverse complement strand
CATCACCGGCCTGATCTCCAGCGGCGACAAACGCATTCTGATCAATCTGGAAGCGGTCAGCTACGTCGACAGCGCCACGATCGGCTGCCTCATGGACCTCTATCGTCAGGCCTCCGCTGGAGGCGGCGCACTCAAACTCGCCGGCGTGCAAAAACGCGTCGAGACGATGTTGACGATGACAGGCGCCCACAATTTCCTCGAGGTCCACGCCGATCAGGCGTCGGCCGTTGCCAGCTTCGGAGCGTAGCCATGGCCCGCACGATCAGCACCTCCGCCGGCACGCCCATCGAACTCGACGGCGATGTGCTCGCCATCATCGAAACGATCTCTCGCGACCTGACACGGCAACGCGCTCTCGAGTATGGGTTTGAAGAAGTGGATCGCGAGTTCCAGCATCTGGTGGGACAGATGACCGAAGAGGAACTGCGCGCCTACCTGAAGGAAAGCCTGTTCATGAGCTTCAACCGGTTTGAAAACGACCGGTTGAGCAGCGTCGTCCGCAAAGCGGGTCGCGCGGCGGACCTGGACTCTGGACTGTAAGGAACTCCGGTCCGAAGTGAACTCTGGACCCCGGACGCGGAACTCTGGACTCTAGGCCGTCGCCGTGACCGGCACGCGCTGACCGGCCGGCGCCGAGGCATCCTCGAGCGTCCAGCAGTCCGTCTGCCGCAGCAACTCTGCCGCCAGTTCAGCGTGCAGCGCATGGCCGCCACGCGTGACCGACACATGACCGGCAATCGGATGGCCGACGAGCGCCAGGTCGCCGATCACGTCCAGCATCTTGTGGCGCACGAACTCATCGTCAAACCGCAGCGGATTGAGCACGCCGGTTTCGCCCAGCACCACGGCGTTGTCCAGCGAGCCACCGAGCGCGAGCCCGCGCTGCCGGAGCATTTCCACTTCTTTCAGGAAACCAAACGTGCGGGCCGGCGCGATCTCATCGATGAACGACGCCTCCGTGATGTCGAGCGTCTTCTTCTGTGACCGCAGCATCGGATGGTCGAAATGGATCGCGTAGCTGATCCGGAACGCGTCGGATGGAAAGATCGAAATGCTCTTCTCGCCGCGCTCAACCGTCACAGCGCGCAGCACGCGCAGCACCTTCCGGGGCGCCGTCAGTTCCTTCACGCCACCTTCCTGAATCAGGTACACCCACGGCGCGGCGCTGCCGTCCATGATGGGCACTTCGGACTGGTTCAGTTCAATGATGACGTTGTCGATGCCGAGGCCGCACAACGCGGACAGCAGATGCTCGACCGTGTCGACCGATGCGGCGCCGTTGACCAGAGTGGTCTGCAGCACCTGCGAGGGGCCAAGATGCGCCACGGTCGCTGGGATGTCGATGCCAAGGTCGGTCCGCCGGAACGTGATCCCGGTGCCGGCCGCGGCAGGCTTGAGCGACACGGACACCTTCTGACCTGAGTGCAGGCCAATTCCCTTGCAGGTGATCGTTCGCCGAATGGTGCGCTGGACGTTTGACATCAGCGACAGTCACTTAAGCAAGCGGCTTGCCACTAAATGCAGAGCTTGAATCGGTTGCCATCAATCGATACAAACAACTGATAACAATAGACTTAACTACATCTATTGCGCTCTTATTTGCTAGGGGGCGACGCGGACCGTGGCTGCTGAACCACAGGGAAAAGGTGTCTGGGTGTGTCATTCGCACCACGAACGTCAAGAAACCGCCGACTGGTCCGTTGCTCCTGGGCCCGACAGCGACGGCCCGAGGTAGAGACCGGTCGCTGAGGCTCGAGCCTTCGCAATTGCCTCTGGAGGGCCGGCAGCGACCACGCGGCCGCCTCCCTCTCCCCCCTCGGGGCCGAGGTCGATGACCCAGTCGGCGCACTTGATCACATCGAGGTTGTGCTCGATCACGACGATGGTGTTGCCCTGATCGACCAGCTTGTTCAGGACGTCCAGCAATCGGCGCACGTCTTCGAAGTGCAGACCGGTCGTCGGTTCGTCCAGGATGTACAACGTGCGCCCGGTGCCCCGTCGTGACAGCTCACGGCCGAGCTTGACGCGCTGGGCTTCACCGCCCGACAGCGTCGTGGCCGACTGCCCCAGCTTGATGTAGCCGAGCCCGACGCTCTGGAGCGTGCGGAGTTTCGTGGCGATCGGCGGAAAGTTCTCAACCAGCGGGAGGACCTGGTCGACGGTGAGCTCGAGCATCTCGGCGACGGACTTGCCGCGGTATTTCACGTCGAGGGTCTCGCGGTTGTAGCGACGCCCCTTGCACTCTTCGCAGGTGACGTAGACGTTGGGCAGAAAGTGCATCTCGATGGCGATCACGCCGTCGCCCTGGCACGTCTCACAGCGACCGCCCTTGACGTTGAACGAGAAGCGGCCCGGCTTGTACCCGCGGGCGCGCGACTCCGGCAGCATCGCGAAGAGCTCGCGGAGGAACGTGAACAGGCCGGTGTAGGTTGCCGGGTTCGAGCGTGGGGTGCGCCCGATGGGCGACTGATCGATCTGGATGACCTTGTCGATCAGGTTGATGCCGTCGATGCGCGTATGCGCGCCGGGCTCGTCGGTCGCGCGATACAACGTGCGGGCCAACGAGCGATACAGGATCTCGTTCACCAGCGTCGACTTGCCGGAACCGCTGACGCCGGTCACCGCGATCAACAGCCCGAGCGGAAACCCGACGTCGATGTTCTTGAGGTTGTTCGCGCGCGCGCCTTCAACAATCAACTGGCCCCGGGACGGTGTTCGTCGCACGGGCGGCACGTCGATCGCGCGCTGCCCGGTCAGGTACTGTCCCGTGAGCGAGTCGCCCGGCGCTGCGAGCAGCTTCTGCGGCTCGCCCTGGAAGATCACGTGGCCGCCGTGCTCGCCAGCGCCGGGGCCGAGGTCGATCAGATAGTCGGCCATCCGAATCGTCTCTTCGTCGTGTTCCACGACCAGGACGGTATTGCCCAGGTTGCGAAGCTTGCACAACGTGGCGAGCAGTCGACGGTTGTCACGCTGATGCAGACCGATCGACGGCTCGTCGAGCACATACAGCACGCCGGTGAGCTGCGACCCGATCTGCGTGGCCAGCCGGATGCGCTGCCCTTCACCGCCCGACAGTGTGGCCGCGCTGCGCGAGAGCGCCAGATAGCCGACGCCCACGCCATTCAGAAACCGCAGCCGTTCGCGGATCTCTTTCAGCACGCGACCGGCAATGAGGTGCTCCCGCTCGCTCAGTTCGAGCGTTTCGAAGATCGGCATGACCTTCGCGATCGGCTGCTCCACGAAGTCGGCCATGCGATGGCCCTTCACGCGCACCGCGCGGCTCTCGGCCTTGAGCCGCTCGCCGTGGCAGACACCGCAGGGCCGTAAGGCGCGCAGTGGCTCGAGCGCTTCCTGGTCGGTCCACGTGCCATTCTCAAAGCGGCGTCGCAGGTTCGGCAACAGCCCTTCGAAATCGGCGCCGAACGGATCCGTCACCGCCTTGGTGGCCTTCTTGCCCGTGCCGGCCTTTGCCGCGGGCTTCGCGGTCCGCACGGCGCCACCGGCGCCGTTCAGCAGGATCTCGCGCTGCTTCTTCGACAGCTTCGCGAACGGCACCGACGCGTCGATTCCGAACGCGCGTTCGAGCCCGGCCAGCATGTCGGCGATGAACCGGGCATCGCCTTTCGCCCACGGCACCACGGCGCCGCCGGCGAGGGACAACGTGTCGTCCGGAATGATGCGGGCGGGATCGAAATCATAGACGGCGCCCAGTCCCTGGCACTCGGGGCATGCGCCGTGCGGCGAGTTGAACGAAAACGCGCGGGGCGTCATCTCGGGGATGCTGATCCCGCAGTCCGGGCAGGCCATGCGCCGCGAGAACAGCCGGTCGCCGGTCTCGAGCGTGTTGATGACCACGATCTCATCGGCCAGCTTGAGCGCCAGATCCACGGCATCGCTCAGCCGCTTTTCGATGCCGGCCCGCACAATCAACCGGTCCACCAGCACGTCAATCGTGTGGTTCTTGCGGCGATCGAGGGCGATGTCGTCCTCGAGGACGCGGAACTCGCCGTCGATGCGCGCGCGCGTGAAGCCGCGGGCCCGCAGCGCTGCCAGTTCCTTCTTGAACTCACCCTTGCGCCCCCGCACGATCGGCGCCATGACGTTGATGCGCTCGTCGGCCGGATAGAGCATCACCATGTCGATGATGCGTTCCAGCGACTGCGAGGAAATCGCGCGGTCGCAGTTCGGGCAGTGCGGCACACCGGTGTTCGAGAAGAGCAACCGCAGGTAGTCGTACACCTCAGTGACGGTGCCGACCGTCGAGCGCGGATTCGATGCGGTCGTCTTCTGCTCGATCGAAATGGCGGGCGACAGTCCGTCGATCAGATCGACGTCCGGCTTCTCCATCTGCTCGAGGAACTGACGGGCGTAGGCCGACAACGACTCGACGTACCGGCGTTGGCCTTCGGCGTAGATCGTGTCGAACGCGAGCGAGGACTTTCCGGAGCCGGACAGCCCGGTGACCACGACGAGTTTGTCCCGAGGCACGTCAACGTCGACATTCCTCAAGTTATGGACGCGGGCGCCCCGAACAGCAATCCAGTCGTGAGCCAAACACCTATTCTACCCTGTGAAAGTTGCCTCTTGTCGTGCGGAAGGTTCGTGTGGTTCGTGTGGTTCGTCAGGTTCGTGGGGTGCTGTTCGTGAGGTTCCGAGCGTTCGGAGGGTGCGTGAGGGTGGTTCCCGGCTACGTGATCGGCCCGAGCGACTGAAGAACGGTGTCTGTGTCAGCGCCGATCTCGGGCGCCGGGCTGAGGTCGGCGGGTTGGGCGACGAAGGGGGCACGAAAGGCGCGCACGCCGGCGTGCACCGGCACGACCAAGCCACGGGCGGCCACATGCTGATCCGCGAGCACATCGCGAGCCGTGTTCACCGGCGACAGACACACTTCACGCGCGTGGAAATGCTCCAGCCACTCGGCGCTGGTACGCTCGCGGAACACCGACCGCACGACGTCAATCAACCGCCGTTGGTCGTCGGGATCCGTATGCTGCCGGGCTGCAAGATCGGGCCGATCGATGGCGTCGCAGAACCCTCGCCAGAACTTCGGTTCGAGTGCGCCGAGGGCCATGCGGCGGCCATCGCGCGTCTCATAGAGGTTGTAGCAGGCGTGATCGCCAAACGTCGGCAACTCGCCGCGCGCGTCGGCGCCATGATCGATCAACTCCGGCGCGGCCGGCAGCATCAGCCAATACACGGCGGCGTCAAACATCGAGATGTCGAGTGACGCGCCTTCCCCACTCCGCTCACGTGCAAACAACGCGGCGAGAATGGCGGCCACAGCGCTCATCGCGCCCCCGCCGACGTCGGCAATGAACATCCGGGGCAGGTCCGACGCGTGGGGCCGGTCGGCATCGAGCAGGCCGGCTTCGGCGACGTAATTGAGGTCGTGTCCGGGACGTTCGGCGTATGGGCCGTGCTGCCCATATCCCGTAATTGCGCAGTGAATCAGGCGAGGCCGCGAGGCACGTGTCTGCTCCGCCGATACACCGACCGCCCGCGCGGTCTTCGGGCGATAGCTTTCGATCACGACATCGGCGCTGTCGATCAGGCGTTCGAGCGTGGCTCGTGCCGACGCGCTTCGCAGATCAAGCGCGACGCTCTTCTTCCCCCGATTGAGGAGTCGATGGTACAGGCCATGACCGTCAAGCGTCGGCGGCAGTCCGCGCGTGGGGTCGCCGCCCGTGGGATCCTCGACTTTGACAATCTCCGCGCCGAGCTCGGCGAGCATCAGCGTGGCAAACGCGCCCGGCAACAAGCGTGTCAGGTCGAGCACGCGAACGCCGTGAAGAGGCAGACTCATCGGCCGGCGTCGCGGGCGCGCCTACTGCGCCCGGCGCAGCTTGCTGTGGCGATACCCATAGGCGGCGTAGATCACGACGCCGATCAGGAGCCACCAGGCGAACCGCTCCCACGCGAGCCGCGGCAAGTTGTACATCAGGTAGAAGCACAGTCCGGCGCCGACGGTAGCCACGACGTGGACGAACGGCACCCGAAACGGCCGATGCCGGTCGGGATCGCGGTGACGCAGCACCATGACGCCGAGGCACACGAGGATGAACGCGAACAGCGTTCCGATGTTCGTGAGGTCGTAGGTCTCAGCGGCGTCGCCGATCAGCGACCACACCGCGACGAACACACCGGTGATCAGCGTGGCCGTGCGCGGAATGCGCGTCTTCCGGTCGACCTTGCCCGCCCACTTCGGCAGCAGGCCGTCGCGACCCATCGCAAAGAAGATGCGCGGCTGGCCGTACTGGAACACCAGCAACACCGCGGACATCGAGACGATGGCGCCGAGGGCGACGATCTTGGCGAGCCACTGCATGCCCGTGGCATTCAATGCATACGCCAGCGGATCGGCGGTCTTGCCGAGATCGGCCGCGGGCACCATGCCGGTGAGCACCGCGCCGATCACGATGTAGATCACGGTGCAGATGGCGAGACCGCCCATGATGCCAATCGGCAGGTTGCGCTGCGGATTCTTTGTCTCTTCCGCCGCCGTCGAGATCGCGTCAAAACCGATGTAGGCGAAGAAGACGATCGCCGCGCCGTTGCCGATGCCCGCGAAACCGTTGGGCGCAAACGGCACGTAGTTCGCGGTGTTGATATGCGTGAGCCCGCCGACGATAAAGATCGCGAGCACGGCCAGCTTGATCACAACCATGATGTTGTTGACCCGCGTGCTTTCTTTCGCGCCACGCAGCAACAACCAGGTGATGAACGCCACGATGCCGAACGCCGGCACGTTGATCAGGATCGGCATCGGACCGAGGTGCGGCGCGGCGTCAATCAGGCCGCGCACGGCCGGATCCGAACTCAAGAGCGCCGTCCGGTAACCGGTCGTGAGCCAGGCCGGCAGCTCGAGCCATCCGCTGAGGAACGACTTGAGGTAGTCACCCCACGAAATCGCGACGGCGACGTTGCCGACGGCGTATTCGAGTATCAGATCCCAGCCGATGATCCAGGCGATGAACTCACCGAGCGTCGCGTACGAATACGCGTACGCGCTGCCCGCCTGCGGAATCATTGATGCGAGTTCCGCGTAGCAGAGGCCCGCGAGCGCGCAGCAGGCGCCGAGCAGGACGAACGAGACGACGAGCGCCGGACCGGCGCCGAGCCGGATCACTTCGCCGTTCGGACCGATTTGTCCGGCCGCGGCCGATCCGATCGACCCAAAGATGCCGGCGCCGATGACGGCGCCGATCGCGAGCATGATCAGGTCGCCCGCGCTCAGCACCCGCTTCAGCGAATACTCGCCGCCCTCCGTCTCGCTCATCAAGGCTTCGATCGGTTTCACTCGCAAAATACTCATGCACTCTCCACGTTCTTGATGGGGGCGGTGAGCATACCATCCAGTTTCCACACGGTGTCGTTGGAACTCAGCACCGTTTCACCGTTGGGACCAAACGCCACACCCACCAGTGCCGACGCAGCCACGACCATCTCCGGCTCGGGCGCCGACTGCCCCACATCCACGCGGAACAGGCCGGCCGCACCGGCCAGGGCCTCGACCACATACAACGTCCCGCTCCGATCAAACGCGAGACCCTGCGGACGGCCAAAGGCCTCGGTCACCGTATCGACAAGTCGATCGGGCGTAATTCGATAGAGCGCGTCATGCGTGGCCAGCGTCGGCGCCGTGACATACAGGCAGTGGTCGGGCCCGTAGGCCAGATGAAATGCCGCAACGCTCGACGGCAACGACGCGAACGTCTCCACCTGCCGATCGGGACGGACGCGAAACACGGTGCCGGATCGATCACCAACAAACAGATCGCCATCGGGCGCGAAGGCCAACCCGGTGGCGACACCCAGATCCGTGGCGTAGCGCTCCACGCGATCCCCGGGCATCAGACGATAGACGTGACCGTCAAAACGGCTCGAGACGTAGACGAGCCCGTCCGGCCCGAGCGCCAGCGATGTGGGATTGCCGATCTCAATGGCCAACGCTTCCCGGTGGCCGTCACGGTCGAAGCGATACAACGGCACAGAAGGCCGCGCCTCACGCGACCCGCTGTGCGTGACGTACAAGCGGCCCTCGCGATCAAAGACGGGACTGTCAACCATGTGCACGTCGCTGGCCAACGTGCGACCGACCTGCAACCACGCCGGTTCGCTGATGCACTCGTCGATGCGCACGGGCAGCGTGCCGCCGGTCGTGTCTGGCGGCACCACGCATCGCACGCTGCGCGATGATGCCGCGACCACGCGGGCATCGGATGCGCCGATCAGGACATGGGGCAACCCGGCTGCGGGAAGGGGCAGGTGCGTGCCGCTGATCAGTACGCGCGCGCCCGGCAGCGCGCGTGACGGCTCGACCCGCAATCCGATATCGGCGCTACGCGGCATGCTGATCGCTCCGCGCGCCGGCGCTACACGTCATCGTCAAGTTCGATATTCCAGTAGACATAGTCACGCCAGCTTTCCGGAGCGTTGCGCACGCCGAAGGCAATGTGCACGGCGGGTACTTTGTCCGGGCGTTTCGGCGCCCGGATCAGCTTCATGCGGGCCTGATCGGGAGTGCGTCCGCCCTTCTTGCGATTGCAGGCAATGCAGCACGAGACGATGTTCTCCCAATCCTTGCGGCCGCCTTGCGCGACCGGCACAACGTGGTCGAACGTGAGCTCTCCGGTCGGAAACACGTCGCCGCAGTATTGGCACGTGTGCCGATCCCGCGCGTAGATGTTCGCCCGGGAAAACGGCACGTAGTCCACGGTCTTTCGCACGCGGATGCGACGCAGCAGCCGAATGACGGACGGCAGCTTGAAGCTGAGGGACACAGATCGGACCTCGCGGTCGTACACCGCGACGATTTCGACCTTACCCTGGCACCACAGCGTGATCGCCTTTTGCCAGTGGACGATCCGCAGCGGCTCATAAGTGGCGTTGAGCAGCAGCGTCTGTTCCATACCCGCGCCGATTATAGCGACAAACCCGGCCGGATCTGGCGGTCCGTCGCGCTCGAGCCGATAGAGCGTGGGATGCGTCTCCGTACGATCGCGTGGATTCTGGCTCTGGGCGTGGCTGTGTCGGGCTGTGCGTCCACCGGGCATGGGCCGCGTCCGAGTCCATTCCCCGCGCCGGCCACGCCGCCGGCGATCTATCCGGAACCGCTGTCACCGGCCGTGCATTCCTTCAGCACGGCGTCATTTGTTGCGGCCGCGCGCGCCCTCGCCGGCGTGCGGTATCAGCTCGGCGGCGAGCGGCCGGCGACCGGATTCGACTGCAGCGGATACATCCGGTACGTCTACGGTCTCTTCCGAATTCCCGTGCCGCGCACCGTCGCCGAACAATTTCAAACCGGCCGACGCGCTCCGGGCAAGACGATCAAAGCGGGAGATCTGCTGTTCTTCAGAACCACCGGCAAGGGTGTGTCACACGTCGCGCTCGCGCTCGGCCCGGACGAGTTCATTCACGCGCCGACCGAATCAGGGGTGGTGCGGACCGAGAAACTCAGTTCACCCTATTGGCAGACCCGGTTTGTCGGCGCGCGGCGGATCCTCTGATTGTGGCGGGGTCACCTCGCCCATCCGCCTGAGGATGATCGCTTGACGCCGCAGCAGGCGCGCGTTGGGGTGCGCGGGGCTGTAGCGGCGCGGATTGATGATCGCGCCGGCCATCATCGCCGCCTGGCTCGGCGATAGATCCGAGGCCGACACGCCGAAATACGCGCGGGCCGCCGCGTCACAGCCCCAGATGTTGTCGCCCCATTCAATCAGATTCAGGTAGAGCTCGAGGATACGTCGCTTGGGCAACTCGGCTTCGAGGCGGCGGGTGATGAACAGCTCCGTGAGCTTGCGCGTGGGATTTCGCGACGGCGACAAATACAGGTTCTTCGCGAGTTGCTGCGTGATGGTTGACGCACCGCGCATGGGCTCGCCGGTTTCCAGGCTGTCTTCGATCGACGCTTTGATCTCGTCCAGATCGATGCCGTCGTGCGACCAGAACGCCGCGTCCTCCGACACGAGCACGGCGCGGACGAGCGACGGCGAGATACGCCCGTAGGGGATCCAGCGCTGCGCCTTGCGCACGGGCTTGCCCGCCGCGCGCGCCTCGCGCGCGCGCAGGTCCATGAACGCCGTGGACGCGGGCGGCGTCGTGCGCAGCGGCCGCACATCGGGCACCGTGAACCACAGGTAGGCCAGTCCCGCGAAGGCGCACGCGGCGGCGCCGAGCAGCACTCGGCCGATGAGACGGAGTGAGAGCGTCAGCGGGTCACCGTATCCAACGCGGACAGCAACGTCTCCACGTTTTCTGTGGTCGAGCCGGCGCCCATCAATCCGACTCGCCAGACCTTTCCCGCCAGCGGGCCCAGCCCCGCGCCGATTTCGATGCGGTGTTCGGCCAACAGGCGGCGACGCACCGCGGCGTCGTCGGCGCCGTCAGGAATCCGGACGGCATTCAGGCTCCAGGCGCGCGCCTGCGGCTCGGGCAGCAGAGACCACCCGCGGGTCTCGAGTCCCGCGGCGAATCGCCGGTGGGTATCCTCGTGCCGGCGCCACCGCGCGTCGAGCCCCTCGGCTTCGGTCTCACCGAGCGCGGTGTGCAGCGCAAACAGCAGCGGCGCGGACATCGTGTGGTGGTACTTGCGGCCCACCCAGTACGCCTCGAGCAGATCGAGGTCGAAGTAGAAACTCCGGCAGCGCACCCGGCGCGCCAACGCACTCGGCGCGAACATGACCGGCGCCAGACCTGATGGCGCGCCAAGTCCCTTCTGCGAGCAACTGTAGGCCGCATCGATGCCGGCGGCCTCCGCGTTGAGCGGCATCGCGCCGAGCGACGTGACGGCATCGAGCACACAGAGCGCGTCGTGTTCGTGCGCCAGTGCGGCGATCTCGGCTGCCGGGTTGACCACACCGGTGGACGTCTCGACGTGGACGAGCCCCACCATATGGAACTGGCCGTCGCGCAGCGCGTGCGCCACCGCGGCGGGATCAACCGCGCAGCCCCATGTCACTTGGAGACGTTCCACCGCAGCGCCGTACCGCTCGAACATCTGTGCGAGGCGCTCACCGAAATAGCCCGTGACGATCACCAGGACGCACATCCCGGGCTCCGTCAAATTGGCGACGACCGTCTCCATGCCAGCGGTGCCGGTACCCGACACGACCGAGGCGATCGCGCCGGGTGGCGCCTGGAATACCCGGCCCAACTGCGCGCGAACGTCATCCAGTATCGCCATGAACTCGGGGTCGAGATGCGACCGCGAGGGCGCGCCCATCGCCGCTCGGACGTTCGGTGACACCGGTGACGGCCCGGGGCCGAGCAAGAGCACTTCAGATGACGGCAACACGCTCATGGACGACGGGCCTTTCAGGCGAGAGGAAGGGACAGCAACTGATCGAGCGCGGAACGGATGTCGGTCGCGCCGGCCGGCGACACCGGCGCCATCGGTGCGCGCGGCACACCGCCGCGGTATCCGGCCATGTCCATCGCCGCCTTGAGTCCGGCCACGCTGTGCACCGTGGTGACGAGCCGCGCGAAGTGCGTGACGTGCTGTTGCAGCCGGAGGGCCTCAGCGTAGCGGCCGGCGCGCGCATGCGCCGCGAGGCGCGTGAAGATCTCCGGCACGACGTTAGCCGCCGCGAGGATGCCGCCGCCGGCGCCGCAGACGAGCGCGGGATAGATCACGGGAGCGGCGCCGCACAACACGGTGAATCCCTCGGGCGCCAATGCCACGAACTGGCCGAGCCGTTCGAGTTCGATGCTCGTTTCTTTGATGCCGATGATGTTGGGATGTTGCGCCAACGCGCGCACCACCGGCGGCGTCAGGATCACGCCCGTCGTGTGCGGCATGTTGTAGAGCAGCACGGGCACGGGCGACGCATCGGCCACGGCGGTGTAATGCGCCGTGAGCGCCTCGTTCGTCATCTGGCCTTTGAAGAAGAACGGCGTGCGCACGAGGACGGCATCGGCCCCGAGCGCTGCGGCGCGCCGATTCGCGGCGATCGTCTGCCGCGTCGACTCGCGGCCGGTTCCCACCAGCAGTGTCCGGCCGGGCGACATCGCCTCACGCGTCGCGGCCACGACCCGATCCGACTCGTCGTCGTCGAGCATCGTCGCTTCGCCGTTCGATCCCAACGCGAGGACGCCGACGAGATCGGTGCGCATCCAGCGTTCGACGTTGAAGCGAATCGCGGCGGCGTCGACATCGCCGGCCGCGTCGAACACGGTCGGCATTGGCGGAAAGATTCCATCAAGACGGATCGGAGACATGCGAGGCGAGGCTATCAAAAAACACCGCGCGCGTGGATGCGCGGGCACCGACGAGTTGCAGCGCGAGCACGACCACGAACAACGCCGCTGCGGGCGCCAGCATCCACGGCGCCTCGGTGAGAACGCGCACGTTCGACGCTTCCTGCAGCATGGTGCCCCAGCTTGGCGTGGGCTCGGGGAAACCCAGACCGAGGTACGACACGGCGGCTTCGGCGGACAGCAGCGCCGGCACGAGCAACGTCAGTTCCGCGGTCAGGAAGCCGTACGCCGACGGCAGCACGTGCCCGACCACGCGCCAACGCGACGCACCGGCGGCGCGGGCGGCTTCCGCGTAGTCGCGACCGAGTTCAACTGTGACGATCGCGCGCACGCCGCGCGCGACGTGCGGCCACGCGGCGAGCGAGAACAGCAGCGACATCAGCGCAAACACGTTCCACGTCGACAGCACGGGCGGCAGCAGGGCGCGCAGCACAAGAATGAGGTACACGGCGGGCACCACGAGGACGAAGTCGGCCACTCGCATCAGCCAGCGTTCGGTGCGGCCGCCAGCCACGGCGGCAAACGCGCCGAACATCGCGCCGAGGACGAGCGCGCCCGCGGCGCCCAGGAGCGTGACACCGAGCGACCATCGGGCGCCGAGCACGGTGCGCGCGAAGACGTCGCGGCCCAGCGAGTCGGCGCCGAGCAGGAGCAGGGACTGATCGACGGCCGCCGACTGCACCAATGCGCCGCGGCCGACCACCACAGGGACACGCGTGCCGGCGTCGACGGTAAACGTCCGACGCAGGCGATCGGTCATCGTCTGTGGATGGAAGAACGGCGCGTGCCAACCGGTCGCGTCGTGCAACCGGATGCGCGTGGGCGGTGCGTACGCCCGATCCGCCAGTTGTTCGCCGGCGCGATGCGGCGCGAGCCACGGTGCAAGCACTGTGGCCACGGCGAGCGCGATCAGCAGGGCGCGCCCGACGCGCGGCGACACGGGCGCGCGCCGGCCTCTATCAGCCATGCGCGTCATGACGATGTCTCGCGCGCGCGCGGATCGACGAGGGCGCGAAGCAGGTCGGCGATGACGTTGCCGGCCGTCAGGCACACGGCGCCGGCCATCGCGCAACCCGACACCAGAAACACATCGTGGCCGCGGAGTCCGTCGTACATGAGACGACCGAGCCCGGGCCATGCGGTGATGACCTCGACGGCGAATGACCCACCGAACAGACTGCCGATGACGACGCCGTAGACACCGAGCACGGGACGCAGGGATTGACGCGCGGCGTGCACCCAGATCAAACGCACGGGCGGAATGCCACGTGCCGCCGCGGCGACGAGATCCGGCGCCGCCACCACCTCGCGCACGGCCTGCGCCTGCAGGCGCTCGAGCGAGGCGGCCAGCGGGAGCGCGAGCGCCAGCGCGGGCACGGCGATCGCACCCGACTCGATCGAGAGCCAGCCGGTCGACGCGCCGAGCAGCAGGAGCGCGAGGGCACCAACAATCGGCGGACACGACACCAACAGCAGCGACAGCGGGGCCGTCACGCGCGCCGCCCAGTGACGCGGCGTGGCACCGCTCACCACGCCAAGCGGCAGACCGATCAATGTGGCGACCAGCAGCGCGAGCCCCGCCAGCCTCGCGGTGGCGGCGGCACGCTCGAAGACCAGCGCGCGCACGGGGCGGCCGAACATCGACGATTCGCCGAGATCGCCGCGCGCGATGCCGCGCGCCCAGACGAGGCACTGCTGTGCGAACGGTTGATCCAGACCGAGTCGCGCGCGCTCACGCGCGATCACGGCGGGACTCGCGCCGGAGGCGCGCAGTTCCATCGTGGCGTCCCCGGGCGCGAGCTTGGTGAGCGTGAACGCGCTCGCGGCGACGATCAGCACGAACACCGCCGCCGACGCGAGTCGCCGAGCGGCGAAGCGGGCCAGCGCGACGTTCACCGAATGGCCGCGCCGTTCACGGCGAGTGTCTCGGGTTTCCACAGGATCTGCGGCTGCACCACCGCCGGTTGGGCACCGGTGACCCGCGCGCTCATCGCCAGCGTGACCTTCGGCGCCGCGAAGAAGACCATCGGTTCGTGCTCAGCAAACACACGTTGCACGTCGGCGAAGATCTCGACGCGTTTGGCCGCATCCATCGTGGTCGACTGTGCGCGCATCAAATCATCGATCCGCTGTTCCCACGGCGTGGCCGGCGTCTCCTGGCCGGGATTCCAAAAGTGGAACGAGCCGGAACTGAGCCAGAGATCGCTGTTGATGGCGGGGTCCAGCGACAGCACCGGCGCGCCGTAGTACATCGCGTCGTAGGCGCCAGAGAAGAACTGCTTCAGCATCGGATCGCGCTCGAGCGCAACGATGTCGATGCCGAGCCCGATCTTGGCGAGCTGTTCCTGCACGCTCGACATGGTCCGCTCCAGAACGGTGTTCCCCTTACGCGTCAGCACGGCGATCCGCGCGGTCTTCCCCGCCGCGTCCTCGAGCTGACCGTCGCCGTTGCGGTCTTTCAGTCCGATCGACTCGAGCAGCGCCGTGGCGCGCGCGGGGGCGAAGTTCGGATGCGGCAGCGACGGCACATGCCACGGGCCGTATCCGCGGGTGATCGGGCCGTACACGGGCTCGGCCGCACCAAGGAATACGGTGTCGACGATCAGCTGGCGATCGACGGCGAGTGAGATCGCGTGGCGCAGTTCTTCACGCTGGAGCCACGGGCGCCCTTTGGCGTTGGGCGACGCCGCGGCGAGGTTGAACCAGAGGCCGGTGGGATCCACGCTGACGCCGGCTTCGAGCAATTGCACTTTGTGGGCCGCGGCCGCGCGTTCGAGTGAGGCGTAGTCCTCGGCCCGAATCTGCTCAGTGATCAGATCGACCGCCCCTGACTCCAGGCGCAGCATCTCGGCGTTCTGGTCGGGGATGAACTCGAGCACCAGCTCGTCCAGATACGGCAGGGCGTGGCCGGACGCGTCTTTGCCCCAGAAACGCGGGTTCCGGGCGAACCGCATTCTTTGCCCGGCCTGATACTCGGCGACCACAAAGGGGCCAAGGCCAGCCATGGCAGCCGGAGGAGTGGCGAGGCCCCAGGCTTGCCCGAAGGTCCCCGCGTTGAGATCGGCTTCGAGTTGGTGGCGCGGGAGGATCGGCAGGTTGTCGAGGATCGACAGCCCGGGTCCGTACGGCGCCGGAAACGTGAGGACGACGGTGTGGGGGTCAAGGGCGCGGGCCGCGATCGGCTTGTCGCTGACCAACATGCCGCTGGCGAGTGGGCTGGCGACCTTGGCGTCGTAGAGGGCGCGGAAGGAGAAGACGACATCTGCCGATGTGAAGGGGGTACCGTCGGAAAAAGTGGTTCCCTGCCGGAGGTTGAGGGTGAAGGTCAGCCCGTCGGGTGAGGCGGCCCAATCGGTGGCCAGGGAGGGTTCGAGGGCTCCCGAGGCCCGGTTGACCCGGATGAGCGGGGCGCTGGTCAGGCGGGAGATCAGTTCCACGGGGTACTTGGCCGAGACCAGACGGTTGTAAGAGTCGGGCTCAGTTCGCTGACTGGCGATCAGCCGGCCACCGGCCGGGGTTTCCGACGTCTTTCGATCCAGGAAATACCACGCCAGGCCGCCAAGAACTGCCAGGACAAAACCGATTTGGAGCCAGCGTTTGGGCATGATCCGGACCTCCGATTCGGGTTATTATGGACCGGTTCAGCGTGGAGTCGGTGACGCAAGCCGGGGTGTATCGCATTGCAGGAATGAGTGTTTGATCACTTTTCTGTAAGGCCGCCCGCTGAGTCTCTTGACAGGATCACGCAAGGACGCCCGGATCGTTAGGGTTCTAACTCGCACCGCAAGACAGTGTGTTTGTTGGTTGCTTGGTACGGTACGTGCGTTGGTGTAGATATGCTCGACCGGACGAGGGGGGCGTGCCCTGTCTTCTGGAAGAGCGACGTTGGCATTCATATGAGCACACGAAAAATTTTCTCTCGTATGCGAAGCACGGGGCTGCAGATTGTGGCCACGACGTTCGCATTCGTCGCTGTCGCAGGGCCGACCGCGGCATTCGCCGATGAACATCGCGCGCGGATGTCCCGGGACGTCGCCGATCATTTGTCGCGGCACGAGTCGCAGACGATCGACGTGCTGGTGGAACTGCCGCAGTCGGTGGTGAGCCGGCTGGCTCAGCAGTACGGCGTCAAAGTCAAAGACATCATCGAGGGCGCCGGCACGGTGCTGACAGTGCTGCCGTCGCAGCTCGACATGATGGCAAGCGACCCACAGGTCTCCGACATCTCGCTGGACGGCAAGGTTTACAGCCGGATGGCCAACGTGACTGCGGCGACCGGTGCCGATCAGGTGTGGCCGCTCAATGGCCGCCGGTTCGCGGGTCTCACGGGCGCTGGCGTAGGCGTCGCGGTGATTGACTCGGGGATCGCGCCAAGCGACGACCTGAAGAATCGGGTGCTTCTGTCTCGCGACTTCTCGCGGTCGAACTCGCTGGAAGGTGATTCGCGCGATCAATTCGGTCACGGCACACACATCGCGGGCATCATCGCGGGCAGCGGCAACGGCAGCGCGGTGAACAACGTCGTGCAGCACGTCGGCATGGCGCCGGGCACGCAGATCATCAACCTCAAGGTTCTCGGCGCTGACGGTTCGGGTCAGGTGTCGTCGGTAATTCGCGCGGTGGAGTGGGCGATCAGCAATCGCGTCCGCTACAACATTCGCGTGATCAATCTGGCGATCGGACGCCCGAGCAACGACAATTTCATGGCCGACCCGCTGGTCGCGGCGGTGGAACGCGCGGTTCGCGCGGGCATCGTGGTGGTTGCGGCGGCCGGCAATCTGGGCGAATTCAACGGACAGCAGATCGTTGGCGGCATCGAGTCGCCCGGCTATGCGCCTGATGCGCTGACGGTCGGAGCCACCAATACGCACGGCACGGTGTATCGCTCGGACGACACGATCGCTTCGTGGAGTTCGCGCGGTCCGGTGGGTAACCCGGAGAATCCGTCATCGTGGATGCTGAAGCCGGACGTGGTCGCGCCGGGCACGAACGTCATTGCGGCATCGAACAAGGACACGGCGCTGTGGCAGCAGAATCCGAACCGTCGTGTGGCGGGCGCGGCGGGCGGCACATATCTGCGTCTGTCGGGCACGAGCATGTCGACGGCAGTGGTCTCTGGCGCTGCTGCGCTCTTGATTCAGGCCAATCCGCGCATGTCTCCGGCGATGGTCAAGTTCGCGCTGCAGCTCACTGCGCAGCACATGGACGGTTACGGCCTGGTCGAGCAGGGCGCTGGCGAAATCAACGTGCCGCTCGCTGTGGCGCTGGTCCGGAGTCGCAATCCGAGATCGCTCTCGATGGCCGACAAGATCGGCGGCGAGAGCGTCCGAGCTGGCGGGATGGTGTTCAGCAACACTCTGGTCCGGGGCAACACCCTCGTATGGGGTAATACCTTGGTATGGGGCAACACGCTCGTGTGGGGCAACACGCTCGTGTGGGGCAACACGCTCGTGTGGGGCAACGCCTTCGTGTGGGGCAACACTTTAGTCTGGGGTAACTCGCTCATCGCGGGCCAAACGCTGGTCTGGGGCAATACCCTCGTCTGGGGCAACACTCTGGTGTGGGGCAACACATTGGTCTGGGGCAATACCCTTGTCTGGGGCAATGCCGAATCTACTCAGGCCAACACGTTGGTCTGGGGCAATACGCTGGTGTGGGGCAACACGCTAGTCTGGGGCAACTCAACGGATAGCCTGTCCGGCCAAACTCTCGTTTGGGGCAACACGCTTGTTTGGGGCAACCGCCAGTGCGGCGATGCAGCCACTGACGGAGACGATCCTCCACCGTGTGGAGCGGGGTCATGAAGATGACGACTTCTCTTTCCATGGTTTGGTACCGCAGAAGCTTGGTTGTGGAGGTTCCCGTGATCGTTCGTCCCATCATTGTTTGGAGCTAGCGAGGTAGGTCCGCGAGACCACGGGTCCCATTTGGGCACCTGGCGCTTGCGTTCTTGGACCAATGGCAGTTTCCCAGTCGCGTCCGAGTCTTTCGGTTGCAGCCCAAGCCTACATTTTCTCGATTGTAGGGTTGGGCTGTTTTGCCATTCTGTCGGCTGGAATCGAACTCGGCGGAAAGCCGCTCAACCCCCAGTGGCTTTGGCTCGCAGCACTGACCCTGCTTAGCGGCGCACTTCACGTCAGACTTTCTGATTCAGCCAAGGCCAGCATCACAATCTCGGAGACGTTCGTCTTCGCGGGCACTCTTTTGTATGGGCCGGGCCTAGGAACGATTCTGGTCTTGCTCGACGCCGCTGCAGTGACTCTCTTGCTGAGGATCCGCCGAGGCATCAGTTGGCACCAAGTTGCGTTCAACCTGGCCGCGCCTCCTCTTTCAATCTGGGTAGCGGCTACCGTCCTCTTTAAGGTGGTTGGCATTACGCCTATCTCTGATGGCGGAGTAACACCGGACATGTTCGGTGCACGCTTCGTAACGGGGTTGGCGCTGTTCACGATCATCTACTTTCTTCTCAATAGCTGGTTGATCACGATAGTCGTGTCTCTGGCGCAACGAACATCCCCCTGGCGCATCTGGTACGGCCTGATCGACCTGCTGGCGAACTATGCCAGCGGAGCATCAATCGCAGCACTCCTTGTCTACAGCGGACATGAGGTGAACCCCGCGTTTGTTTTGTTGATGACGCCGCTCCTAGGTGTTATCTACCTTACGTACCGCTCTTCGGCTAAACGGGTGGAGGCTGAACAGCAGAAGAACGCCGAACTAAACAGGGTATTCCTATCAACCATCGAAGCGCTCGCAATGGCTATCGATGCGAAAGACCAGGTCACCCACGGCCACATCCGGCGAGTTCAGCGATACACGATGGCCCTGGCGGAGGCCGTCGGGGTCAAGGACGAAAAGCAGATCAAGGCACTGGAAGCCGCGGCACTATTGCACGACACAGGCAAACTGGCGGTCCCAGAGTACATTTTGAACAAGCCTGGACCGTTGACGTCTTCAGAGTTCGAACGGATGAAGCTCCATGCGGCGGTTGGCGCTGACATTTTGAAGTCAATTGACTTCCCGTATCCGGTTGAGCCTATCGTCAGACATCATCATGAAAACTGGGACGGCACGGGTTATCCAGACGGCATTCGAGGTCAGGCCATTCCCTTGGGGGCTCGCATCCTGTCAGTGGTCGACTGCTACGACGCGCTGACGTCAGACCGCCCTTACCGCCCTCGTATGACCCGCCAGCAGTCTGAAGATGTCCTAAGGGAGCGCCGGGGGAAGATGTACGACCCGTGGGTTGTCGACGAGTTTCTAAGCATCCTCGACAGCCTCGAGGCCCAAAACGGTAGCGACCACGCGATTACCTTGGGAGGCCAGAAGGTCTCCACGCCTCGCTTGAGTCCGGCTCAGCTTGAGGTAATTAGCGCGACCACAGCTGAAGAACGCGAATTCAAGGAACTCAGCCGAGATCTTCCTCGCGCCACGACCCTGTCCGACGCTATCGAAGTGGTGTTCCGTCACTTGCGCCGCGTGACGCCAGCGGCCAGCCTCGCACTGTATGTGCCTCGGACCGACGGCAAGGAGAACGACCTGATCGTCATAGCGTGCGCTGGCGCGGAGACATCTCTCATCGAATCGCAAAGGGTACCGGTCGGGGAGCGGATTTCTGGATGGGTCTTCGCCCACAAACAAGTGGTCTTCAACTCGGATGCTGCTCTGGACCTCGGGCCCGTCGCCAAGACCTTGCCTACGCCATTGCGCTGGGCTCTGGTGGCCCCGATCTTCGAGCGACAGGAGGTGTTGGGGGTCATTTCGCTCTATGGTTCCGACATCTTCAACAAGGACCACAAGAGGATGCTTGAGACCGCCGCAAGCCTGTTCCACGCTTCGCTCGCGGCATTCCTAAACCAAGGTGACCTGACACAGATTCGCCCAGGCGCTTCTCAGAAAATTCACTAGGGCTTGCGTGTTTGGAGATTTCTGCTATCTTCACGCCTGCAGGCGGAATCGGTGAACTCGGCGCTATAGCTTCGGTTGCAACTGACTTGCTGACCGGAACTCCTGCCTGTTCAGGAGATCTGCATGTCTCCAAAACTACGCGGCCCGCAAAACGTCACGGACGAACGCCTGCCGGGCAACATTGACCTTCAGGTCTTCGAGGCTGACAGACTCTACAGGAAAGCACAGAGTTCAAAGACACTTGGCTTTGTGCAAGCAGAGCGGCAAAAAGTAGATGCCAGAGCCTCAGTAGAGCTCGGACTGATTGCCGGGATGGCTCTGTACGATCAGGGACAAGTCATCAAATCTCTCCAACAGCTTGGTGTCGCTGAGCTTGACGCTCGCGCATTCGACGTCTCTCTCCAGTTCCGCACAACCGTCGCGCTCTTCAATCGGAGCTCTGAGTTCCAGACGCAAGCGGAGCTTCTACCACTCTGGGCGAGGCTGAGGCAGATCACTGCCCAAAAGGGAGACGCTACGTCGCTCGCCGGTCTACACCTAGCGACTGCGAAGTTGGAAGCTTGCCGGGGAAACAGTTTGCGAGCTCATGCTCACATCGAGACCGCGAGAGCATTCACAGAACGAGCACGTTCGACAACCACCCTTTGCTCCATTGAGTTGGTCGACTCGTCACTGGAGGTTGTTGGCGGAAATATCGGACGGTCGCTCGCTTCGGCTCGCTCCAGCTACGACCTCGCCATCCAGTCCGCCAGCAAGATCCAGATGTCAGCGTCGGGCGGCATGCTGGGCCTAGTCATGCTGTTGGGAGGCGACCCCAGGCGGGCGCGACAGTACCTGAGTCAGGCGCTGGAGCTTTCAAAGGAAATCCTGTACGTGAAGCTCGGAGTCATCGACAACCTCGCGCAGGTCGCTCTTTACGAGGAGGATTTTGATCTGTGTGATCGTTACATCAAGGACTGCGCCAAGGTCATTGCCGCGCAGGATGTGCCGGCGCGGTCGTGGTACGACTTTGCGCATCAGGTCACCAGGTGCACGGCGCTCGCGCAGTTCGACGACTGGGAGAGCATCATTGAGATCACGCGGGAAGCCGACCCGGAACTCGAACGTCGGCAGTTCAGGTCGCTGCGCACGGCGCTGCTCTGCGCCTCCGCGCGGGCCCATGCGCGGCTGGGCGACCACGCCAAGGCCGATGCGCAACTGGGCGCCGCGATACGGTCCTGTCCTCGTGGCGCTGTCGATCCGCAGATCGTCCTCGAAGGTGCCACCGCAGCCTGCCTGACGTTGCGCGGTGAGCGTGCTCGCGGCGCCGCGCATTTCGATCGCGCCCTGTCTGCGGCGCGCGCCATCGGCAACCGGCTTCACGAATGGCACATCCAGCGCGATCGCGCCGCCTGCTCGGTGAGGCGCCTGGCAACGCCGCCGACCCTCGACACCGAGACGGCGACCGCGCTCAGCGAACGCGCGATCGTCCTCTCCGACGCCGCGGTCATTCTCGGCGCGGGGTCATCAATCGATCTGCTGGCCCATCGCGCGATCTCGCTGCTGCAGCACACGCCGATCGAAGAACGCCTGCACGTGCGCAGCACCTCCGGCGAGGAATTCCGCCCGGCCCCCTCCGTCACCTCGCAACTCACCGCCGATGGGACGTTCTCCATCGACCTCCGCGGCTCCGACCGGCGCGTGGTGATGACGATCCGCCAAGTCGAATCGCTCGACGACGTGACGATGTTGCGGAGCTTGCTCGACCTGTTGCAAGCGGCCGTGCATCGCACGGCCGACACCGAGTCGTCGGGCGACGACCAGAACCTCTGGCCCACCACGATGCTGCCCAGCGATGACGAGATGGTGTTCCGCTCGCCACGCATGGCCGAAGTGCTGCGCGTCGCAATACGCCTGGCCGACACCGACCTGCCGATCCTGATCACGGGCGAAACCGGCACCGGCAAGGACGTCCTCGCGCGGCTGATTCACAGCCACAGCCGGCACCAACGCGGCCCCTTCGTGCCGTTCAACTGCTCCGCCATCCCAAAAGACCTGATCGAAAGCCAACTGTTCGGACACCGCCGTGGCGCCTTCACCGGCGCCGTTGAGTCATCGGCCGGCGTGATCCGATCGGCCGAGGGCGGCACGCTGTTCCTGGATGAAATCGGGGACCTCGAGCCGGGACTCCAACCGAAGCTCTTGCGCTTCCTCGAATCCGGCGAGGTCCACACGGTGGGCGACGCGCGTCCGGCGCACACACACGTCCGGGTGCTGGCCGCCACCAACATCGACCTCGACGAACGCTCCCAATCCGGTGGGTTCCGGCGCGACCTCTTCTTCCGGCTCGGCACGGCTCACATCAGCATGCCGCCCCTGCGCGAACGCAAAGACGAAATCCCGGCGCTGACCGCTCACTTTGTCAATCGCTTCTCGCGAGAGTGCCACCGCCCCGGTCTGCGCGTGAGCGACGAACTGATTGCGGCCCTGCTGCTCCACGACTGGCCCGGCAATATCCGCCAGCTCTCCAATGAACTGCGCCGTGTCGTGGCGATGTCCGCACCCGGACAGACGCTGACCAGCGACGACCTCTCCGAAACCGTCGCGCACGGATGGCGGCAGGCGCACCGTGTGACCCGCGCGGCCGAGGACGGCAAACTGACACTGCAGATCACGCTCGATCAGCCGCTGCCGCGCGCCCTCGAGGAACTGGAGCGCGCCTTCATCGAACGGGCGATGCAATCGAGCGGCGGCCGCGTGGCCGAAGCCGCCCAGTTACTCGGCATCTCGCGCAAGGGCCTCTTCCTGAAGCGTCGCCGCTGGGGGCTCGTGGACGAACTCGGGGAGTAGTTCGTTCCCGTCGGCGGCGGCAATCGGAACGAACTACCCATCCGCGCGGCCGTTTTGGGACGAAACACAGGGGTTTTCACGCGTCGCGTCCGGCAGACTTCTTGCTTTTGATGGAGCGGGCCCTGACGGATATTTACGAAGGGCACCGCGTGCTCACGAGTTCCCTTCACCACGCCACCGTCAGGGCCTGGATCGCCGGAGGAACGACCAGATGAACGACCTGTTGACATGCCCGCGTCTTCGTGTGACCCTGCCGTGGGCACCATGCACTCATTGACTCGCCGGACCCATCGTCTCGTGATCGCGTGCGCCGTGATGGTGACGCTGATGGTGCCGGTCGAAGCGGTGCTGCTCGCCGCCCTGCGGACCCCGGACGCGCCCGCTGCGGCGCGCGCGTGGGCAATGCGCCTGAGCAACGACAATTTGCAGGATGCGGCGCTGCACATCCAGACCTACCCGTATTTCTATCGTCGCGCGATCATGACGGCGCTCGAGCCAGACACGCGCGCTCAGGTGTGGCGGCGCTATCTGACGTCGTACGCGGCGTCGCATCCGGAACTGGACGTCACCGCCCGCGCGTTGCTCACGCGCGCCGCGGCCGCGATGACGCCCGACGTGTTCGACGATAACCCGCCGGCAGACCGGGTCGCAGAGTTGACGACGGTCTTCAACATCGGGCTCACCGTCTTCGGACGACGCACGGCCACCGATCTGTTCATGCGGCTCGGACCGGACGACTCGTCCTACGCGGCCCTGCCGCTCACCGAACGCGCAGCCAACACGGTGCGCCACTGGGTCACGACGTACGCGCGCGACGCCGACTGCGAGTGCTCCACGCAGTTCGCGACCTCATGTGATGTGAGTGGAGCCGCAGGCGACGCGTGCGCTGAATCCACCGGCTGCGAACCGATGGTGACGTGGCCGATGTGCGGCGTGGCCTGGGCCGCGCCCTGCAACGGCACCTGCACCGTCGCGTCCCGCACGGCGCAGTAGCCTCATCTCCCCATGGCCCCATCGAGCGATCGCGCCGTGCGGTTCGGCGCTGTTGCCGTCATCGTCGTCTTGCTGGCTATCGTCTCGTTGACGGCACTGATCCTGTCGAATCCGTCGTGGCGCGACCGCGCGCGTCGGCAACTTGGCTGGATGGCGTATTTCGAGGTGGGATCGGCATCGGATCTGCCGGTGCAGTGGCATCAAGGCGCGAGCGCGACCGTCGTGATCTTTGTCTCCGGCCAGTGTCAGGCTTGCCTGCAATCCGCGCCGTTCCATCGCGACCTGCGTTCGTCTGCTGCCGCCGCGGGCCTGAGAGTGGTGACCGCGCTCACGTCTTTGACCGACGACCCGTCGGCCTACGCCGCCGCCGAGTCCCTGGCTGATCGCGATGTCGTGACGTTCGACTTCACCGGATCGCGCCTGCGCGTCGTCCCAACGATCGTGATTGTCGACCGCAACGGTGTGGTCGTCGAAACAAAAGAGGGCGTGCTGCCCGAAGCCGAGCAGCACGCCCTGATCGCACGCGTCTGGTCCCTGCGGTCACCGCGGACCTGAAGGTCCGCGGCTACGACTGAACGGCAGACCGCGGGACAGCAGAACTGAACGGGCGCCTACTGACCCTGTAGCCGCTTCGCGACCTGTTCGACTTCAGACCACACGCGCAGCAGATTGCCGCTCCAGATCATGTCGATCTGGCGCTCCGTGTAGCCGCGACGCACCAGTTCGAGCGTGACGTTGAACGCTTCGGCCGCACTGTTGAAGCCGTCGACACCACCGCCGCCATCGAAGTCGGAAGAAATGCCGACGTGCTCGACACCGATCTTCTTCACGAGGTAGCCGATGTGATCGACGAAGTCCTTCACGTTGGCGCGAGCGGCGGCCGGCCACTTGGTGTTGATCTCCGCCAGACGCCGGTCGTAGTCGGCGCGACGATCCGCAGGCAACGCATCA
>CAYHEX010000021.1:0-25594 GCA_964355365.1 uncultured Solibacteraceae bacterium | reverse complement strand
GTCCAGATCGTCCTCGTGGACCCAGCGCAGTTCGTTCATTCGCTTGCCGACAACCTCGTCCGAGCGCCAGCCGAACATGCGCTGCGCGCCGCCCGCCCAGCGGGTGATCCGGAAGTCCGGAGTGAACTCCACGACGGCCAGTGGTGAGTTGTCGACATGGGAGTTGAGGCGACTCAACGTGGCCCACAGACTCTCACGGCGCCGCTTCGCATCGGACAGCAGCATCTCAATCCGCGCGAGCAGATGGTCCGGCTCGAACGGCTTCGCGATGTAGTCCTGCACGCCCGCCCGCAGCATCTCCGCTCGCAAGCGCTCGTCCACTTTGGCGGTCAGCAACAGGATGGGCAGTTCATCGAATTCCGGACGGCGACGCAACTCACGCGCCATCTGATCCCCGGACATGTCGGGCATCATGACGTCGCTGACGATGACATCCGGACGCAGCGTGACGGCCGCCTGCAACCCCTCGGCACCGTTGCGCGCGGTCGCGACGCGGTACGCACCTTTCAGGATGCCGACCACATACTGACGCATGTCCGGGTGGTCTTCGACGACCAGCACCAACGGCGCAGCGCTCGTGGTCGCTGGCGTCAACGCGGGAAACGCGTCGACCTCGTCGGGCACCCGCAGTTCAGCCGCGGCCTGCTGGGCCGCGCCGACATCGACCGCGTGGTCGCCGGCCACATCGACACTGACGCCTGCGGGCGCCAATCGTGGCAACGTCACCACAAAGCGCGCGCCGCCCTCGGGCGACGCCTCGACGCACACCGTGCCGCCGTGCTGCAGTGTGAATTGCCGGACGATGGCCAAGCCGAGCCCCGTGCCTTCGTGGCGACGCGTGTCCCCGCCATCCAGTTGCCGGAACGACTCGAAAATGACGGCGCGCTGCTGTTCGGGCACGCCGGTTCCGGAATCGTCGATCGTCAGGATCACCTGCTCAGGGGTGCTGGTCAGCGTGGTCGTGATCGTCCCGCCAGCGGGTGTGAATTTGAAGGCATTGGACAACAGGTTCAGCAGGATGCGCTCGTACCGGGGGACATCCAGTTCGGCCGGCAACTCGCCGGGCACGACGACGCTGTGGCAGATGCGCTGCTCGTCGGCCAATACGTCGAAGTGCGAGGCAATGAATCGGACCAGTTTGGAAACATCCACACGCGCGTAGTGCAGTTCCAGTCGGCCGGCTTCCAACCGCGCCACATCGAGCAGATCATTCACGTGGCGAAGGAGCAACCGCGCATTGCGACTGATGACCTCGAGGTCGTGGCGCGACTCGTCGTCGAGTTCGTCAGCGGCGAGACGCTTGGCCACGGGGCCGAGAATCAACGTCAGCGGCGTCCGCAGTTCATGGCTGACATGGGCGAAAAACTGCGTCTTGAGCCGGTCCAATTCCCGCGTCTTTTCGTACAGCCGCGTGACATCGGCATTGGCGATCCGCAGTCGTTCGTTCGAGAGCTCGACCTCCCTCAGCGCGCCGACTGTTTGGCGAACGGCGTCTCGGAGTCGCGTGTGGGTCCACGTGAACATGAGTCCCATCCCGACGAACACGACCGCCGAGAACAACGCGTTCGGGCTTTTGCCGCCGAACGCAAATTGAGGCGGCATGAACACGACGATGCCCAGGCCCGAGGCCAGCAGCGTCGCCGCGATGCTCACGGGCGGACGACCCAGCCACGCGGACAGAAAGATGGCGGGATAAAGGAGAAACCAGACCAGCGGCTGAAACACGGGCCACAGCCACCACTGGATCACGCACGCCACGAACGGCAGCGCCAGCGCCAGCAGATCGCGGCCTGTCTCGCGGCGCACGCTACTCACCGCATGATTATGCGCCCAGACCAGCCTGATCTCCGCCGGCTGCACAACACGGGCTCGGGCGACTGCGTGATCTTCCGTCTTGGCGAAGACATCGAGCCCTCACACGTCGTCGAAGCGCAGATGCTTCACGCTCTTGCCATGGCGGCGAATCAGCTTCAGCGCCTCGATGCCGACGCGCACGTGGGTGTCGACAAACGCGCTCGTCACCGCGCGATCCGACGCTTCCGTCTTGACGCCCTCCGGAATCATCGGCTGATCCGACACGAGCAGTAGTGCGCCGGTCGGGATGCTGTTGTGAAATCCGGCCGCGAAGACGGTGGCGGTTTCCATGTCGATGGCGATGGCGCGCGTGCGCCGCAGGTAGTCCTTGAACTGATCGTCGTGTTCCCACACGCGTCGATTGGTCGTGTAGACCGTCCCCGTCCAGTAGTCATGCTCGAGGTCGCGAATCATCGTCGACACAGCGCGCTGCAGCGAGAACGCCGGCAGCGCCGGCACTTCGGGGAGCAGGTAGTCGTTCGATGTCCCCTCGCCGCGAATCGCCGCGATGGGCAGAATCAGGTCGCCGATCTGGGCTTTCTTCTTGAGGCCACCGCACTTGCCGAGCAGGAGCGCCGACTTCGGCTTGATCGCGCCGAGCAGATCCATCACGGTCGCGGCATTTGGACTGCCCATGCCGAAGTTGATCAGCGTGATGCCGTCCACGGTCACACTCGGCATCGGCCGGTCGTGGCCGCGCACCTCACCGGCGCCCATGAGCCGAATGAACACATCGAGGTAGTGTCCGAAGTTCGTCAGCAGCACATGTTCGCCGAACTCTTCGAGCGGCACGCCGGTGTAGCGAGGCAACCAGTTTTCGACGATCTCCAGCTTCTCTTTCATTGGGTATATTCTTGCCCGATGCGACGCATCTTTTCCGTCTTCGTTGTGGCCGCCCTCGCGTTTTCCGCAGGGCTCACCTCATTTGCCCAGACCAAGCCCATCCCCGGTTTTGCCGACTACGGCAAGTTCGAGAGCGTGGCGCCCGCTGGCGGCGGTGGCGGTGGCCGGTTCGGTGGCGGCGGGGGTGGTGGCGGACTGTCGAGCGACGGCAAGTGGCTCGGCTACACCGTCACGAAGTCGAATCGCGACACGGAGTTGCGGGTGCTCGAGTTGGCCACGAGCAAAGTGACGAGCGAGCCCTTCGGCGCGCAGCTCACCTTCACATCCGACAACAAGTTCGCGGCCTGGAGCGTGGGCTACTCGCAAGCGCAGCAGGATCGGATGCGCACGCAGAATCAGCCCATCCAGAACAAGCTCGCGCTGATGAACCTCGGCACGGGCGCAAAGACGACTACCGACAACGTGCAGAGCTTTTCATTCAGCGCTGACGGCAGGTTTCTGCTGCTTCGCCGTTATCCGCCGGCCGCGCCAGGTGCCGGCGGCGCGGCAGCGGCTCCAGCGGGACGCGGCGGTGCCGCCGGTGGTCGCGGCGGCGCGGCGGGTCCGGCGCTCGACGATGCGCCGGCGAGCGGCGGCACGATCAGCATTCGCACGCTCGCCACAGGCGCGGAGGTGACGTTCGGCAACGTCGGCGAAGAAGCGTGGCAGGACACGGGCGCGATGCTGGCCATGACGATCAGCGCCGCCGATCAGGCCGGCAACGGCGTGCACCTCTACAACGCCGGCACCGGCGAACTGCGCGTGCTCGACTCGGCCAATGCCGGTTACCTGGGCCTCGCCTGGCGCCGCGACTCGGCGGACGTGCTCGTGATGCGCAACAAGGCCGACGAGAAGAAGGACGGACTCAACTATCAGATCCTCGCGTGGACGGGCGCGGGCACGAGCACGGAGAAGAAGCTGACGTACGACCCGACCACCGACACGAAGTTTCCGGCGGGCAACAGACTCGTCTCCTTCCGTCGCCCGACCTGGAGTGAGGACGGGAAGAGCATTTTCCTCGGGTTCGGGCGATGGGAGGACAAACCCACGGCGGCGGCCCGAGGTTCGCGGGGTTCGGGCGGTTCGGGGGGTTCTGTTGCGGAAGGTGCGGCGGGTTCGGTAGGTTCGGGAGGAGGTTCGGGTGGTGCGGCTCCACCAGTGATCGATGAGCCCGCTGATGTTGTTGTGTGGCACTGGCAGGACGCGGACGTGATGTCGAAGCAGAAGCTGAGCGCGAATCAGGATCGGCGCCGCAATCTGCTCGCGGTGTGGCATCTCGACACGGGCGCGATCACGCCGATCGGCAAGGACTACCAGGAAACCGTGACGCCGATCCGAAAGACGAACATGGCGTTCGTATCTGAGTGGGCCAAGTACGCGATGGACCGCAGCATCGGCCGCGGCGCCGCAGATCTCCTGGTCGCCGACCTCACGACGGGCGCGCGCACGCCGCTGAAGACGAACGTCGGCGGCAACGCGTCGGTGAGCACGAACGGCAAGTACGTGCTCTTTGTCGATGCCGACCATTACTGGACGATCAACCTGGCTACGAAGGCGGTCACCAACATCACCGCGAAGGTGCTGACATCATTCGTGAACAAGGACTCCGACCAGACGACGAAGCAGAAGCCGATGTTCGGCACGGGCGGCTGGACGAAGGACGATGCGGCGGTGCTGTTGTATGACAAATACGACATCTGGCAGGTCGCGCCGGATGGAACGAGCGCGAAGAAGCTCACCGACGGCACCGCCGAGATGGTCGTCCATCGTCTGGCCTCGGTCGAGGCGGCAACCGACGGCATCGATCTCGCGAAGCCGCAGTATGTGAGCCTGTTTGGACCACGGTCGAAGAAGTCCGGCTACGGCCTGCTGAAGCCTGGCGGCGGTTGCGAGCCGCTGGTGCTCGTTGACAAGTCGGTGAGCGGCCTCGGCAAGGCGAAGGACGCCGATGTCTACGTCCACATGGCGCAGGACTACAACGACTCGCCCGACATGTTCGTGAGCGGCGCCGACCTGAAGAACGCGAAGCAAGTGACGACGACCAATCCGTTCCTCGCCGATTACGCGTGGGGCAAGACGGAGACGATCGACTACACCACCGACAAGTGGCACGGACTGCAGAAGCTACAGGGCACGCTCTACTACCCGGCCGGGTACGAGCCGGGCAAGCAGTATCCGATGATCGTCTACATGTATGAGTTGCTGTCGGACAACGCACACCGCTTCGTGGTGCCGTCGGATCGCGACTACTACAACACGTCGGTGTTCACGACGCAGGGCTACTTCGTGCTGCAGCCCGACATCACGTTCAAGCCGCGCGAGCCCGGGCTGTCGGTCGTGTCGTGCGTGACGGCCGCGATCAAGGCGGCGATCGCGAAGGGCGCGATCGATCCGAAGAAGGTCGGCGTGATCGGTCACTCGTGGGGCGGCTTCGACGCGGCGTTTCTCGCCACGCACACGCAGGGGCTGCTGGCCACGGCGATTGCGGGCGCGGCGATCACGAACCTGGTGAGCAACTACGGCAACGGTCACTGGAGCTCGGGCATCGCGGAGACGGACCACATCGAGACCGGACAGCAGCGCATGGAAGTGCCGCTCTACGACGACCTGCAGGCGTACATTCGCAACTCCGCCGTGTTCAACGTGGCGAACATGACGGTGCCGCTGCTGCTCGAAGTCGGCAACCAGGACGGCACCGTGTTCTGGCATCAGGGCGTCGAGCTCTACAACATCGCGCGGCGGGCGAAGAAGAACGTGGTGATGATCGAGTACAACGCGGAAGATCACGGTCTCTCGCAGTACAAGGATCAAAAGGACTACCAGCAACGCATCCTGCAGTGGTTCGGTCACTACCTTAAGGGCGAGGCCGCGCCCGAGTGGATCACAAAGGGGCAGAGCTATCTGGCCCGGCAGGAGGAAGTGAAGAAGAAGTGAACGCGCGTCACGCGCCCGGCTTCGGCATTTCGATCCAGCAGCCGAGCCGGCGCGTGTCACGCGAGTTCTTGTCGAGTTCGGCCGGCACGAAACCGTCGCGAACGGCGATGTCCAACGAGGCCAACCAGCCCGTCACCGGTTGCGCCGTCATCGGAATCTCCACCGCACGCGACTCGCCCGGCGCGATCGCGATCGATTCACTCCATCTCGGCGTGCTGAACGTCACCTGATTCGCGATCGGTCCGCAGCGGACCACCACCTCAATCTGATTACCCGCCCAGGTCATTGCCGACAGCGAGATGTGGGTGGTGGTGCGGCCGCGCGTCCAGAACCCCGTGGGCTCGCCGCCAATCTGGTCATCGTGAATGAACGCGGTGACGCTGCCGTACCGGATCACGCGAATGACCTCCGGGCCGCCGGCGCGATGCACGTCGTCGACGAAGCGCAGTGGCGAGATTCGCAGTTCGCCTGCGCCGAAGTTCGCCAAGGCGCGGAATCCGACAAACGCGGCGTCGACCGGCAGCGTGAACATCTCATCGACCTGGGAACCGCGCACCGTCCATGTTTGATACGGCTCGCCCGCGCGACCCACCTGCAGCGCGAAGGCTGACGGCACGCTGCTGGCGCGAGTGATCTGCACGCGATACGCGCCCGCAGGCAAGGCGAAGCGCGCGTTCCACAAGAGCTCAATCGGTTGCGGATCGCGACGCTCATCGGAACGCACGACGAGCGGCATACGGGAGAGCACGTCCGCCACGGTCACTCGCGACCAGGGGTTGTAGACGATCAAGACGGGCCGGCGGGCGCTGTCGAAGGTGTCGAAGAGCGACACGCGCGCCCGGGAGTCGGGCGCGATCCCCGGCGTGCCGCCCGGTGTGGCGAACGACGCCAGCGCGATCGCGCCGGTCGCGCTCATGCCAATGGCGAGCAGCCCCGCCGAGCCAAACGAACGCGGCCGACAGGCGCGAACGGCGACGGCGCCTCCACCGATCAACGCGAGCCACACCAGCGTGCGCGCCGCGGCACCAGCGAGCGAGCCGTTGATGAACGACGGAAGCGCCGGCCACAGCGGCCACGTGGGCGACATCCACTCGAGCAGCGACGCGCTCCCGTCGCGAGCGTTGTTGAGCAGGTCGCCGTGCCGCGCGAACGCCAGTGACAGTGCGATCGCGATGCTGGCCGCGAGCAGCAGGTGACACCACGCGCGCCACGCCGGCGATGCCACCTCGCGCGCCCGCGCAAAGGCCCAGGCGACCGGCAGTCCCAGCAGCAGGACGGCGGAGGCCATGGGGCGCCCTGGCGCTGACGTGCCGCCCCACCACACGTGAAATGCGCCAACGGTCAGAAGCAGGGCGCCGAACACGGCAACGACTTCGAGGGCGCGATTCCGCGCCGCACCCGCCGACCGGAGCATGAGCACGAGTCCCGCGATTGCAACAACGAATACCGGCGCCAGCGCAACGACGCCGTACTCCTGATCGAAGAGCAAGCCGAGCCCGCCCTTCGCCAGATACGCGAGCGCCATGTTCTCCTGCGTGCCGTACGGCGCTGACGGCGAGAACGTGCCCCAGTACGCGTAGAAGAACGCGAACCAGCTTCCGAGCAGGATCAGCACCGGCACGCACAGTGCCACCACCGCCCGCAGGTTCCGCATCGATCGCAGCAGCACGATGATGCCCACTACCGCCGCCATGGGCACGTATTTCGTGCTGAGCCACGGCAGCGCGCCAATCGCCACGCCGCGCAGCACCATCAGCCACGTGGCCGTCGATTCGACACGCCACGTCAGCGCGACCATCACCGCCAGCGCGCCGGGAATCTCGGGATACACCGTGAACGAGTTGAACAGGAACGGCGTGGTGAGCGCTACGGCCGCCCACGCGAACGTCGCCGCCTCGGGCGAATCGCTGATCTCTCTGGCGCGCATCCACAGCAGCGTCGCCGCCAGTGCCGCCATGAGCACGAGCATGACGACGACGCCCCAGTAGCCGGCGAGGGCAAAGGCGGGGGCGGTGAGGATCGGCATGCCGACCGGGTGGACCGAGTAGATCGCGCCATCGGTGCCGCGCGTCAGGTAGTCGGGACGCAGGTCGCGTCCGAAATACGCGCGGTAGTCCTTGCGCTGATGGTTGTTCTCGATCTTGAGGTCGCGATCGAGCAGCAGACTCTGCGTAATGACAAGGTAGTGCGGCTCGTCGCCGCCGGGAAACAGGCTCGTGCCGCCGAGGCGCGACGCGACCGCGCCGAAGATCATCGCGCTCAGCACGAAGACATGCACAGCCGTGAGGGCCCGAGGGCGCCGCAACCTGCGGCCGCCGGCAAGCACCAGCCACAGTACGGCGAGCCACAGGGCGCCGCGCGCCGGTCCGGCCGCGACGCGCAATGCGGGAAACCAATCCGGCAGCCAGGGCAGAAACGGCAGGCTGGCGAATATCAGTCCGCCAAGCGGATACGTCAGCGCCAGGCCGTCTTTTCGGCTGAGCGCGAGCGCGGCGCCGATCATCGCGCACGATCCGACGACGACCGCGAGCAACCACCAGGGCGGCAGCATCGCCACGCGCACGACGTCTCGGCCGATGCCCGCGATGTCGAGGATGCCGCGGGCCGACCACATGGCGGCCCCGAGAATCACAAATCCGGCGGTGACACTGAGGGTGCGACGCACGAGGCGCACATCTTAGCGTAGTGGCTGGTAATAACCGACCGCCTCAGTCATCGTGTACTGACATGCGCTCCATTCTGGCCGGGTCTGCCGCTGCGGTCCTTTGTCTGTCCGTCAACTGCGGAGGCGGCGGCCCCACGTCGCCCTCGTCGGCGACCGTCGATCCGTCGGCGACCCTGTCGTTTACCGTGTCCCCCATCGACGTCGGGTCGCTTCAGTACATCGTCCCGCTCGGGAACATGGGGCCGTGGGCGCATACGTTGCCGACGGATCACGCGTACATCTACCACCACGTCGGCGCCGGATCGTTCACGCCCATCAACGTGCTGGCGCCGGCATCCGGGACGATCACCGGCATTGTGAATGTCACGGCCAGCGCGCCTGATGGCAAGACCTGGGTCGACGTCAACAGCCGCTACATCTACTACTTCGACCATGTCGTGCTCGCGCCGGGGCTGGGCGTCGGATCGAAGGTGACGGCCGGGCAGCTGTTCGGCACATCGCCCGGGATCGCGTTTGACTTTGCGGTCATCGACATGGCGTCGACGCACAGCTTCATCACGCCCGCCCGGTACGGGCGAGACACGATCAACTCGCGATCGCCGTTCCCGTATTTCGTCGAGCCGATTCGGACGGCGCTCTACGCGAAGGTGCAGCGGAACGGCGGGGATCTGGACGGCAAGATCAACTACGACGTCAGCGGCACCCTCTCGGGCAACTGGTTCAGCGATGAGCTGCCCGTCGGTCCCAGCAGCACGGGCGATGTCGCATCGGGCACCAAGCAGCTCGCCTTTGCGCGGGACGTGCGCTTTCCGGACCGTCAGCGCGTGTCGGTAGGTGGCTTCGGCCTGACCGGCGCCTGGGGCGTGCCGCCAGGCGCGCCCGACTTTGCCTCGATCACGTCGGCGTCAGGCGTCGTCGTCTATCGGTTGCTGTATCAGGGCGAGCCCGGCGGGCCGGCCGGGACACAACAGAGCGGCCTGCTGATCGTGCAATTGACCGACGCGACGCACTTGAAAGTGGAGGTCGTTGTGGATCAGATCTCGGCGACGGCCGCCTTCAGTGGCAGCGCGAAGGTGTACGTGCGGTAGACGCGAGGCCGGGGATATTCCGGTGGTTGCGGAGCTCTCCGCGCTTCCGTTCGACGGATAATCGTTAGCGTGAAGCCCGCCGCCGCGTCGCCGCTCCATCCGCGCAATCGCTTCCGCGACGGCTACCACTTCCCGCGGCTGATGGCGGCGAGCCCGGCGTTGAAGCCGTTCGTCGCGAAGAACCCGTACGGCAACCTGTCCATCGACTTCGCCAATCCCGACGCCGTGCTCGCGCTAAACCAGGCGCTGCTCAAGGATGCGTACGACATCGACTGGAGTATTCCGCGCGGCGCGCTATGTCCGCCGATCCCTGGCCGCAGTGACTACATTCACCATCTCGCCGATTTGCTGGGCGGCGGTGATGAAGACGCGATTCCGAGCGGACCGGTGGTCAAGATCCTCGACATCGGCGCTGGCGCCAGTTGCATCTACCCGATCATCGGCGCGGCTGAGTACGGCTGGCGATTTGTCGCGACGGAGACTGACGTCACGTCCATGCGATGGGCGCGTCAGATCGTGCGTGTGAATCCCGAGATCGCGGGCCTGATCGAATGCCAGCTGCAGACCAACCCGCGCGCGTGCTTCGAAGGCATCGCCAAGCGCGGCGAGGTGTTCGACGCGTCGATGTGCAATCCGCCGTTTCACGCGTCGGCGGCCGAAGCCATGGACGCATCGCAGCGGAAGCGCCGCAATCTGAAGTTGGACAAGAGCCTGCCCGCGCTGAACTTCGGCGGGCAGTCCGGCGAGTTGTGGTGTGAGGGCGGCGAACTGGGCTTCATCCAGCGCATGATCGAAGAAAGCGCGCAATCGCCGACGATTTGCCGGTGGTTCACGACGCTCGTGTCGAAGAGCGAGCACCTCCCGCGCCTCCGTCAGTCATTGAAGGAAGCGCGGGTGGTGGACGCCGAGATCGTCGAGATGGCGCAAGGCCAGAAGAAGAGCCGGGTGCTGGCCTGGACCTTCTTCCGTCCGACCAGCCGACCTTCACGTTCTTCTTTGCGAGTTCTGCATCCACATACGTCTTGATCGCCGTGGTTGCGCGGCGGTAGTCTGACGAAGAGGATTCGTCAGCGAATTCGGATGCCGTCGCCGAGTTGATCGGGCGTCACAATCCGGTCCCGTACGCGAACGCCAAGCGGCCGGTCGTCGCTGCCGCCGAAGGACACGGGGTTCCAGGTTCGATCCAGATTGATCTGCATCATGACGCCCCAATCGCCAGGGCGGACGCGGAGGTACCACGTTCGCGTCTCACCTTTGTACGCCGGCAGATCTTCGACGATCTCATTCCCGCGCAGCAACTGAAGGTGGAGCGGCCGTTCTTGTATGTCCGGAGGACCTGCCAGAATTGTCACTTCGAGCCACTTGCCGAACACCGTCGGCACGACGTCCACCGAACGCGTCGACGAGGTCCACGCGTACGACAATTCGCCGTCGGCGGGCGTCTCGAGGCCGTGAAAGCCATAGCGATAGGGCCAGTGGGCCATCACGGCACGCATGGGCGGCCGCAGCCGATCGTGCCCAAGGCGATTGGTCGTCCACAGAAACAGCGTCAGCCCCACGGCCATGATGATCCACGGCCACAACCAGGCTCTCGGTGTTTGTCCGACGCCCGCGATCGCCGCAGCCCGAGGCGAAACGCAGAAGTACCAGGCCGCGAACACCCAGACCGTCATCGACACCGCAAAGTTCTGCGTCGGCATCGACACCATCGAGATCAGCGCCGCTACGACCAGCGCTCCCTTGACCAGCGACGCGGCGGTTCGCGTGTCATCAGCGCCACGGGTCGAGACGAGCAGACCGGCAAAAAACAGGAACCAGATAATCCAGCCCGCACCCCCAACAAATCCCAACTCCGCGAGTTGATGACGAAACCAGCTCTGCGCGTTATCGAATGGGTATCGGCCATCGTTAATCTTGAGACGCTGGCTCCTCTCGTACGCAAAATCGGGAAACAAGTGATTAAACGAGCCAACCCCGACACCGGCAACTGGAAAGGCTCGCGCCATCGCCACGGACATGTCGCCGTACGGGCCGCCGCGATTCCAGACTTCCTTGTCGAGAAACCGGAGCACTTTGTCTCTGGACGGTTCCGGAAGCGTCGCCTGCAACCGCGCGAGGGGACTCTCGCTCGAGGACAGTCGGGTCATTCCCGCGACCGCAGCCACGGCCAGGACAACAACGATCGCGAGCGTTTTCATCCGGGGCCTCACGCCTCCCCTCGCTCGCAGAAAGCCGACTCCGGCTGCGCCAGCAAACACCAAACCGGTCGCAGCGCCGAGGAACGCGATCCGCGAACCGGTGGCCCACACCGCGCCTAACGAGACGATCGCCGCGAACAGCCCCGCCGCGGCCATCCGCGGCGAGCGCGCACGCGACGCGATTGCGAGAAAGCCGAGCGACCATATCGCCGCGAGTGCGCCGAATGCGTCGCCGTCGAGCAGGCTGCCGGCCGCGCGATTCTCAGCGCCCCAGTGATGTCCGCTCAGCCAGTTCACGTCCACGGTGCCCTGGTAGACGGCGAGGACGCAGCCGAGCCCGGCGCCAATCGCGAGCGGCAGCACCGCGTTCCGCATGAACTGTGGTTCGCCTGCAAAGACCGGCTGGCTCGACGCTGCCTCAAACCACAGCAGCCCCATGAGATGTGTGAGCGCGACATTGAGCACCCACACGGCAATGACCGCGGGCGGGCCACCGTGCGCGCTATTGGCGATGCGATCGATGTTCATCAGCGGCCACCAGAAATCAGTCTCGCGATAAATGACGAGCGGCCAGACCAGAGCAACAGCGAGGGCCCAGTACGCGAGCGGCGCTCGCAAACGGGCGGGAAACCTCCATCGCCGAAACACGCCGCCGGCCAGAATGGCGCCGAAGCACGCGCCCATCCAGATCGCGCCGTACTGTGTTTCCTCGCGATTGAGGACGATCCTGAAACCAAGCGGCATGAGGTAGAGCGTGCCAAGCAGAACGGACCAGGCCATTCGCGGCCGCCACTTCGCCACAGCGAACGCCGCCGCGCCAGAGACGACCGTAATCCAGAGCAGCGAAGCCCACCCGCGCGTCCCGAGCGCAGCTTCGACATAGAGCGCGGCTGCCGTCGACAGCAGGACCAGGAGGCGGGAGCCAGCATCGAGCGAGCGGGCGATGTGCGCGTCGAGTTGGTCGAGAAACTTCATCGTTCGATCACCGATCGAAAACCATAGCACGTCCGTCCACAGCACTCGTGCAGCGACCGACCGACGTCCTACCAGCCGACCTTCACGTTCTTCTTGGCGAGTTCGGCATCCATATACGTCTTGAGCGGCGCGAAGTAGTCGATGATCGCGGTCGCGTCCATCTGGCGCGAGCCGGTCATGGCCTCGAGCGCGTCCGGCCACGGCTTGGACAGTCCCATCTTCAACATCGCATCCAGCTTCTTGCCGGCGGCCGCGCTGTCGTAGATCGAGCAGCGGTGCAGGGGCAGGGAGCAACCCGCTTCCTTCGCCAACGCACGATGAAACTGGAACTGCAGAATGGCCGCGAGGAAGTAGCGCGTGTAGGGGACGACAGAGGCGACGTGGAACTTCGAGCCGGCGTCGAAGAACTCTTCCCCGCGCGGTGATGGCGCCACGATGCCCTGGTACTTCGTGCGCAGATCCCACCACGCCGTGTTGTACTGATCGGGCTTCACCTGTCCGGAGAACACCTGCCAGCGCCACTGATCCACGAGCAAGCCGAACGGCAGGAACGAGATCTTCTCGAGCGCGCGCCGCATGAGCAGGCCCGTGTCGCGCGACGCGTCTGGCGCTTTGTCGAGCATCCCGATCTTGACGAGGTACTCGGGCGTGACCGACAGCGCAATCGTGTCGCCGATCGCTTCGTGGAAACCGTCGTTCGCGCTGTCGCGGAACAGCGGCGGCAGCGTGTTGTAGGCGCGCTGGTAGAAGTTGTGACCGAGCTCGTGGTGGATCGTATTGAAATCTTCCTCGGTCGGCGTGATGCACATCTTGATGCGCACGTCGTTCACCGCGTCGATGTCCCACGCACTGGCGTGACACACGACGTCGCGGTCGCGCGGCTTGGTGATGAGCGAGCGCGTCCAGAACGTGTCGGGCAGCGGCGCAAAGCCGAGCGACGTGTAGAACTTCTCGCCGATCTTCACCATGTCGACGGCGCTCGTGTTGCGCTTCTTCAGGATGTCGGTGAGCGAGTAGCCCGCGTCACTGCCGGTGGGGGCGACCAGCGGGTAGACGTTCGACCAGTCCTGTGACCAGATATTGCCGAGCATGTAGGCCGGGATCGGCCCCTCGGCCGGCACCGCGTCGCCGTACTTGTCGTGCAGCTTCATGCGCACGTACGAGTGCAGCGTCAGATACAGCGGCTTGACCTGTTCCCACAGGCGGTCGAGCTCCTTCGTGAAGTCGTCGGGCGGCATGTCGTACTTGCCGCGCCACATCGCGCCGGTGTCATTGAAGCTGACTTCCTTGGCGCCGGCGTTCGACAGCTCGACGAAGCGCGCGTAGTCCTTCTTCATCGGCACCGAGATCGTCTGCCAGCCCTCCCAGACTTCACGCAGCCGCTTCGGGTCGCGGGAGTTGGCGAGCACCTCGGTCACACCGCCGACATCGAGGCAGGAATCCGGTTTGGCAGCGTCCGCGCACCACTTGCCCTTGCCGTAGGTCGCCGTCATCGACGAGACGAGCTTGGTCATCTCCTCGCCGAGTTTGGGATCGGACGGCGACGCGAGCACGAGCGCGACCTTCAGGAGCGTGAGCTGCCGGCGCACGTCGGGCGCCACTTCGATCTTGTCGAAGCGGACGGCTGCCTTGGCGTAGCGCGCGGCCGCGTCGATCAGCGTCTGATTCGCCCGGGCGCCAAGCGCTTCCGTATCTTCGGTGATGAAGTTCTCTGCGACCCAGCCCGCCTGCTGTTGCTCGATGCTGACTTTGAGCAGCGTGGCGTTCGCCTCGGTCACGAATTTCTGCGCCTCGTCGGCGGTCGCCGCAGGCATGCCGCCGCCACAGGCCGCAGCGAGGAAAGAGACACCGATGAGTGCACAGAGACACAGTCGTTTCATCACGCGATTCCTCCAAAACTCATGGCACGCGACCGGGTGCGCCAGACCCCGGTGAGCACAACACCCACAATAGTAAGTCCGATGGAGAGCCCCAGCCACAGGCCCGTGACGCCCCAGCCGCGAGTGAAGCAGAGCCAATACGCGACGGGCAGTCCGATGATCCAGTGGCCGACGAAGTTGAGCACCATCGGCGTGCGCGTGTCGCCGAGCCCGCGCAGCGCGCCGGTCGCCACCACCTGCCAGGCATCGAACAACTGCAGCGCACCGTAGATCAGCAGGATCGTCGAGCCGATGCGCAGCACGGACTCATCGGTCGTGAAGAGGCCCAGCAACTGTCGCGGCATGATCACGTAGAGCGCGGCGGTGATGAGCATGAACGCGCTGGCGAGCAAAAACGCGCCGGTGCCGGCGATTCTCAACCCAGGCGCATCGCGGCGACCCACGGCCTGCCCCACCCGCACCGCCACCGCTGAGCTCAGGCCGAGGGGGATCATGAACACGAAGCTCGCCACGTTGAGCACCACCTGATTCGCCGCGCTCGCCAGCGGCGAGATGCGCCCGGCCAGCGCGGACGCCATCGCGAAGACGCCGATCTCGAGCGTGATCTGCAGCGCCGCAGGCACGCCGAGCTTCGTAATCCGCCACATCCGCGGCAAGTCGATCTCAAACGGCACGTCATGCAACCCAGACGGCCGCTGCCGCTCGCGCCACCAGATGACGATGAACAGAAACACCGCGAGGTAGATGCGCGCGCAGAGCGTGGCGTACGCCGAGCCGTTGGTGCCGAGCGCCGGCGCGCCCCAGTGGCCGAACACCAGCACCCAATTCCCGACCGCATTGATGACGTTGGCCGTGATCAGCGCCACCATCACCGGGCGGACGACATTCATGGCCTGTAGGTAGCGACGGAAGACCGCATACGCGAGCAGCGGCGCCGCGGAGAGAATCAGCCGCGCGATGTACGGCTGGATGATGGCGAGCACATCGGGATGGAAGCCGAACTGCGGCAACAGCATCACGACGCCGCTCAGCACGGCGATGAGTCCGACTGCCAGAATCACCGCCAGCTGCACGGCCGCGAACAGCCACCGATGGCACTCGTCGATCCGTCCGGCGCCGAAGCTCTGCGACACATACGTGTCGAGCGCGAACAGCGTCCCCATGCCGAAGATGACGACCGACATGAAGATGGTCGACCCGGTCCCCACCGCGCCAATCGCCGCCGGGCCGAGCGGGCTCACCATGATGGTGTCGACGATGCCCATCATGATCCAGCCGAGTTCGGACAGGATCACGGGCAGGGCCAACGACAACATCGCGCGCAGTTCGCGGGACAGCACACAGACATTGTTAGCTGGTTATTTCCTAGCTGGTTAGCTGGTTATTGGATTGGGTTATTGCGTAGCTCGCTATTGGAGCTCGCTATTAGAACAATCGGTCAATCCGATACACCGGTAATCGATCGGCCAATCCAATAGGCAGCGAGCCAGCTAACAAATAGGCAGATTCCAGGCTCACCGCCGTGTCGCGGTCGCGAGCAGTTGCACGAGCGCAGGCTCGACGACCAGCCTGGCACCGGTGACGGTGCGGGCCGGCGGGTTCTTCGGGAAGATCTCGCGGAACACTTCGTCCAGCTTCGGCAACTCGAACGTGTCCGGCATGTAGACCGTGGTGTCGACGATGTCGCTCAGCGTCAGGCCCGCCAGACCGAGCGTGGTGCGGAAATGGCCGAAGGCGTCGCGTGTTTGTGCCGCGACGTCCTTCGGGTGCGTGTCGGTGTCGCCGATCACGGCGGAGAGCCACACGCGCGGCCCGGCCTGGACCGCAAGACTCACAGGCAATCCATTGGCGGCCTGGCCGCCAATGACCGTCTTCGGCTGGCGCGACGCGATGATCGTGATCTCCACGGCCGCGTCGACGTTCATCAGATCCACGACGGCCGTGGCACGCGCGGGCGCGGCCTTGGGGAAATAGCCGCCGTAGATGTCGTTCATCTCCTGAAAGTCGTACGGCGACGTGATGTACACCCGCGCCGCCACCACATCGTCGTACGTCAGCCCGGCGGTCTCGAGCAACGTGCCGGCGTTGTCGAGCACGGTCTCGGTCTGCGTCTTCATGTTGCCTTTCACCATCGTGTCGTCCGCGCCGCGCCGAGAAAGGAGGCCAGAGAAGAACACAAGGTCGTCGGTCTTGATGATGTAGCTGTAGGGGCGCGTGTTCTTCGCCCAGCCGGCGGGTTGCATCGCCTCTCGGGAGGCGCCGTTCGGCACCGCCACTGCGCTGATCTCGATCAGTGTGGAGCCGCGTAGCCACGCGACGAACGTGGTGCGAGTCGGGGGCGCGGACGGGGCGGCGTTGAAGACCTCGGCGTAGGCCGCGTTCATCGCCGCAAAGTCAGCCGCCCGCTTGAGCGTCACCGTCACGCTGCAGAGCTGTCCTATCGACGAGCCGTTGGCTTCGAGCAGGGTCTTCAGCTGGGCGAAGACCGACTGGGTCTGGGCCGCGATGTCCTCGACCGCCGTCGCGGGCTTGATCTCGGACACGTAGATATAGCCCCCGGCGGTGACGGCCGGGCGGAACGCAGGCATGGGCACGGGCGTCGGTTCCTGGGGATTCTGCACGGGTGTCGCTCCCAGCCACCCCGCGCCGAGGACGAGCACGGCGAGGCAGATGGCGAGACGGAGAGGCATGAGTGGCCATAGAATACCTTCGCTTCCCCACTCTCGGAGGACTCATGAAACGCACGGTGTCTCTTCTCCTCGTATTCGCCCTGGTGCTGGTCGCGGCGCCATTTCTTCATGCCGATGTGAAAACACAGCACAAAGCCACATTCCAGCTCGGCGGCATGCTGGGCGGCCTGATGAACCGATTCGCCGGAGACGCCGCCAAAGACGGCGTCGTCAGCAGCATGGCCGTCAAAGGCGATCGCCAGATGAGCGCGAGCCAGACGAGCGGCCGCATCATCGACCTGGCGGAAGAAAAAGTCTACGACCTCGACATGAAGCGTAAGGAATACCGCGTGACGACGTTCGCCGAGCTGCGGAAGCAGTGGCAGGACGCGCAGGCGAAGGCGCAGAAGGACGCGAAGGCGTCGAAGGAAGAGCCGTCGACGGATCCGGCACAGTCGGGCAAGCAGATCGAAGTGAGCGTGTCGGTGAAAGAGACCGGCCAGTCGAAGGCGATCGCGGGCCACAACGCGCGCGAGGTCGTGCTGACGGTGACGCTGAAGGAAAAGGGTAAGACACTCGACGCCGGCGGCGGGCTGGAGCTGATCAACACGATGTGGCTGGCGCCGAAGATCGCGGCGCTCGATGAGATCTATGCGTTCGACGTGAAGTTCATGCGGGCCGTGTACGGCGACATGCTCGCCGGTGCGGATCCGGCACAGATGGCGATGCTGGCCGCGTCGTATCCGTCGTTCAAGGAAATGTCGGAGAAGATGGCCGGCGAGCTGAAGAAGCTGCAGGGTACGGCACTGGCCTCGACGACCGTGATGGAAGCGGTGAAGAGCGCCGATGAGGTGGCGGGCGCGCCGGCGGCTTCGTCAGAAAAGCCGGCGGGTGGCCTCATGGGGCGCCTCGCGAGCAAGATGGGGCCAAAGCCGAAGTCGGGCGACGCGCGCACGAAGGTGTTCACATCGGGCGACGAGACGCTGTCGATTGAGACCACGGTCACGGCTGAAGACACCTCTATTCCCGCAGGCTTCAAAGAAAAGAAATAATTCACTCGTGCTGAGGACGTTGACATGTCGAATGAGACGCGACGGAAGTTCCTGAAGACCGTGCCGGTGGCTGTTGCCGGCGCGATGGCCACGAATGCATTTGCGCAGCAGGGCGCGCCGGCACCCACCGGGCCGATCACGGCCGAGACGATCGAGTGCGCGGAGAAGATCCCGGGCCTCGACTTCCACTCGGAAGAAGAAGCGGCGATGGCCAACGGGCTCAATCGCAACCTGGCGACGTACTCGCGTCTGCGTGACATCAAGATCGGCGCGGACATCGATCCCGCGATCATGTTCAAACCGTCGCTGCCCGGACAGGAACCGAAGGGCCCGGCCACGCCGGGCGCGAAGCTCGCGTACACGAAAGCGCCACTCACGTTGAAGCGGCCGGCGAATCTCGAAGACGTCGCGTTCTGGCCGGTCACGCATCTGGCCGCGCTCATCGAGCGCAAGCTCGTCACGTCGACCGAGCTCACGAAGATGTATCTCGGCCGGCTCAAGCGCTACCAGCCGCAGCTCAACTTCTACGTCACGCTGACGGAAGATCTTGCCCTGCAGCAGGCGGCGAAGGCTGACGCGGAAATCAAAGCCGGCAAGTACAAGGGACCGCTGCACGGGATTCCGTGGGGCGGCAAGGATCTGCTCGCGACCAAGGGCATCAAGACCACCTGGGGCGGCGAGCCCTACATGGAACAGGTCTTCGACTACAACGCCAGCGTCGTCGATCGGCTGACGGATGCGGGCGCGGTGCTGGTGGCCAAGCTCACGCTGGGCGCGCTCGCGCAGGGCGACATGTGGTTCGGCGGTCAGACGAAAAACCCGTGGAATGGCGCCGGCGCAAGCGGTTCGTCGGCGGGCCCGGGTTCGGCGACGGCGGCGGGTTGCGTCGGCTTCGCGATCGGCACGGAGACGCGCGGATCGATTCTCTCGCCCTCGGGTGTGAACGGCGTCGTCGGTCTGCGTCCCACGTACGGGCGCGTCAGCCGCTACGGCGCGATGGCGCTGTCGAACACGATGGACAAGATCGGCCCGATGTGTCGGTACGTGGAAGACACGATCCTCGTGCTCAACGCGATCTACGGACCCGACAAGAAGGACGGCACGGTTGCGGATGCATCGCTCACGTGGAATCCGACGCAGCCGCTGGCGGGGATCAAGATTGCGTACGTGAAGAATGAGTTCGATCCGCCTCCGCCAGCCCAGCCTGCGGCTGGGGCTACGGCGGGACGGGGTGGCGGTGGTGGTGGTGGCCGGGGCGGCACGCCGGAGCAGCAGGCGGAGCGTCGGAAGAACTACGACGCCGTGCTCGAGACGTATCGCAAGCTTGGCGCGAAGCTCGAGCCGGTGGAGCTGCCGGACATCTCAATCACGAACACGATCGGGTTCATCCTCGATGCGGAAGCCGCGGCGTCGTTCGACGCGATCACGCGCTCGGGCGAAGTGGATCTGCTGCGGACGGGCGCGTCACGCAGCTCGTGGCCGAACACGTTCAAGACCGCGCGTTTCATTCCGGCGGTCGAGTACATCCAGGCCAACCGCGCGCGCGTACTGCTCATGCGCGAGTTCGACACGCTGATGAGCCAGTATCACGTGCTCATCAGCGCCGGCAGCGACGCCACGCTCTCCACGACCAACCTCACGGGCCAGCCCGCGATGGCCGTGAAGTGCGGCATCGTCAACAACGCGCCGCAGATTGTGATGTTGACGGGGCGCCTGTATGACGAGGGCACCATGGCGCGCGTGGCGATGGCGTTCGAGCAGGCGACGGAGTGGAAAGATAGACATCCGAAGCTCGCATAAGGACACAGGCTTCGGCTGGCAAGTGGCAAGTGGCAAGTTTGGGGCAGGTTCGAAGTGGGTTCCACTTCTTACTTGCCCCTTGTCACTTGTTACTTGTTACTTGTTACTTGTTACTTGCGGTGTTCTACATCAGCTTCTTCGGCACCGTGATCACGTCGCCGGCCTCGATGATCGTGCTCATCTTGTCCGCCGCCAACTTGATCGTTTGCGCCTGCTTCGTCTTCGGGTCGGTCCGCCTTACAGTGATTCGGTTCCCCGCGCCGTCCTTGGTCACGCCGCCGACCTTGAACAGCGCTCGCTCGAGCGTGAGATTCGGTTCCCATTGCGCTTCACCGGGATTGACCACGAAGCCCTGCACGTAGAACTTCGGCGCGACGGGGACATCCACCGTGTCGTTGTCGTAGAGTTGCACAGCGTTCAATCGGCCGCTCTCGAGATCGCTGCGCGGGTAGATCTCCCAGCCGTCACGAACGAGCACCGAGGGCTCGGCCGGTCGGCCGTTGGCCCGCCGAATGCGAATCTGGGAGCCGGCTACCGGCTGCAATCCACCGGCCGCATTGAGCAGATCCTGGAGGTTCATCCTCTCGGCCGTCATGTCCACGCTGCCCGGCTTGTTCACGGCGCCCTGCACTTTCAGACGCGATGAGTGGTAGCCCATGACGACGACGTCCACTTGGGCCTCATTGAATATCGCGCCTTCCAACAGGGCCCGACGGATGGCTTCATTTGCGGCCTCCACTGGTAGGCCTGCAATCTTGACGGGCCGAATCAACGGCAGCGCGACCGTGCCGTCGGTCTGCACGGTGAAGTCCGTCGTTCGGAAATCGGGCTGTGACTGCCCTCCCGAGTAGACCCTGATGCGCAGGACGTCATTCGCGCCGATGACGTAGCCGGATACTTGCTTGGGCGGCTGCGCCTGCGCGAGGCCGGAACCCACCGGTGCCGGCGCGACAGGTCGTGCCGGTGGAGGCGGAGCGACAAATGCTGGCGGATTTGGTGTCTCCTTCACCGGCTGCTGTTGAGTCGGAGACACCGGCGCCGGGCTCGGCACCGCGTCCGCCGCGCGCGCTTCAATCGACGCGAGCACTTTGACGATGCGCTGCCCTTGCGCACGGAGCGCCACTCGCGCGGATTCCTGCAACGCGACCAACGTGAGTCCCGCGGCTTTCACAGAACCTGCATACGGCAACAGGATCGTGCCGTCTTCCTGAACGGTGTAGTCCTTGCTGAGTTCGGTGCTGCGAGCCGCACCGGCGGCGCTGCTGGCCGTTCGGGCCGCAGTGTCATACACCACCTTGAAGCGGTCTTCGGAACTCTTCGCCACGTCGTAATTCAAGCGCGCGTTGTCGACCAAAGAGTGCAGTCGTGCAGTCAGTTGCCGGTGAAGGGACATGATGTCCGAATCGGCTGCGACAATGCGCGGATGACGGAGGCCATAACCCTCGGCCATCCACTGCTTCTTGCCCTTCTCCAGCTCCTCGATGCTGTTGAGGTACTGCACCACAACGCTGTCGGTCGAAAGACCGGGAACGGTCATGGCTGCTTCGACAGCCGCGTCCGAATCTCTCAGGTCGACCCTCGCCAGGCGACCGGCCTCGGCCTCGGCCTTCAGCCTCTCGACCTTCGAGCGATTCCACTCCGTGAACGCCGCGCCGATCAACAGTTCCTGCACCTTCGGCGATACCTTCGTGGCAGTCTGGCCAACGGTGACTTCGAGCCGGATGATCCGACCGACGGCGATCTTCCTTTGATCAGGTGCATCGACCGCACCGAGAACGTTGCCGTCGACGCCGCCCACCACACCACCAGCGACGCCGTCCTGCGCGCCACCGGAAAGGCCGTCTTTCACGCCGCCGACAACGCCGTCCTGAATCGCGCCGTTGACGGCGCCGATGACGCCGCCTGAGACAGCACCGGTGATACCGCCAGTGACACCGCCCTTCACGCCGTTCGCGATGCTGTTGACGACGCCGCTCGCGACGCCTTGCACGATCTGTCGTCCCTGCACACTCTGCGTTGCCGCACCAATCAGCACCGTCAGCAGAATCGCGACACCCGCCAGCCAATGCCCCGTCCCTCGTACCGTCTGCACATCGTCGGGCGCGAGGATGCGGCGCACACGCGTGAGCAATGATCCGCCGTTGGCCGCGAGCATCGGCTCCGGCTCCTGGCGCAGCGACTCGAGATCGGCGAGGGCCGACGCGTAGGTGAGACGGTCGTCGCCGCACGCCGCAATGGCCAGGTCGTCACAGCAGAGTTCGCGCTCGTGACGGACACTGCGCGAGATGATCCAGACCGCTGGGTGATAGAACAGCAGTGTCTCGATCGCGGACTGCAGCAGATTCACGAGATAGTCGTGACGCTTGATGTGCGCGAGCTCGTGCGCGACGAGCGCGTCGATCTGCGCCATCGACAGTCCGGTCATCGCCTGCGCCGGCAACAACACGACCGGCTTCAGCCAGCCCATTGCCGTCGGCACCTGCACGAGCGCCGACTCGAGCACGGTCACGGCGCCGCGGATGTTCAGCGCAGCCATGAGTCGCTCGGCGTTCGACAAGATCTCAAGCCGCGGCACACGCACGGACAATCGCGTGAGACGACGGGCGGTCCAGAGACCGAAGGACAGTCTCACTGACAGCAAGCCCACGCCGAGCAGCCACGAACCAAGTAGCCATTTCGCGAGCGACGGAGACACGTGGACGGCAGAGACAAAGGACTGACGGACGCTGTAGTCCAGGGTCCAGAGTCCTGGGTCCAGGGTCAGTCCAGAGTTCCCGGGTCCGGGGTCCGAGACAGACGGCATTGACTCCTTTATTCCGGACCCAGGACTCTGAACTCCGGACTCACTCGGACCCTGGACCCAGGACTGACCCTGGACCTTGGACGCTGGACCCTGGACTACAGAGTCTCTGATCCATGTCGCTGTCGCTATCGGTGCCGCCGCCATCACCGCGAGCGCAACCACACCGATGGAGTAACGCGCGCTCGCAGTGCGGGCGGCTTTCATCCCAATCCACGCGGCGCCACCTATCAGCGCACCTTCCCAGATGAAGTGCAGCAACGAGAGGGCGACGACGACGCTCATTTGCGCTTCTCCTGTTCGATGAGGCGACGGATCTCCGCGAGTTCTGCCTTCGACGCCGGGTGCGTGCTGAGCGCGTGCATGACGAGCTTGGCTGAGGATCCACCGAAGGCCCGGGTGATGAGATCACCGACCAACTGGCGCTGCGTGTGCTGCTGCGGCAGGCGCGTGGCGTAGATATGCGTGCGCGACGACTCGTCGCGGCTGACGATGCCCTTCTCCGCCATGATCTGCATGAGCTTCAGCGTGGTCGTATAGCCCGTGGCGCGATCGCCTGCGCCGGCGGCAATCGCCTCGTGGACCTGCCGCACGGTGGCGGGCCCGTGTTCCCACAGCACCTGAAGAATGGCCAGTTCGGCCCCGGTCGGACGCGGTGTCTTCGGCATGGGCCGAGTATCTACGAACTAATTCGTATATGTCAACGAACTTCTTCGTAGCGCCCTAACTTGTCACTTGTTCCTTGCCCCTTGCCACTTGCTGTTCCCATACAATTCCCGGCAATGCACACCGACATCGACAAGGCCTCCCAGCGCAATGCCGTCCTGGCCGGTTTCCTCGGCTGGATGCTCGATGCCTTCGACTTCTTCATCGTCACGCTGGTCTTCAGCGACCTGGCCAAGGCGTACTTTGACGTGAGCACGCCGGAGCTGGCGAGCGAGGGCCGGAAAGCGATTGCGTTTGCGAGTTCGATGACGCTGATGATGCGCCCGATCGGCGCGATCATCTTCGGCGTGATGGCGGACCGGTTCGGGCGCAAGACGCCGCTGATGCTGAACGTGATCATGTACGCGAGCTGCTCGGTGGCGTGCGCCTTCGCGCCCAGCTACGGCGTGTTTCTGGCCCTGCGCATGATCTTCGGCATCGCGATGGGCGGCGAATGGGGCCTCGGCGCGTCGCTCGCGCTCGAGTCGGTATCGCCGAAGTATCGCGGCCTGCTGTCGGGCATCCTGCAGGAAGGCTACGCGGCCGGCGCGCTCCTCGCGTCGCTGATGTATCGCTTCGTCTATCCGCACTACGGCTATCGCGCGCTGTTCCTGATCGGCGGCCTGCCGGCGCTGCTTGCGATCTTCATCCGCTCGAAGGTCAAAGAGTCGCCGGCGTGGCACGAGCACAAGACCGACTGGGGCAGCTACGGTCGCGCGCTCGTGAGCAACTGGAAGCGGTTCGCGTTTCTCGTGCTGATGATGTCAGTGATGAACTTCATCTCACACGGCACGCAGGACATGTATCCGACGTTCCTCAAGATCCAGCGCGGCTTCTCGCCGCTTCAGGTGGCCAACACGACGATGATCGCGTATGTGGGCGCGATGCTCGGCGGACTGGCGTTTGGTTACTACTCGGATCGCACGTCACGCAAGCGCGCGATGGTCACGGGCCTGCTCTGTTGCCTCTGCTTCACGCCGCTGTGGATCGCCGCGCCAACGGCCATGTGGCTCACGATGGGCGCGTTCATGATGCAGTTCTTCGTGCAGGGCGCCTGGGGTCAAGTGCCGGCACACATCAACGAACTGTCACCGAACGCGATCCGCGGCTTCTTTCCGGGCTTCGCGTATCAGCTGGGCGTGGCGTGCGCGTCGCTGTTTCCGTATCTACAGGCGGTGGTGGGCGAACGATTCAGTTACCAGACGTCGATGGGAATACTGGCAGCATTTGTATTCGCTCTCGGGGCATTAGTAATAGCACTTGGCCCCGAAGCAAAAGGCGTGTCGTTTAGAAAGACACATGCAAGTGACAAGTGACAAGTCACAAGTAAGAGCTCTCACTTGCCACTTGCGACTTGCCACTTGTCACTTGCTGTTCAGTCCTGTCTTTCGATCGTGACCTTATTCATCACCACCGGCGTCACCGGACGGTCCTGCGAATCCGTCTGCGTTTGGCCGATCTTTTCGACCACGTCGATGCCTTCGATCACGGCGCCGAACACGGAGTGGCGGCGATCGAGGTGCGGCGTGGGACCGAGCGTGACGAAGAACTGGCTGCCGTTGGTGTTGGGGCCGGCGTTGGCCATCGAGAGGATGCCCGCGCGGTCGTGGCGCAGCGACGGATGAAACTCATCCTCGAAGTTGTAGCCGGGGCCGCCGTAGCCGAGGCCGAGCGGGTCGCCGCCTTGAATCACAAATCCCTGAATGACGCGATGAAAGACGATGCCGTCGTAGTACGGCGTCTTGCTCTTCACTTTGGTCTTCGGGTGGGTCCACTCTTTGGAGCCCTCCGCGAGTCCGGCGAAGTTGGCCACGGTCTTTGGCGTCTTGTCTTCGAACAGTTCCGCAGTGAACTTGCCCAGGGTCGTATCGAAATGCGCGAGCACGCGTGCCATTGGTTCTCCTGTCGTAGTCGGGGGCCTTCGGGCCGCCGAACGGCGTCCTAACAGTGTATGTCGTACCGCATCGTGAAATCGCTCTGGGTGCCGCGCCCGATTGACGACGTTTTCGAGTTCTTCGGCAACGCCGCGAACCTCGAGCTGATGACGCCCCCGTGGCTGGCCTTCAAGATCCTCACGCCCGAACCCATCGAG
>CAYHEX010000020.1:0-26429 GCA_964355365.1 uncultured Solibacteraceae bacterium | reverse complement strand
AGCAGTCCGATGACGGCGGCTGCTCGCACGGGGCGCCTGGTGCGTGCGCCAGCGGAGCGCGCCAGCACCGCCGCGCCGATCCCGCCGATCACGCCGACGGCGCCGACGAAGAGCAACCAGCGGGCGAAGATCATGATCAGTGTGGCCAGCATGGAACCGAAGCGTACGCGGGGCAGTGCGTGATGTTGAATACCACGAAAGTGCTATAGGCGTGACGCGCGAACGCTGCGAGACTGCACGGACAATGCGGATCCGTCACATGCTCTTTCTTGCCGCGGCTGCGGTGCTGGCTGGCATCACGATGGATGCGAGCGCGCCCGCGCCCGTGCAGATCGAATTCGCCGCCACGGTTGCCGGTGAACCGTTTGCGTGCGGGCAGTCGTACGCCGGGATCGGCACCACCAAGTCGACAATCGCCGTCAGTGACTTGCGCTTCTACGTCTCGAGCGTGTCAATGCTCGATGCCACGGGACGCGCCACTCCGGTGGCGCTGACGCAGGACGGCATGTGGCAGACCGGCGGCGTTGCGCTCTTGGACTTCGAAGACGGCCGCGCGACCTGTTCGAACGGCACGCCCGAAACGCATCGCACGATTGATGGGACCGTGCCGGCCGGCGCCTACACCGGCGTGCGGTTCGTCGTGGGATTGCCGTTCGACGTCAACCACAGCGACGCGACGCGCCAGCCGTCGCCGTTGAATCTGAGCCGGCTCTTCTGGAATTGGAACGCGGGCTACAAGTTCACGCGCATCGATCTCAAGACCACCGGCAAGCCGCAGGGATGGGTCCTGCATCTGGGCAGCACGAACTGCCAGCCGTCAGCGAATCCGAATGCGGTGCCCACGCACTGCGCGGCCGAGAACACACCCACCGTGAAGTTGGCACCGTTCAACATGGAGACGCAGGCAGTGCGGTTTGACCTGGCGTCGCTGCTCGCGACATCCGATGTGAACACCAACGCGCCGAACACACCGTCGGGTTGCATGGCGGATCTGAAGGACGCCGATTGTGCCGGCGTGTTTGCCACACTGGGCCTGCCGTTCGGCCGGACGCCCGCCGGTGGCCAAACCGCATTCTCGGCGGCGCCGAAGCCGGGGCGCTGAGATGGCCCGGCCGCGCCCTTTCGTCCTCGTCCTCGCGCTCGCGGTGGTGTGGTGCGTGGCGGTCATCGCCGCCGCCGCGCCGGCGCCCGTCGGCACACCGTGGACGTGGGATCTGCCCGATGGATTCCCGATGCCGAAGGTGCCCGCCGACAATCCGATGACCGTGGAAAAGGTCGCGCTGGGACGCGCGCTGTTCTACGACACGCGATTGTCGGTGAACGACACCGTGTCCTGCGCGACGTGTCACGTGCCGGCACTCGCCTTTACCGACGGCAAAGCACACCCCGTGGGCGCAACCGGCGCCGCGCATCCGCGCAGTGCCATGAGCCTGGTGAATCTGGCGTATAGCCCGGTGCTGACGTGGGGCAATCCCAATATCCGTTCGCTCGAGGTGCAGGCCCTGCTGCCGATGTTCGGCGAAACACCAGTCGAGATGGGACTCTCCGGGCGCGACACGATCATGCTGGCGGCGCTCAACGCCACGGCCGCCTACCCCCGGATGTTCGCGTCGGCGTTTCCATCAGAACCGGATCCAGTCACGCTGCACAACATCACCGCCGCGATCGCGTCGTTCGAACGGAGCCTGATCTCCGGACGGTCGCCCTATGACCGCTATCGCTTTTCCGGCGAGACCACCGCGATCAGCGCGGCCGCGCGGCGCGGTGAGCGGCTGTTCTTCAGCGAGAAGACCGAGTGCTTCCACTGTCACGGCGGATTCAACCTGACCGAAACCGTGGATCATGTCGGCAAGAAGTTCGTGGAGTTCGAGTTCTTCAATACGGGTCTCTACAATCTCCGCAAGGCCGGCCGGTATCCGTACCCCAATGAAGGCGTGTTTGCGGTCAGTGGTGACGAAGACGATATGGGCCGGTTCAAGGCGCCCACGCTGCGTAACATCGCGGTGACGGCGCCGTATATGCACGATGGCTCTGTGCCGACGCTGGACGCGGTGCTCGATCACTACGCGGCCGGAGGGCGCACCATCCTCGCCGGCGCGCACAAGGGCGTCGGGGCCACCAGCCCGTACAAGAGCAGCTTCGTGAAGGGCTTCACGATGACGGCCCGCGAGCGTGCCGATCTGCTCGCGTTTCTCCGATCGCTCACCGACACCGCGTTTCTCGCAGACCCGCGCTTCACGGCGCCCGCGCCCGTTCGCTAGCCGATCACTGGTCGCGCCGACGCGCCTGACACCGCCTACATGATCGCCGGGCGTTGCGCAATACCACCTTCGGGGGACGGCACAGGGGACCAATGTGTCATTCCGCTAACAAGTGTGTTCGTCCACACTCTTCAAACCCGAGCGATGTTGTGACAAACCGCATGCGGATATCGCTGCGTCAGTGAAGGCTCGGGAACGACAAAAGGAGATTCGAATGGATCGACGACGATTTATCACCGGAGTGGCGAAGGCGGGGTTTGGTGCGATCGCCCTCGGTGGAGTCGGTAAGGCCTTCGCTGGTATTGCGGGCCTGCAGGTCGTGGAAGCGCAACAGCGCGTGATTGACCTCACCATCGGCGAAGCCCTGGTTGAGATGGCGGACAAGAAACAGGTCTACATCTGGACGTTCAAGGACTCCAGGTTGCCGCTCTCGTATCCGGGCCCCGCGATCATCGGACGGGAGGGCGAACTGGTGAGCCTGAAGGTGACCAACACGCTCAAGCAGCCGCACGAATTCAAGATCCAGGGCACGACCATTACGACCGGAACCATCGCGGCCGGTAAGTCTGTGACGATCCAGTTCCCGATGCCGCAGGCCGGCACGTATCTGTATCTCGACTCGCTGCAGGCGCCGATCAACCGCGTGATGGGCCTTCATGGCGCGATCGTGTCGCTGCCGGTGTCGGGCACCACGCCGTACTCGAACCCCACCGCGGTGATGCAGGAACTGTTCAATGATCTCGGCGGCCCGCTGTTTCCGGGGAACGCCTGGGATCCGAATCGCTGGTGGATCTGGCTCTTCGGCGGCATCGATCCCGTGCTGCACGCGGCGATTCAGGCGGGAAAGACCTACACGCCCGCGCAGTTTCTCGCGGCCGCCAAGCCCCGCTACTTCACGATCAACGGCAAGGGCGGCTACTTCAGCGCGCACGACCCGCAGATCGCGCCCTCGGGTATGGTCGGCCAGCCGGGCCTGATCCGCATCCTGAATGCCGGACTCGCGTCGCATTCGCCCCACATTCACGGCAACCACGTCTACATGCTGCGCGCGACCAGCGCCGCCGGCATCGAGATGCCCGACAACCTGCGCTGGGTCGACACCAGCCGCGCCGCGCAGGCGACGACGCTCGATTGGCTCCTGCCGTTCCAATTGCCGCCGGACATTCCCGAGCGCGCGGGATGCTGGCCGCCGTATCAGGAACTGAACACCAATCTGCTCGTGCCGGCCAATCCGATGGTGTACCCGATGCACTGCCACTGCGAGATGTCGCAGTCAGCCAACGGTGGCAACTACCCGGCAGGACTGATCACGCACTGGAATATCACGGGTGATGCCCGTCCGGGTGGTGTGGGTTCGTTCCTGCCCGCCCAGGTGGCCGCGCTGGCTCCGAAGGTGGAGTCGGGTGCGCCGCTCGGTATCAACACGCTGCGTCCGAATCGCGGCACGCATGATGGCGCGCTGACGCACAGCCGCCGCTAACGACACGGACATCAGGAGACAAGACGACATGGCACTTCCAGTGATTTCGCGCGGCATCGTCGAACCCGGCCACGAGGCCCACTACGCGATGCATATGTGTCCGCCGGACCAGCCGAGCTTCACGCCCGATCGCGTGACGCCGAACGTGGTCTTCAATCGCGACCTCGCCGTCGACGTCGGCGTCAAGATGCCCGACGGCAAGTCCGTGGCGATGTGGGTCATCCAGGAACCGGGTCAGCCCCCGACGTTCCCCGGCGCCGCCATCCGCGTGCGTGAGGGCCAGATTGCCCATACGATCACCAACGGCAAGAAGCACCGCCACACGTTGCACCACCACGGCATCGAACCGACGCCGTTCAATGATGGCGTCGGCCACTGCTCGTTCGTGATCGGCTCGGACTACGCGTATCAGTGGCAGGCCAATCAGGCCGGCACGTTCTTCTACCACTGCCACGTCAATACGGTTCTGCACTTCGAATACGGCCTCTACGCGCTGCTCATCGTGGATCCGCCGGAGGGGCCCGGCCGTCTGCATCGCGGCGGACCGGCCTACACGAAGGAGTACTTCTGGGTGCCGGACGAAATCGATCCGACGTGGCACACGCTCGGCCACTCCGCGTTCTACCAGGCCGGCTGCACCGCGGACGGTCCGTTCAGCACCAACGGGATCCTGCACTACTTCAACCCGAAGTATTTCGGCATCACGGGCGTGTTCAGCGACGGCGCAAAGGCCATCACTGATCCGCGCATCGCGGTGTCGGCCAAGCAGGGCGAACAGGTGCTGATCCGGACGTTGAACGCCGGCTACACGGTCCAGCGCTTCACGCTTGGCGTGGGCGCGTGGGTCTGGGGGATGGACGGCAAGGCGATGGGCGGCGGCAAGAAGGCGGACGGCACGTACAACTATCCGCAGTCGAAGTACTCCAAGCCCATCTGGATTCCGGCCGGCACGCCGTTCATGCTCTCGACGGCGCAGCGGTGGGATCTGATCCTCGACACCACCAAGAAGGGTGTCTTCAACGCCCAGGTGGGATTCATGCACTGGGTTTCGGGCGCGACGCTCAAGACTCTCAAGACGACGATCACGGTCGCTTAGTGATGAAGACCCGGCAGAGTCTCTCGTGGCGCGGCGCCCTTGCGGGCATGTGCGGTCTGTGGATCGCGGCGATGGTCTTCACTCAGACCGTCGCTGCCCAACAGACGCCCGTGGTGGCAGAGCCGCCGCCGATCATCCCGTCGTCTCTGCTGGGTCTCTGGTTGCCGGATCCGACCGGCATCGAAAATGTGGTGGTGGATCGCGCCGCCGCCGTGGCGCTCGGCAAGGCCCTCTTCTGGGATACCCAGGTGGGCAGTGACGGCGTCACCGCGTGCGCGACCTGCCATTTTCACGCCGGCGCGGATTCCCGCGTCACCAACCAGATCAATCCCAATCAGACGTCTACGCTGGCCGGCAAGCTCGACGTGTTCGATTGGCTCTTGACCGGTGCGCTTGGTGCGAACACCACGCTCACCGCCGATGATTTTCCCACCCGCCGATTGTGGGACGAGTCGGACCGCAACTCCGCCGTTCTCTTCGACACCGACGACGTCGTCGGTTCCGCGGGTGTGTTTGAAGCCCAACTCGAAGGCCGATGGGACGGCCGCTTCCGGAGAAAGTCGAGCGAGCCCTGCTCCTCGATCCCGGATCCGGTGTTTCACGCGCTCGGCCAGAACGGCGCGTATGTGAATACGCGTCGGGTGACGCCGCGGCACGCGCCGTCGGTGATCAATGCGGCGTACAACGTGCGCCAGTTCTGGGACGGCCGCGCGCAAGACGTGTTCAACGGTGAGAATCCCTTCGGCGACCGCGATCCCGAGGCCGGCGTCTGGGAAGTGACGGGCACCGGCAAGCGCCAGACGATCGCGTTCAACAATCAGTTTCGCCTGCCGGCCGCCTCGCTCGCGTCGCAGGCCGTGGGCCCGGTCGGCAGCGACATCGAGATGTCGTGTCTCGAGCGCACGTTCCCGTTTGTGGGCCGCAAGCTGCTGTCGCTCACGCCGCTCGCGTTGCAGTCTGTGGCGACGACCGACAGCGTGCTGGGCATTTGGGCCAAGGTGCCTGCGGTCAGCCGGCCGAGTGACCGGCGCTCGAACTCTCGTCAGTCGGACTCACGTCAGTCGAACTCGCGTCAGACGTCCACGCTCGGCCTGGATACCACCTATCGTGCGCTGGTCCAGCAGGCGTTTCATCCGCGCTACTGGAACAGCAAGCTCAAGACACCGGACGGCTACACGCTGGCGGAAGCGAATTTCTCGATGTTCTTCGGGCTCTCCGTGCAGCTCTACGAGGAGCTGCTCGCGTCGGATGCGGCGCCCTACGATTCTGCCGGCTTCAAGCCGTTGAGCCAGTTGCTGCGAGATTTCGCCGCGGCCGAGACCGTGACCGATCCCCTGCACAACGGTGCGGTGATCGATCTCGCGAAGATCCGCGCGCAGGATCTGTTCAATCAGACCTACGTCGACGAGTTTGGCGTGCTGTCGCCGGAAGCCCAGCGTGGTTTCAACACCTTCATGGGCAAAGGCCAGTGCGTGGCGTGTCACTCCGGCGCACTCTTCACGACCGCCGCGTTCGACGTCATTCAGGCGGGCGGCGGGTTTCTGACTGAACGTGTGGTGCTCGGCGGCAACGAGATTGGCACCTACGACATCGGCTTCTACAACATCGGTGTGCGTCCGACGGCAGAAGACGCCGGACTGGGCCGCATGGATCCGATCAGCAACCAGCCGCTCTCGATTGCGCGCGGCAGTCTGCCGGCCGGTGCGCGTGTGGACGTGGATGGCGCATTCAAAACGCCGAGCCTTCGCAACGTGGCGCTGACGGGGCCGTACTTCCACAACGGCTCGCGCGCGACGCTGGCGCAGGTGGTGGAGTTCTACAACCGCGGCGGTGACGCGCGCACGCTGCCGGGCGGCAGCGACACGTCGGGCTTCAACGGCGTGAAGACCAATCTGCATCCGTCGATCACGCCCCTGGGCCTGACCGCGAAGGAGCAGGCCGAGCTCGTGATCTTCCTCGAAGAAGCCCTGACCGACGAGCGCGTGCGTTGCGAGCAGGGGCCGTTCGATCACCCGTCGATTCGTATTCCCAGCGGCCATCCGACGACCAACGGGATGGTGATGGTCTCTGGTCGAAAGGCCTTTCAGGCCGCGGATCAGTTTCTCGATATTCCGGCTGTGGGCGTCAACGGTCGTGGCGCGCTCAGCATGAACGGATTGGCGCCGTTTCTCGGTAGCGGCGCTCCCTGCCAAGTTCCACCTTCACCGATTCTCTAACTCGTACACCCACAACTCTTGGAGATAACCACGATGTTCACCAGAAGCTTGACCAATATTCGGACCGTAATGATCGCACTTGCGATGGGCGCGGCTCTGCCGTCGGTCGCCGGCGCGCAGACCGCCGGCCTGCTTGACCGCGGTCCGATCCTGCCGATCGTTCGCGACGCGAACAACATTCCGATCACTCAGCAGCCGTTCGGCGCGGGCTTCCCAATGTGGTACCGCGACAAGACGGGCCTGGCCCTCGTGCCGTGCTTTTCGACCACGCTGGTACCCGCTCTTGATGGTGGCCTTCCGGTCCAAGTTTGCATTCCTGCCCCCGTCGGCGTGGCAGATCCAAGCGGCTATGTCGGCAACTTCGGCGACGAGCTGTTCTATGCCAGCGCCAATGCCACGATCACCGGCACCAGCGTCTCCGCGGACCTGGTCACCGCGCTCGAAGGCGGCTACGGCACGGGTGCGCCCGTGATCGGCCAGGAAATGGTCTTCACACGCATCCGCATCCGCATCGGCCGCGCGCGTAACCAGCAGGGCGTGCTGGTCGGCGAAATTCCGGACGGCACCTACCGCGTCCGTCATCCGTACGGCGAGGAAATCCTGATCGCCACGGGCGGCGCCGGCCTCAACTTCACTCGCGACGTCGGTCCGGCGGCGGGTCTGTTCGACGCGGCGCTCGGTTCCACGGACGTCGGGCCGTTCATGCGCTGGACGACGGACCTGGCGACCATCGCCACGGGCGGTCTGGTGGTGATCGGGAACGAATCGTTTATCGGTGACCCGAACATCCTGCACACCATCACGGGCGCGGCCGAAGTGCCGAACTCGACCACGGGCCCGTGCAACTGCTTCGAGATCTACCAGGTGAACGGGAACGGTCAGGCCGATACGCTCCTGGCCGAGCAGCGCTTCTTCCAGGTGGTGGGTCAGGTCAAGACCGGCGTGCTCATGCCGTTGCCGATGACCGTGACGGATGCGACGTACTCACGCGGCCCGGTGGGCAGCGACATCATCGGTCTCGACGTGCGTGTGATGGCCGAGCCGGACACCACCACGCCGCAGTCGCCCGCGCAGCAGATGCTGCTCAGCGGCAACATGGCCGGCGTGGGGCAGTTCATGACCTACCTCGGCAACAAGACCTGGCAGGCGCATACGGAATATCGCGGCCCGAAGTCGGCCTTCGTCTCGGTGCAGAACAGCGCGGATCCGCTGGGCGTCATCTTCAACAAGGCGCTGGTGGATGCCGTGATCATCACGCGCGCTCAGTTCGAAATGGAAACCCACATCCTGCACGTCTGCGCGCAGTCGAGTGACCTGCAGAACGTGGGACTGAACGCCTCTGGCTACGGGTTGCTCGACGAGCCCTCTGCACTCGCGGGTGAGTTCTGCGGTGCCTTCACCGTGGCGGCCACCAACGGCGAGATGCTGCCGCCGCTCCACGTGAGCGTCAGTTCCTCCGCGGGTGGTCAGGGTCACGGCGACGTGGATATCCGTCCGCTCGGCGTCGCGGCATTCGCGACGGGCGCGCGCGCGACGAACGATGCGTTCACGATGATCGAAGACGAACCGCTGCAGGCCAACCGCACGATCAACGTGACGGCCAACGACGTGCTCACGGGCACCGATCCCTGGACCGTCATTCTCGTCGCGGCCCCGCGTTTTGGCGCGGCGTCGGTGGTGAACAACCAGGTCATCTACACGCCGAACCTCAACTACAACGGCCTGGACGGCTTTGGGTATATCTTGCAGAACTCGACGGGTCTCCAGACCAACATGGCCATTGTCACGGTGAACATCACGCCGGTGAACGACAAGCCGGCGGGGCTGGCCGATTCAGCGTCGATGATCGCCGGCGCGCCGCCGGTGGTGGTCAACGTGCTCGCCAACGACACGGATCCGGACACCGTCCTCGATCCGCTCAACGTGATCGATGCGGCGACCATTCGCATCTTCACGGCGCCCAACGCCGCGGTCTGCACCATCAGCACCACGGCGGTGCCCGGACAGATTCAGGTGACCGGCGTCGCAGCCGGCACGTGCAGCTTCAAGTACACCGTGAAGGACATGGGCACGCAGGGCCTGCGTGGTGACGTGCTCGAGTCGGATCCGATCTCGGTGACGGTGCTCGTGCTCGGTAAGGAAGCGCTGACGACCACCTCGGTGATCTGGACGACGAAGACGTCGATCTGGTCGGCCGTGAAGGGGCTCTCGTCAGTGGCCTCCACCGCGACCAACCCGACGATCATCACGATCTGCAATCAGGCGATTGCCACGGCGACGTGCCCGGCCAACCTGATCATCGGCACCGCCACCGCGAGCACAGCCGGCTTGTGGGCGCTGGGGGCCAACGTGGTGCGCCCGGGCCCGATTGCGACCTGGGTGAATCCGCTCGATCGCAAGACCTACCGCGTCATCAGCCTGTCGTCGAACAAGGGCGGCCTGCTGAGCAATGTGATCGTCACGATCAGGTAACACGCACCACACACATCTCAGGAGAATCCGGCCCGGCAACGCGCCGGGTTCTCCTGATGACGTACAGACATCGTTGGCTTTGTTTTTCGAGGATCAGATTCATGAAGAACCACCACGTCTCACAGCTTCTCGTGTTTACTCTTTGCGTGAGCGCCGCGGCGTGCGGCGCCAGCGCCCCCACTGCGCCGGCATCGCCGGCCACCTCTCTCACCGTGTCGGCTGCGCCGACCACGACCGCCCGGATCTCGGGCAGCGTCGCGGGCGCAACGACGGGTCTGGCCTCGTCGACCTTCGGCGTGCCGGCGGGTCTCTCGGTGTCGGTCCCCGGTACGTCGATCTCGTCCACGGTCGACGCGTTCGGTCAGTTCACGCTCAACAACGTGGCGCCTGGCGTCGTCGAGCTGAAGTTCACGAACACCACCGGCATCAACGCCACCGTGGCGGTTGGCACTGTGGCCGCCGGTGACCTGGTCAACGTGAAGGTCACGGTCGGCACAACGACCGCGACGGTTGATGACAAAGATCAGGTCAAGGCCACCGGCGAGCGCGAAGTGGAAGGCATCGTTGAATCGGTGTCGGCCGCGCAGTTTGTCGTCGCCGGCAAGATCGTGAGCCTGTCGGCATCGACGGTCTACACGCTCAACGGCCATGCGGGGCTCGCCGCTGATGTCGTCGTCGGTGCCCGCGTGACCGCCAAGGGCACGGCCACGGCCACGGGATTGACGGCGTTGACGGTGGCGATCACCACGTCTCCGGTGTCGGTCACCCCGACACCCGGCACGCCGGGTGTCACGACGGAAGTGGAACTGACCGGCACGGTCGCGTCGAAGTCGGGCTCCTGCCCGACGATCGCCTTCGCGCTATCGGGCACGACGTTTGTGACCAACAGCGCCACGGACTTCCGGTTGGCGTGCACGAGCGTGACCAACGGCACGGTGGTGCAGGCCAAGGGCACGCGCGCCGCCGATGGCACGGTGACCGCCACGCGGGTCAAGATCGATGACACACAGACGCCGGGCACGACGACGGAAGTGGAACTGACCGGCACGGTCGCGTCAAAGTCGGGCTCCTGCCCGACGATCGCCTTCGCGCTATCGGGCACGACGTTTGTGACCAACAGCGCCACGGACTTCCGGTTGGCGTGCACGAGCGTGACCAACGGCACGGTGGTGCAGGCCAAGGGCACGCGCGCCGCCGATGGCACGGTGACCGCCACGCGGGTCAAGAAGAGCTAGGACCTGCGCGTCGTACCACCTTCGTGGGAGGTGGCTGCGACCGTCGTGTAATTTTCATTGCCAGTCCGTCGGTTCACACTCTACCCACATGAATCACCATGCCGAGATGACGACCTCCGCACCAGTTTTCTCCAGGGCCGTTCTGGCACTCGCGCTCAGTCTTGCCTTTCCGGTGCTCGCATCGGCGCAGACCACCAAGGGGCTGCTCGATCGTGGCGTCGCCATCCCGATGCCCGCTGGAGCGCCGTCAGTGGCGACGCCGAGCCCGCAGGCGGCGAACTACCCCGCGTGGTATCGCGATCGGAAGGGCATGGTCCTCGATCCCTGTTTTTCCAACGTCCCGTCGCCGGCGGAACCGCTCTTCACGCTCTGTCCCGCGTCGATTGTCAACACGACGGCGTTTCCAGGCAATTGGGGATCGGAATTCCTCTACAGCCTCGCCAACGCGGATCTGACGATCGGGAGCGTGGCCGTGCAGTTGATCACGTCGCTGCAGGGCGCCTACACGACCAACCAGCCGACGATCGGCGATGAGGTCGTGTTCAGCCGCCTCCGCATTCGCGGACGCCAGTTGCCTGACGGCATGTATCGCGTCACGCATCCGTATGGCGTCGAAATCCTCTACGCCAACGCCGCGAGCGGCAAGGCCGGTATCGACTGGACGCGCGATGTGGGATTTGCTCCCGGCATGTTCGACCTCGCGCTCGCCGGCGATATCGGTCCGTACGTGCAGTGGGCGGACCTGACCGGCGAGCCGACGACGATTACCGGCACGAATCCAGCGACGGGCGCCGTCGAAGAGTACCTCGGTGACCCGAACGTGCTGCACACGATTGCCAACAGCCCGAATGGCACCAACTACTTCCGGCTCGAGCAGTCGTATGACGGCGGCGTGTCCTGGGTCATTCTCGGCCAGACCGATTTCTTCATCGTGGCCGGCAAAAAACACGTGGGCGCCGTGCCGTTGCCGATCGAGATCGGCCCCGCGACCTTCTCCCGTGCGCAGGGTTCGTCGCTCGCGGCGGGCATCGATGTGCGCGTGAAAGCGGTGCCCAGCCAGCCGAACACGTCCGTGGCGGCGCAAGACCAGATGGTGGTCAGCGGCCTCGGTCTGCCGACGACCACGATGACGTACCTCGGCGGACTCGACTGGTTTGCGCACATCGACTTCGCCGGTGTCGTGCCGTTCGAGATCGTGGTCACCAACACGGCCGATAACAACGCCCAGTACCGGCGCGCTCTGGTGGATACCGTACTGGTCACCGATGCGATCTATGCCTACGACACGGGGATGCTGACCGTGAAGGCCAAGTCGAGCGATCGCAAGGCCTCGAGCATGACCTACGACGGCATCTCGATGCGCGGCGTGTCGCCTGGTGAGTTCGTTCTGGATGTCGCCCGGCCGCTGCCGCCTGCGAGTGTGCGCGTCACCTCGTTGCCCGGCTCTGGCTCCGCGACCAGCGTCGTCGACATTCGCCCACTCGGTGACGCAACCGGCGCGCCACTTGTGGCGGTCGATGACCAGATCGCGATGTTCGAAGACACCCCGGCGTCACTCGATCTGGCAGCCAATGACACCGGGATCACGTCCGCCACCGTGCTCACCATTTCGAGAGCGCCGGTCAACGGGACACTGACGATGACGGGCACCACGGTGAAGTACATGCCGCGGCTCAACTACAACAACACGCTCGCGACGGTGGACACGTTCACCTACACGCTGTCGATCGGGACAATGGTGTCGGCGCCCGCGACGGTGTCCGTCCTGGTGGCGCCGGTCAACGACGCCCCGACGGTGGCCAACGATGCCTACTCGTTCACGTCGGGCGCATCGCTCACGCTGAGCGTGCTGACCAATGACGTCGACGTGGACGGTGCGATTGACGTGGCCACCGTCCGGATCGCGACGGCGCCGGCCGCGGGTTTGACGCTGACGGTGCAGGCCAACGGCTCGATCCTCGCGTCGGCGACGACCGCTGGGGTGTACAGCTTCACCTACACCGTCGCGGACGGTTTCGGCGCGCGCTCGACAGCAGCGACCGTGCAGGTCACGGTGCTGTCGGCCCCGGTGGCCGAAACGCTGAAGACCACACTCGTGCAGTACACGAGGGCGTCGCGCAAATGGGACATTCGCGGCACGACGACCAAGGGCGGATCCACCATCACCGCCTACCACTGCGCCACCTACACCACGTCGTGCGCTGTCATCGGCAGCGTGGTCTCGAGCGCCAACGGGTCGTTCTCGCTCGCGGTGACGAGTCCGGTCGGGTTCACCGCGGCCAAGGCCATCAGTGTGAAGTCGTCCGGCGGTAGCACGCTCAACAACCGCACCGTGACGGTGAAATAGCGAGGCGGCTGATGATCCTGCGTGTGGCGATCGCGTCAGCCGCGATGCTGACGGCCGTCGCGATCAACACCACGCCCGTCGCCGGGGCGCACGGCGGCGCCCACGCGCTGGAGATCAGCGCGCGGGCGGAGTCCACGGTCACGCAGTTGTACACGTGGACGATCGAGAAGACGGTGGAGCAGGACACGATCCGGAGCGCTTCGGCATCCGGCACGTTCAACTACCGCGTGACGGTGACGCACGACCCTGGCTCATCCGAATGGCGCACGACGGGCAGCATTCGGATCGCGAATCCGGGCGCGGACGTGATCAGCGACGTTCACCTCGACGTCGAAGTGGAGTCCGCCAGCGAATGCTCTCTCGAGAGTGCTCGGCCGGTGAGTCTGCCGGCGAGTAGCCACCGAGACGTGGCCTGGGCGTGCACCTACGGCGCCGAACCGGAGGAGGGCGTGGCCGTGATCACCGCGTCATGGGGTGAGGGCCATCAGGTGTCAACGACCACCGCGCTCGGCTTCTCGCACCCGACGACCACCGTCGTGGGCGACAACATCGCGGTGACTGATTCGTCGGCCGGTGTGCTGGGCACGCTCTCGTCGTCAGATCAGGATGAGACCGTCTATACCTACAGCACCACACTGACCGCCACGCCCGGCACGTGCGCAACGCTGAACACGGTGACCACGGCGACGGTCAGCCGTACACAGCCCTTCGTGACCGACGCGTTGCCGGTGCGCTTCTGTCGAAGCACCGACCTCGTCGTGTCGGCGAGCGTCGGCGCGGCGTGGCAGACCTCGCTCGCGTTGGCGACCGACACCACTGGGGTGCCGTTGGGCAACGGTGTTTCGCAGGTTCGCTACACCGTCGATCTGACGCAGCGCGCCTGGTCCGTCTCTGGTGTGGTGCAGATCCGCAATCCCAACGACTGGCAGTCGCTGACCGGCACTGTCGAGGTGTCCGCAGCCGGCGTGACGTGCGCCCTCGACGACCCGACGCCTCTGGCGCTGAGGCCCGGCGGATCTGCCCTTGCCGCGTATCATTGCGACTTCACCTCGCCGCCGGCGGCGCCTGCCGGCACGCTGATCGCCACGGTGACGTGGAATTCCGAGGGCGACGACGCGAGCCGCGCCCACGCGTCGGCGTCGGTGGAGTTTCAGTTTCTGCCGTTGACGGTGATGGCGTCATTGGACGGCAGGACCACCGAACTGGGGAGAGTCTCGGCGGCGACGGCTGCGCAGACGTTCACGTTCGTGCGTCCCTTGGCCAACGCGCCCGCCGGTGCGTGCCGCGCGTATCTCGGGATTGCGACGGTGCTCGAAACGGAGACGGTGGCCAGTGAGCAGATAACACTCTGCAACATCGCTGCGACGGGGCATCCCCTGAACTTCTGGCGCAGCAAGAGCGGCGAGGCGTTGCTGCTGTCCGCGCCTGAGGGACTGGTCGGCTGGCTGCGCGGTTTTCGGCCGTTCCAGGACTTGCCATCCTCGGCCACGCCGCAGCAAGTGGCGACGTACGCGGCGGCGGTCGGCGCGGCTGCAGACACGGCCGGGGCGCCGATGACCGCGCATCTCAAGGCCCACATGCTGGGCGCCGCGCTGCGCGAATTCGTGGCGGACCCGTCGAGCCGCGCGCGGATCGACGTCACCCAGGCCAGTGCGGCGTTCGGGGGCGCCACCAGCTTGACCGTGAGTGATCTCCTGATGGCCCAGAGTCGTGCGGCAACAGCAGACGGTGCAGCCGGGAACGACAACAACCCTGCGCTACAAGCGCTCGCCCTTCGGGTGTTCGAGGCCATTAACAACGGCGCCGCCCCACTCGTGGTCCGCTGAGCGCCATTCCTGGCAGCGTTGCACGCGATGGTGCGGACCACGAGTGGCCGCCGGAGTGGCGGCCTCAGTCGGCTCGCAGCGCCTCCGTAGGCGCGCTCCGCGCGGCCCGCCGCGACATTCTGAATGCCGGCAGCACGCCGAACCCGATGCCCGTCGTCAGCGTCATCGCGCCGACGATGGCGAGCATGCGGAGGTCGAGCGTGGGCCCTTCGCCAATCGGCAGGTTCGTCGGCACCAGCGTGACGACGAGCGGGACGACGATCTGGGCGACGACCAGGCCCGCGAGTCCGCCGACCACGGCGAGTAGCAGGCTCTCGGTCATCAACTGGCGGACGAGGCGCTCGCGCCCGGCGCCGAGGGCCGCGCGCACCGCCATCTCGCGCTCACGCGACGACATTCGCGCGACGAGGAGGCTCGCGAGATTCGTGCAGGCGATCAGCAGCACGCATCCTGCCGCGGCCGTCAACGCCGTCAGCATCTGGCGCGACTTCGCGTTCACTTCGTCGCGCAGGTCGATCAGGGTGGGCTGGCTTTCCCAGATTTTCACGAGCCGGTCGGGTTCGGCGTACGGCAGCGGTCGCACGAGCACGTGATCGGCAACCGAGAACACCGCCGTGGTGACCACGTCGGCGATCTCTCCGAGCCAGAGCAGGACCACCCCGATCGGCCCGCCGGCCTCGCGGCGACGTCGCGCAAACACGCGGCGGAGTTCTTCGCCATATTCGTTGCGGAACGAGGCGGGATAGAGGCGGAGGAGCAGGCGGTGCATGGTGGTGTCTCTCACGCGCGTTTGGGCGTGAATCCACTCGCTCTCGCGAGCCGGACCAGGTTGGTGAGTCGCTGGGCCTCGGCCCGCGCGACGGCGCGACCGAAGGCGGTAATCCGGTAGTAGCGTCGCTGCTCGTCGTCTTCGTCGGGATCGGGCCGTTCGTCGATTTCCACGAGCAGCCCGTCTTCGAGCATTCGCTGGATGGAGCGATAGAGGGTGCCGGCCTGGCCCTCCACGCTCAGTACAGGCAGGTACGGCGTGCGTGGTCTGGCATTCGCCCGTTGGTACACCATGACCGCGCGCGTCGGGTCGATGACGATGCGATCGATCAACGTGAACTCGCGCTGAAACCACGGCAGGGTCAATGCGTTCCGATCCAGTTGGAGCAGATGGTCGTCGTACGTCACCAGCCAGCAGGCCGCGCTGTTCTCCAGTGCGACGATTCGATTCCGGCGGAGCACTTCCGGCGAGACCAGTCCGACCAGATCCACGATGGGCCCGGGGTAGTAGTAGCCCAGCACGCCGATTTCCGTGGCAGCCAACGCGCACCCGCCGTCGGATTGTGCCAGCGCGACCGCAACGGCCTTGTAAAGGTCTTCCCGAACGGATTGGGAGCGCTCCACCTCAGCGATCGCTTCGTCGAGTCGCCACGCGCCGATCACGACGAACGCGGCCAGCGCGAGTCCCGATCCCGCCAGAGCGACACGCCTGTGTCGCCCCGCGGGCGTGCGCTCGAGCCATCGGCGAAGACCCGTTTCGATGATGACGGCGATGCCGGCAAAGTAGAGCGGCATCAACGGCGTGAAGTACCACGGGTAGTAGTTGAAGGCCCGGCTCACCGTAAACAGCGTGACGTAGGCGAAGCCCCAGGCGCGCCAGGCGCGCGCGCCGAGTGATCTGGTGCGCCAGATCACCACGGCTCCCGCCACAGACAGAACGGTTGCGAGCACGTCGGGCCACATCAGAAAGAACGCTTCGCCGCCGCGAAAGCCGGTCAGCGGATTGGTGGCCAAACTGGCTTTGGCGAGAATCGAGTTGGGAATCGGACTGCCGAAATACCACGTCGCGAAGAGGACCCAGGGCACCATCACCGCGGCGGACAACACGCAGATCCGGATCGCGCTTCGGCGCGGAAGCGCCCAGAGCGCCGCGACAGAGACCACGCCGGCGATGAGCACTCCGTCGGGACGACACGCGCACGCAACACCAGCGGCCAGCGCGGCCACGAGTGTGAACAGCGGCGTCGAGGTGCCGAGCACGCGCTGCGGTGAGTTGTAGGTGAAGCCCTCGCCGGCGGCGATGTGTTGGCTGTACCTGAACGTGATGAACGCATCATCGACCGTCTGCACCCCAATGACGAGGCGGACGATGATGGCGCCGAGAATGGCCACGGCGACCAGCCACATCAACGCCGGTCGTGGCAACGGCAATGGTGGTCGTGGAGTGGCTGTCGTCAGACGCACCGATTATAGCGAGGCAGCCAACAGGACTCGCCACAGTGCGCGGCCAACGTGAGAAAGTGCATCGGTGGACCTGAAGGTCCACCGCTACGACGCCACTCAGAACCCGAAATTCATCCCGAGATTCACCTGCCGAACGCCCTGGTAATTCGTCGGCAGCCCGAAGCTCGGCGACGTCATCGCGCCGCTGTAGCCGAACGGGTTGGCGTGATTGGTCAGGTTCGAGATGCGCAGGAACACCGACACGCGATAGCGGCCCGGGACTTGCTGCGGCGGCGCGGCGCCGCGCACCATGCTCTCCACCGCCCCGTGGTCACCGCCGCCGCCCATCACGATCATCGTGCTCGCGCCCATCGGCATGCCCATGCCGCCGACCATCCCACCGCCGCCGCCGCCACCGCTGCCGGACGGTCTGCCGAAGGTCATGTTGTAGCTGAAGCTCGCGTTCAGGGTCCAGTTGCCCTTGCCGCGGCCCGCGTTGCGCGTGTATCCGGACGGACGATCGTTGAAGACCAGGTCGCCGTTGTCGTCGCGTCCGGTCGTGATGTTGTACGTTGAGCCACTCCCCCCGCTGAAGTTGATGTTGACGGCGAGGTTTCGCAACGCCTGCGTGTTGAAGCCGACGTTGACGCGATGGCGCACATCGCCAAACGCCGGCCCCCACTCGGTGTCGATGGCCCCGGTGGCCGGCGGCGCGAACGCGCCGTCGGTGTTGGTGCGCGACTTCGCCAGGAAATACGACACGTTGAGGCCACCGCGCCGGATGTTGAACCGGTCGCGCTGCAACGCCGCCGACTGCGCCGCAAACTGCCACGACGCGCTGCTGACCAGCTGATGCTGCGTGCCCTCGCCATCCGACACCGCGCGGAAGATGTTGTTGAAGGTCTTATCCGGCCGCACGCCATTGACCGGCGCGTTGAGGTTCTCGCCGCGCAGTACCTGATCGTTCCGCGTGTAGCTGTAGGTGGCCGACACACGCGCCCGCGAGCCGATCTGCTGATCCACACCCGCGCTCAGGCGCTGATTGCGCGGCATCTCGAGGTTGGCGTCGATCAGGTATTGGTTGCCGATCGACACCGAACCGGCCGCCCCGGCGTTGGGATACGACGGGTTCAGAATACTGAGTTCCCGCTGGCGGAACCCGTCGATGCGCAGCGCCTGCTCGTACGTGCTGGTGCTCAGCCAGTCGTAGAAGATGCCCCAGCTGGCCCGGACAGACGTCTTGCCGCTCTTGAACGGCGACCACGTGAACCCAAAGCGCGGGCCGAGTGCCTTCCAGTCGCGCAGGTGCGTCTGCACTTCGTAGCGCAACCCCGGGCTGAAGCTGAGGTTCTTGCGCACGCGGATGTCGTCCTGCAGGTAGATGGCCGCCTGCGTATTGAAGTACTCGACCACGGGATCGCCGATCCGGCGCGTGAACGAGCGCGCCTTTCCGGCGGCAAACGCGTCGAGGCTTTCGAACGTGTAGGTGCCGACGTAATTCGACGAGTCGTCACTGCGATAGTTGCCGCCCGTGGCGAGCACGCCGACGCGCACGGTGTGCATGCCGCGGACGTAGTCGAGATCCGACTGCACCATGAAATCCACGGCCCGGCGTCCGCCCTTGCGCTGCGCGCCGCCGCTCGTGAAACCGTCAATGACGCGCACGGTCGTGGCGTCGCTCACGGAGGTAATGTCGGAGTCCTGCCAGTTGATCGAGAACTTCGAGTTGGTCACAAACCGGCGGCCCAACGGGCCTGCCTCCTGGCCGCGCACCGACCGGAACGTGCTCTTCTGCGCATACGCGCGATCGAGCAAGTCGTACTGCCCGACGCCGCTGTTCGTGTCGTCGTTGCTGAATTGGCTGTAATACACCCGCAGGGTCTGATCCTTCGTGAGCGCATACGTCAGATCGGCATACAGATTCAGCCCGTTCGACTTCGCGCGCAGCTTGGCCGCTTCGGACACCAGGCCGTTCACCGTGTTCGCATAGATATTCGGCTCGTTGAACGAGTTGTTGTAGCCGCCGTTGAACGACATCGACAGCTTGTTCGGAATGAGCGTGCCGCCGCCGCCGATATTGAAGCCCTGATTGCGCGACGCACCCTTGGCCGGCACGAGAATGCTCTTGCCGTTGAGCGCGCTGTCCGCGAAGTTGTAGCCGCTATTCAGGCGGAACGGTCCCGCGCCCGCCTGCGTGACGATGTCGATGGTGATGCCGTGCGCGTTGTGGTTTTCGGCAGCAAATTGATCGCGCGAGATGTGAATCGCCTTGATCTGCGACTTGTCCGGCAACCGCGCGCCTTCGAAGCTGTCCACACGAATCATCGCGTCGCCGCCCGCCAGTTCACGAATCGCGCGCTCGAGCTCCACCGGATCGTCGGGCAGCTGCTCGATCTGCTCGCGCGTCAGCGCCGAACCAAACGTCACGCTGCCGCGATCGGCGCCCACCGTCTGCCGGTCGCGCTGCACCGTCACGGTTTCGCTCATCGACTTCAACGCCATCGTGATCGTGCGCTTGTTGTCGCCCTTCGCGATCTTGAGGTCGGGCATCAACGTCGGATTGAAGCCGTCCATGTCGATGCGGACGGAATACCGGCCGGCCGCCAGATTCTCGACCGTGGCCACGCCTCGATCCGCCGTCCGCGTCACGATCGGCGCCGCCGCCTTCGTTGCATCGTCCAGCCCCCTGATCGTCACGGTCGCGCCCGGCAACACGCCGGCGGTCTGGTCGGTCACGGTCAGAATCAGCTTCGCGTCGCGCGTGGGGGTTTGCGCAAACGCCGGGGCGATGGCCACGGCCACCAGGGCGCACGCCAGGACGAGCTTGTTGAACACGGTCATTTCACCACCTCAAATTTGCGGGGATCGATCTTGGCGTTGAGCTTGTAGCGATCGAATGTGGTCTCTTCGATCGTGTCGGGGCCGACCGCGCGGCGCAGCCGGAACGGCAACTGCAGTCCGTTCACATCACGGTAGTCGGCGAAGTACAGGCGGTTCTCTGGCGCGGGAGGTGGCGTCGTCGCGGGTGCCGCCGGTGTTGCCGAGCCCGGCCGCGCGCTGGCCGGCGCACCCGGCCGCGCCGGGGGCATCCACGTGAGCATCACCGGCAGATGGGTCTCTTGATTGATGAAGAGCCGGGCCACGAAGTTGTCGGGGCCCTTGGCTTCGATGACGTCGGCTTTGCCCTGCGGCGACTCGGCGATGCCGACGCGCGTGAACGTGAGCGGATAGCTCGGAAACGACCCGGCGAACATGCCGAGCGTGAGGCGCGTGACGTCCTGCTTGAGGGTCACGACGCGGGTCTTGCGCTGATTGGCCAGCATCGCCGCCATCTGTTCCGGCGTCGGCGGCGGTGGCCCACCGGGCCGCGCCATCGTCATCTGAGACGGTGTCGCCGGCAGCGGCAGTTGAACGAGGTTGTCGCCGTTGAAGCCTGAGGTGGAGTACCCGCTCTCAACGGCGGGTGTTTCATCTCGGCGGGAGTATCTGTCGGGGAGCTCGACGTTGATCTCGAACTCGATCGGGATCAGGTTTTCGCCGCGGATCTGACGAGTCTGGCCCGTGGCGACAAACGATGTGACGCCGGCCAGCTTCTTCTCGCCGCCCAGCGCCTCGCGTGCCTTGGCGAGCACCGCGGCCGCATCAGGCACCTGACCAAACACCTGAACAGCCCCCAAAAGCAGGGCGGCTGTCGGCAAAACCCTCGTAAGGCGCATGTCTCCTCTATCCCCCGCGGCGATTAGACGGAGAAAGAGGCCGTTTGGATTGGCCTCGCAACAGCCGATCGAGCCGGGTGTGCAGATCGGCGATCGCCACCGCCTCGACGTCTCCGCTGAGCGCGTAGGAGGTCGTCCCGGGGTAGATCACGAGCAACCGGTCGAGCTTGAGGTCCTGTCGTGCGATGGCCATGGACTTCGTGAGTTGCGGCGCATCGCTGTACTTGACCTCGAAGCCGATCCGGCGCCCGCGCACGAACACGAGAAGATCGAGTTCCGCACCGGCCGGCGTGGCCCAGAAGTAGGCATCGCGATCGCCCGTGCGGCGCAGGATCTCCTCGATCACGAACCCTTCCCACGACGCGCCCAGTTTCGGATGTCCGTCGAGCTCGCCGAAGGTGGTGAGGCCCAGCAGGGCGTGAACGATGCCGCTGTCGCGAATGTAGACCTTGGGCGCTTTGACCTGGCGCTTGCCAAGGTTCTCAAACCACGGCGGCAACTGCCGAACCATCAGGGCACCCGTCAGGATGTCGAGGTGCCGCTTCACCGTCGTGTGCGCCTCGCCCAGCGAGCGCGACAGTTCCGACGCGTTCCAGAGTTGCCCGTGATAGTGCGCGAGCATGATCCACAGGCGCCGGAGCACCTGCGCCGGCACGTCGACGCCAAAGCGACGGATGTCGCGTTCAAGAAATGTCTGCACGAAATCCAATCGCCAACGGAGACTCGCCGCGTCGTTCGCCGCCAGAAATGCGCGCGGGAATCCTCCGCGCAGCCACAGACGCTGCCGCTTGACCATCCCCACTTCGCGAAGATCGAATCCGCCCAGCGGCACAAAGGCCACCCGGCCCGCGAGAGACTCGGAGGTGCCGCGGATGAGGTCAGGTGAGGCGCTGCCCAGGAGGAGAAACCGCGCCGGCAGTGGCCGACGGTCAGCCAGGACGCGCAGCACCGGGAACAGGTGTGGGGCCAGTTGGGCTTCGTCGATGATCACGAGGCCGCGCAAGGGCGCCAGCGTGACCTGCGGCGCCGACAGCCTCACGGCGTCGGCCGGATCCTCCAGGTCGAACACCTGCGCCGCACGCCGGGCGAGTTGACGCGCCAGCGTGCTCTTTCCGCATTGGCGCGGCCCGAGAATCGTGACGACGGGGTTGCGCCGCAGTGCCAGTCGCACCGAGGCCGCGGCGTCACGACGGTTGATCGTGCCGAGTTCCATCCTTGCATATTGAGCACATGATGCTCAAAATGCAAGGATGTCCTGACGCCGGCAATGACGACGGCGCCAGGCCCTGTCGGTGCTATCGGCGCACTTCGCCCGGCCGGTCGGACGGCGGGTTGAGCGTGACGAGGGTGCTCGGGTTCTGAAACGCGACCGTGCGTCCGCCTGCGTCGACCACTTCAACGCTCGACAGGCAGTGCGCGGACTCGCCCGTGAACAATACAAAGGCGCGCAGCAGCACGCGGTCCGGATCCGGCGGATCAATTTCTGCGGGCGGATCGGCCTCTCCCGGGGGATCGGCGGTGAAGTTCAGCGACACCGCCTGGCCCGGCAGAATCCTGTCCTGACGCGTGGCGACCGAGACGCCGCGGTCGTTCACGATGCGCAGTTCGGCACGGCACGTGTCGTTGTTGGACACGCGCGTCACCGCCACCTTGCGATTGGCGACGTGCAGCGAGACGTGCTGACGGACCTGAATGCCCATCACGCCGAAGTAGTGCGCCGGCGGATCCGGCTGTGGATTGAATTGGGCGAGGATCCCGCTCGACAGAATAACGATGCTGCCGCACGCGACGCCCAGAGCGACGACCTTGCGAGAAATCTTCATCAGAGTGCTCCTTGTGATGAAGATGACGCGGGTGCTCGCGCCGTATTACCAACCTACGCAAACCCCTGCTTCGCTCGCTGCTTCGGTTGGCAAGCCAGCAGGTGGTTCGCACCTGTTCGCACCTGCGCGCACCTGCCCGCACCTGCCCGCACCCGTGTCCTATCCCCGCCCCATGTAGTGCAGCAACCCGAGCGTGAGCCAGGGGATGTAGGTGATGAGCAGCACGCCGATGGCGAGGATGCCGAACATCGGCAGCGTGGCCCACGTGACTTCGAGCACCGGTTTGCGGAAGCGCACCGACGCCAGCAGCAGGTTGAGGCCGAGCGGCGGATGCAGGAAGCCGAGCTCGAGATTTGCCACGAAGATGATGCCGAGGTGCACCGGGTTGATGCCGTAGATCTCCGCCAGTGGCAGCAGCAGCGGCACGACGACGACGATGGCCGAGAAGATGTCCATCAGGGTGCCGACGAGCAGCAGGAAGAGGTTGAGGGCGAGCAGGAACGTGAGATGCGAGTGGATGTGCGCCTGCGTCCATTCGATCAGCTGTGTCGGAATCTGCGCGTCGACCAGGAAATTCGTGAGGCCGGACGCGACCGCGAGAATCAGCAGCACGCCGCCGACGAGCGCGACGCAATCGCCCATGACGCGACCCACAGCCGCCCACGTCGGCAGGTCCCTGTGGACGAAGCGCTGCACGAGCAACGTGTAGAGCGCCGCCATCGGCGCGGACTCGACGAGCGTGGCCACGCCGCCGAGGAACGTGCCGAGCACGAACACCGGCAGGAACAGCTCCCACTTGGCCTCCCACAGCGCTTCGCCGGCTTCTTTGAAGTGGAACGGCGTGCGCGTCGCCTTGGCGACGATGCCCTCGCGGATGCCGTACACGGCGAGCAGGCCGAGCATCAGCAGGCCCGGGATCAGGCCGCCGAGGAAGAGGTCTTCGATCGAGACGTTCTGCGCCACGATGCCGTAGAGCATCAGCGGCAGCGAGAGCGGGAAGAGGAGGCCGAGCGAGCCTGATGCGGTCAGCAGGCCGATGGAGAAGCGCTCGCGGTACCCGTCCTTGATGAGCGTGGGCAGGAGCAGGCCGCCGAGCACCAGGATCGTGACGCCGGAGCCGCCGGTGAACAGCGTGAAGAACGCGCAGAGCGTGGCCGCGGCGATGGCGGTGCCGCCCGGCGCCCAGCCGAAGCAGGCGCGGAGGACCTTGAGCAGGCGTTCGGAGGACTTGCCTTCAGCGAGCAGGAAGCCTGCGAGTGTGAAGAGCGGAATCGCCGCCAGGCCCGTTGAGGTCGTGAGTTCCTCAGAGGCCTTGATCAGGAGCACGATCGGCTTGGAGCCGGCCACGAGGAAGGCGAACGCGGCGATACCGCCGAGCAACGTGAAGATCGGCGCGCCCAGCACGCCGGCGAAGACCACGACGAGCAGCCACGGCAGGAGCGACTGTCCCTCGATGATGTCGAGGTGCATGCTGATGTAGATACCGGCCGCGATGCCGAGCGCGGCGATCGCGCGGCCGATCCAGTTGGGTGAGGCGCGATGCGCCAGGCGCAGCGCGATCAATCCGAACGCAAACGGCAGCACGAGGTCCGAGACCCAGACCGGCACGCCGACGGCGATGATGTCGCCGGCGAGCCGATCGCTCTTCACGAGCGCGACGCCGCCGAACGCGAAGATCGTGGCCACCATGCTGCCAACCGCGCCCGCGATGATGTGCGCGATCGATCCGATCGCGTTTTTCGGCAGGAACTCGCCGGTGGCGAGCGACAGCAGCTTGCCCTGACGCGCCGCGATCGCCGCGCCCAACAACCCCACCCACATCGTCAGATGCTGGGCGAAGGGTCCCGCGCCCGGGATGCCCGCGCCGAGGAACTTGCGCGAGAAGATCTCGGCCAGCGGCAGAACCATGATGCCGCCGAGCGCGGACGTGGCGAGGAGTAGTTCGGCGCGGGCCGCGAGCGACTTCATTTACTTGCCCTTGGTCTTCCGGAACGCGTCGCGCGCGGCCAGCGCCATGTCGTAGATGTCGGCCGGCACCATGTTGCCGCGCATCGAGGCGAGGAACTTGGTCGAGGCGGTCCGGAACTCGGCGTTGGCCTTCGCGTCCATCTTGATCACTTGCAGGCCGCGCGCCTGCATCGCCGCGATCGAGTCGGTGTCCTGCTTCGGTGCTTCGCCTCGCACGCGCGTTTCCATCGCCCTGGCCGCGGCCATGACCTTGGCCTGATCGTCGGCCGAAATCTTGCTCCACGCGTCGTTCGAGATGACCGTGGCGCCGACAAACGGCGCGGCGTGCAGATCGAGCATGTATTTCGCGTCGCGGAAAATCTGGAGCGTGAGCGCCATGTAGGGTGGGTACGGCGCCGTGTCGATCAGGCCCGTGGAGAGCTTGAGCTGCGCGGGAATGTCGCTCGGCAGGAGCGCCACCGGGTGGAAGCCGTTCGACGCGTAGAACTGCACCGTGCGGTCGTCACCCTTGGATGTGAACAGTTTCGCCGCCTTCACGTCGTCGAGCGTCTTGAGGGGCTTCTTCGAGAACATCTGCACCCAGCCGCCGGTGCCCCAGTTGAGGATGCGGAAGCCTTTGGCCTGCAGGCGCTGTTCGAGAATCGGCGAGATCTTGTTCTGGACGGCGAGTTCTTCTTCGTCGGATTCGAAGAAGAACGGCATCGCGAGGGCGTTGAAGCCTTCGTCGAGTTGCGCGAGGCCGCCCGCCGTGAAGAGGCCGGCCTGCAGCGTGTCGACGCCCGGGCGCATCATCTTCAGCGCCGAGGACTCGTCACCCTGCGAGCCGCCCGCGTAGACCACGAGCTTCACGCGGCCTTCGGTGGTCTTCATCCACGCGTCGCCCATATCTTGCAGCGCCTTGTGCCAGGTGGTGTTGGCGGGCGCGAGCGTGGCGAGCTTGATGGTGAGCGGGGCTGCCGACAGCACCGCGATGGATGCGGCGATGGCGACGAGGGCAACAGCGAGAGTGCGTTTCACACCAAACATGTTTCGTGTCTCCAAGATCTCGCGGACCTAAAGGTCCGCGACTACGACTTTTCGTGGACCTAAAGGTCCGCGACTACGGCTTTTCGTGGACCTGAAGGTCCGCGACTACGGCTTTTCGCGGACCTGAAGGTTCGCGACTACGACTTTTCGTGGACCTGAAGGTCCACGACTACGGTTACTTCGCGAATAGTTCGTCGATGTGCTCGAGCAGGCCCCTGGCGCGGCCCTGCATGATGAGACTCACCAGTCGCACGCTCGGTTGTGCGCCCGGATCGAGCGCGATCGCCTGGTTCATCAGCTTCTCGAATTCGGCGCGATCCTGATTGGTGATCGACTGGCCCTCGGCGAGTTCCACATACGGGCCGGGCAGTTGACCTTTTTGAATACGGATGGCTTCCGCGAAATGTTTGCGCGCGCGTTCGGGCGATCCGCCCAGTACTTCCGGCTGGCTGTCGAGTGTGATGAACAACTCGTGGATCGAGCCGTTGCTCCATTCCGGATCGAGCGCGAGCGCGCGGTCGGCCAGGGCCCGCACGACGGGGAAGTCCGCCACCAGATCCGGCTGATCCTTGCCGAGTGACATCGCCGAGCCCCAGGACGCCGCCGTCCAGTAGAGCAGCTCGACATCCTTCTTCTTCATTGTTGCGACGGCCTTCTCCGGATCATGCCGTCATTGTTGGAGTTCCTATCGCAGTCCTGAGTGCTTTGTATTTGACCTTCTATGCGCGTGGGCCGGTGAAGAAGCTGCTCAT
>CAYHEX010000019.1:0-27676 GCA_964355365.1 uncultured Solibacteraceae bacterium | reverse complement strand
CGCATGAGCAAGGAACGGCTCCCAAGCGACGCCGCTCAGGCGGCGGCGCCCCTGACGTCCCAGAGCTTCTCGAGCGCGTAGAACTCGCGCACGCGCGGCAGCATCACGTGCAGCACCAGGTCGTACAGGTCGACCAGGACCCACTCGCCGTCGCGTTCGCCTTCCATGCCGAGCGGACGGAATCCAGCCTCCTTGCAGCGCTGCAGGACCCGATCCGCGATCGACTTCACGTGCCGGTCGGACGTGCCGCTCGCCACGACCATCATGTCGGTGATGTCGGTGATGGTGCGCACGTCGATCGCCCTGACGTCGACCGCCTTCATGTCGGCAAGCGCCGCAAGCACGACTTCGCGCAGGCCCGGCGCGGCCAGTGCGCGCGGCGGCGCCTTCGCAGCCGGCTTCTTCACCGCCGCTTTCTTGACCGCAGCCTTCTTCACCGCTTTCGGCGCAGCCTGCTTTTTCGCAGCCGGCCTGCTGGCAGGCGGGGCCTTTTTCGTGGCTGGCCGAGCCGCAGTCGCAGGCTTGCGCTTGCGGGTGGCGGGGGTACTGCTGGCGCGCTTCGCTGTCATGCTCACCTCGTCGTGCTGTTGCGGGAATAACAACCGGTCTCTTCGATGATCCGGCGCACTGCATCGGGCACCAGGTAGCGCGGATCGCCCCCGGCTGCGAGCAGGTTGCGCAGGTCGGTGGAGGAAATCTCCAACTGCGTGACCGGCTGGATGAATATCCTGCCGGCCGGTTCAGCGTGGAGGTCATCCACGCAATTCGTGCGGCGCTGCGCGAGCAGCTCGCCGAGCGGCCCGTCGCCGGGGACACGCCAGCCGGGACGGTGCGCGACGACGACGTGCGCGTGCGCCAGCAGTTCGCGCCATTCATGCCACTGCGGCAGGCCGAGAAACGCATCCATGCCGAGCGCCAGGCACAACGGGCGCTGCGGGAATTCCCGCCTCAGCTCGCGCAACGTGATCACCGCGTAGGACGGTCCCTCGCGCCGCACTTCGCGGTCGTCGACGACGAAGCCGGGCTGGTCGGCGACCGCGGCCCGCACCAGCTCGAGCCGCCGCGCGGCATCCACGGGCGGCGCTTCGCGATGCGGCGGATCGCCCGCCGGCACGAAGCGGACTTCCGCGAGGCGCAGCCCCTGCAGCAGTTCGAATGCAGTGCGCAGGTGGCCGAAGTGTATCGGATCGAACGTGCCGCCGAAAATGCCGAGTGGATTCATGCGGCGAGCGGCACCCCGGCGATCTGCGCTACCAGCCTCTCGATCTCCACCCACGCGTCGCCGCGCAGGCTGCCCTTGGCGACGCGATCCGCGCGCGCGGCCTGAAGTATCAGCGATTCGATCCGCGGCAGGCCGAGCCGTCCCATCGCAGCCTGCAATGACGGCCGCCTGTTCGACCATACGTTCGCCGTGCGGAATGCGTCGTCCAGCGAACGGCTGCGCGCCGCGAGGTGCACGACCTGCGACAGCGACCGCAGGTCGTTCAGCAACGCCCACAGGATCAGCGGCGGCTCGCGCCCCTCGCCTTTCAGCCCCGCGAGCACCCTGAGCGCGCGCGTGGCATTTCCTTGCATCGCGGCGGACGCCAGTTCGAAGACATCGTAACGGGCGTTGTCAGCGACGATTCCTGCGACGGCTTCGATGTCGAGCCGGGCGCCGGGCTGCAGCAGCGCGATTTGCGCGATCTCCTGCTGCGCCGCCAGCAGGTTGCCCTCCACCCGGTCGGCTAGCAACTCAGCCGCATCCGCGTCGATCGTCACGCTGCTCCGCGCGAGCCGCTGCCGGATCCACTCGGGCAGGCGATCGCGTTCGACGGGCTGTCCGAGCACCAGCAGGCCGTGGCGCTCGAACTCACCGATCCAGGCTGCCTTCTGCTGCTTGGACTCGAGTTCGACCGCGACCACCAGGACGGTGTCGGCAGGCGGAGCTGCGGCCAGGCTCGCCAGGACCTTGGCGGAGCCGACGTCGGGCGCGCCTCGCAGCTTCAGTTCGATCAGCCGTCGGGACGCGAACAGCGACAGGCTCATCGCATCTGCCAGCAGCGCGTCCCAGTCGAAACCCCGCTCGACGAAGTGAACCTCGCGGTCCGCGTACCCGGCTGCGCGCGCAGCTGCGCGGATGAGGTCGCAGGATTCGTCGATCAGCAGGGGCTCGGCGCCGGTCACCAGGCAGACGCCCGGCAGCCCTTTCGCAAGGACCGCCTGCAAACCGTCGGGCGAGGTCCTAACTGCCGGGTCTGGGCCATGCGCGACGGCAGGGTGCGCGACGAAGAGCGATCGAGGGTGTGCATGCTGGCGCGATTATGCCGCCGGAACCCCGTCCGGTGCCACCGCAGGTTCCGCCTGCCAGGAGGCCCCGACAAGCGGTTCCACCGTCCAGCGCTGCCGGCGCGACGACCGGGGAATGCAGGTTCCAGCGGCGGAGCCGCTACAATGCGCGGATGAAGAAGACGTCCCAGGGCGCGAACGAGCGCCGCACGCTGTATCCGGCGATCGAACCCTTTCGCAGCGGCTGGCTGCGCGTCTCGCCGGTCCATGAAATCTACTGGGAAGAGAGCGGCAACCCGCGAGGCAAGCCGGCGCTCTTCGTGCATGGCGGACCGGGCGCCGGCGCCGATGCCCGCTCCCGTCGGTTCTTCGACCCGCGCAAGTACCGGATCGTGGTGTTCGACCAGCGCGGCTGCGGACGCAGCCGTCCGTACGCAAGCCTGGTGGACAACACCACCGCGCACCTCATCGCCGACATGGAGATGCTGCGCAAGCACCTGGGGCTCGAGCGATGGCTGGTGTTCGGCGGCTCCTGGGGCTCCACGCTGTCGCTTGCCTACGCGCAGGCCCACCCGCGGCGCGTCACGGAACTGGTGCTGCGCGGCATCTTCATGCTGCGCGACTGGGAGATTCACTGGTTCTACCAGCACGGCGCCGGCGCGCTGTTCCCGGACCGCTGGGAGAACTACGTGGCCGCGATCCCGAAGGCCGAGCGCGGCGATCTCGTGCGGGCATTCCACAAACGACTCACCAGCCGCAGCCGCGCCACCCAGGTGCGCGCGGCAAAAGCCTGGGCCGTGTGGGAAGGCGCCACCAGTTACCTCCACGTCGACGAAGCCAACGTCGCGAGCTGGAACGCGGATGAGTTCGCCGTCGCGGTCGCCCGCATCGAGTGCCACTATTTCGTCAACAAGGGCTTCTTCAAGCGCGAGGACGAGCTGCTGCGCGGCGTCCGGCGCATCCGGCACATTCCCGCGGTGATCGTGCAGGGCCGCTACGACGTGGTGTGCCCGATGCGCAGCGCCTGGGACCTGCACCGGGCGTGGCCCGAGGCGGAGTTCCACGTCGTGCCGGATGCCGGGCACTCGGCGCTCGAACCCGGCAACACGCACGAGCTGATCACCGCGACGGACCGCTTCGCGCGCTGAGCGGGGCCGTCAGAGGGCGGCGAGCCGGCGCAACACCAGACCCGCGAGGTCGCGCGCCATCGCCTGCTGCAGCACGGCCTCCTCGCGGTCCTTCGCGAGCAGCTGCGTGTCCTCGAAGCTCATGTTGCGCGTGCGCTCGAGGCGCTGCGCGGCGGCCACTTCCTTGCCCCCGCGGTCCACCGAGTACTCGACGACGTAGAAGAGTTCGTACTCCTGCGGCGTGTTCCCCGCGGAAACCGACAGCACGCGCCGCCCGGTGCGATCGCGCCCAATGCGCACGACCATATCGGCAGTGGCGGTCGAAGCCGCAATGCGGGCGCCGGAGCGCTCGAGCGACTGGTGCAGTTCCACGGCAAACGGCGTGAGCTCGTCGGACGTCGAGATGTAGACGTTGCGAGCGCCCTCGGGCAACGGTTCGGCGCCCTGCAGGTGGAACCCGCAGCCGGCGAGCCCGGCGACTGCCACCAGAACCAACGTGGCCATGCGAGCCACCCGCCGGATACTCAGCGATGAGAGTTTCACGTCAGACCACCACATTGGCGAGCTTGCCCGGCACGTAGACGAACTTGCGGATCGGCTTGCCGTCGATGAATTTCTGCACGTTGGCATCGGCCAGCGCGACGGCGCGCACCTCCGCCTCCCCGGCATTCGCCGCGACGGTGACCCGGCCGCGCAACTTGCCGTTCACCTGCACGACGACCTCGACCTCGGAACGCACCAGCGCGTCAGCATCCGGTTGCGGCCAGCGCGCATCGACGACGGCGCCCGGGTGACCGAGTTCATGCCACAGCGCGTGACAGGCGTGGGGCACTATCGGCGACAGCACCAGCACGACGATGTCGAGCGCCTCCTGCACGACCGCGCGCCCCTGCGGCGAGCGGTCCTCAAAGCGCGCCAGCGCGTTCAGCAGTTCCATCACCGCCGCGATGGCGGTGTTGAACGTGCGGCGGCGACCGATGTCGTTGGTGACCTTGACGAGCGTCTCGTGAGCCAACCGGCGCATGTCGCGCCCGGAATCCGTCAACGACGCCTTGTCCAGGCCAGGCGCTGCACCGCCGCCCACGTGCTGGTGCACGGCCTTCCACAGGCGCTTCATGAAGCGGAACGCACCGTCCACACCCTCGTCCGACCACTCGAGCGACTGCTCGGGCGGCGCGGCGAACATCATGAACAACCGTGCGGTGTCGGCGCCGTATTGCTCGACGAGCGACTGGGGATCGACGCCATTGCCCTTCGACTTCGACATGGTGCCGATGCCGGACGTCTCGACCGGCAGGCCGTCGGCACGCAGCACCGCACCGAGCGGCGCGCCCTTGTCGTCCAGTTGAACGTCCACGTCGGCCGGATTGAAATAGACGATGCGGCCTTCCGCCGGTTTCCTGAAATAGATCTGGTTCAGCACCATGCCCTGCGTGAGCAGGTTGGCGAACGGCTCCTCGACGGTCGTGAGCCCGAGGTCGCGCATCACGCGCGTCCAGAACCGCGAATACAGCAGGTGCAGGATCGCGTGCTCGATGCCGCCGATGTACTGGTCGACCGGCATCCAGTACTTCGCCCGCTCGTCCACCATCGCCTTGTCGTTGCCGGAGCTCGCGTAGCGGAAGTAGTACCAGGACGAGTCGACGAACGTGTCCATCGTGTCCGTCTCACGACGCGCCGGCTGGCCGCACTTCGGGCAGGCCACATTGACGAACTCCGGCATCTGCGCGAGCGGCGAATCCCCGCGACCGGTGAACTCAACGACACTCGGCAGCCGGACGGGTAAATCCGCGTCCGGCACCGGCACGAGCCCGTCGGTTTCGCAGTAGACGATCGGAATCGGCGTGCCCCAGTAGCGCTGGCGCGAGATACCCCAGTCCTTCAGGCGGAACTGCACGGTGCCATCGCCGACGCCCCGGGCTTTTGCGTCAGCGGTCATCTTCGTATTCGCCGCCGCCCAGGGCATGCCCGTGTACGGCCCGCTGTCGACGAGATTGCCGTCGCCGTCATGGGCGGCCGTCAGATCGCCCGCGGCAATCGGCTCGCCTTCGGGCTGAACGACGATCTTGATGGGCAGCTGGTACTTCGTCGCAAACTCAAAATCGCGTTGGTCATGGCCCGGCACCGCCATCACCGCGCCCGTGCCGTACTCCACCAGCACGAAATTCGCGACCCACACCGGCACCGGCTGTCCCGTAAATGGATTGACCACCGTACGCCCGGTGTCGAAGCCTTCCTTCTCCACTTCGCCCGTCATCCGGGCCGTGCGATCCTGGCCGCGGAACTTCGCCGCGGCCGCGCGGAACGCCGCCGGGTCCTTCGATTCGGACGCGAACGTCTCCACGAGCGGATGTTCAGGCGCGAGCATGACGAATGTGGCGCCGTAGATCGTGTCGATGCGCGTGGTGAAGACTCGAATGTCGCCGAATTGGACATACGCGCCTTCAGACCGCCCGATCCAGTTCTTCTGCATCGTCAGGACCTTCTCGGGCCAGCCCTGCAGATCCCTGGTCGCGTCGAGCAGTTCGTCGGCGTACGCGGTGATCTTCAGGAACCACTGTTCGAGTTCCTTGACCACCACGCTCGTGCCACAGCGCCAGCAGCCGCCGTCCACGACCTGCTCGTTGGCGAGCACCGTGACGCAACTCGGACACCAGTTGACGTTCGACTTTCGCTTGTACGCGAGCCCGCGCTCGAACATGCGGGTGAAGAGCCACTGATTCCAGCGGTAGTAATCCGGCAGGCACGTGGCCAGCTCGCGCTCCCACGCATAGCTGATGCCGAGACGCTGCAACTGCCCCTTCATGTGGGCGATGTTGTCGAGCGTCCATTTCTCAGGGTGCAAGTTGTTCTTGATCGCGGCGTTCTCCGCCGGCAATCCAAACGCATCCCAACCGAACGGGTGCAGCACGTTGAAACCGCGCATCCGCTTGGTGCGCGCCATCACGTCGCCAATCATGTAGTTGCGCACGTGGCCGACGTGCGCGTGCCCTGACGGGTAGGCGAACATCTCGAGGCAATAGAACTTGGGTTTGGTGAGGTCTTCAGTGACTTCGAACGCACGGGTGTCGACCCAGTGCTGCTGCCACTTCTTCTCGATCTCTTGCGGGCGATAGTCGGGCACGGTGCCCCAATTGTACAAACCTTTTCACCATGGAGGGCCATGGAGATCCATTGAGCTGGAAACCGTCCAGGAGCCGATGCCAAGAGCAATCAACCATGAAGCGCGTGAAGGTCGTGAAGGAGGACCTTCTGACTGCCGGGCCTGGTGGCCCGGCTACGCCGGGCGAGCGGTGAACGCAATGAATCAGAAACGAGAAAGCCCGTCGATCATGGGGCTCTCTCGTTTCTGATTCATCGCGTTCGCCGCCGGCCGCCGAAGGCGGCCGCCAGGCCCGTCAGTGTGCAAGAGCTCTTCCTCCATGGCCCTCTATGGATCTCCATGGTGAAAAGCCCTTGCCCTTGGCGCTAGCTCAAGACCGCGACCGCCGCCTCGAGGCACTGTCGCAACGCGTTGAGGTGATACCCACCCTCGGTCACGAGCGCGATGCGCCGGCCGCAGAGGTCCACCGCGGCATCGTCGAGAATCTCGAGCACGCGACGATAGCCGCCCGTGGTCATCTGCATCCCAGCCAACGGGTCGAGGGTGTGCGCGTCGAAGCCCGCGGACACCAGAATCACCTCGGGCCTGAAATCCTCGAGGACGGGCACGACCTGCGTGGAATATGCGAGTTCATAGCCGACATCGCCGGTACCGGCCGGCAGGGGCAGGTTCAGCGTGTAGCCAAGACCGGCCCCACTGCCCCGTTCCTCTGAGCTTCCAGTGCCCGGCCAGTAGGGAAACTGATGCGTTGAGACAAACAGCACGGACGCGTCGTCATAGAACGCCGCCTGCGTCCCGTTGCCGTGGTGCACGTCGATGTCGACGATGGCGATGCGGGAGAGGCCGTCGGCACGAAGCGCGGCGGCCGCGATCGCGATGTTGTTGTAGAGGCAGAACCCCATCGCACGGCCAGGCTCCGCATGATGCCCGGGCGGCCGCACGAGCGCCAGGGACGGCTCGTTCTCGCGAACGGCATAACGCGCCGCTTCGATCGCCGCGCCCGCCGCCAGGCATGCGATCTCATGCGACTCCGGACTCGTGAAGGTGTCTTCGTCGATCATCGTGGCGTGACCGGCTCGGGCGGCGATATCCGCCAGATACGCCGCCGTGTGCACGCGCGCGAGCTCCGCGGGCGTGGCCAGGCGCGGCGCTTCCACCACACCGCCCTTCGCGCGAAAGGCCTCCGCGAACGCCGTGAACACCTCGGCGCGCTCCGGCCGCTCGGGATGTCCGGGCGGCGGCGTGTGCGCCTCGAACCGATCAGACGCGAACAGGCGCATTGAGTGAGTTCTCCAGCTCGAGTCGTTTGGCTTCCAGCGTTCCGGCGTCGGCGTCGTTCGGCACCTCAATGGGCGCGCCGATCATCACCGTCACGGTCGCGCCGGGCGACGGCACCAGATGCTGATCCCAACTCCGGGTCGTCCGGAATCGTGATGCCGTCACGCGCACCGGCAGGATCGGACAACCGGTCGCGCCCGCGAGCCAGACGGCGCCCGGCTGCGCCACGCGCGCCGGACCGCGTGGTCCGTCCGGCGTAATCAACAGGCTGTGGCCACTTTCGAGCTGCCGCTTCGCCTGGACCAACACGCGCGCGCCGCCTCGTGACGAGGATCCGCGCACCGCGCCAAATCCGAAGTGGGCGCTCACGCGCGCAATCCACTCCCCGTCGAAGTTCTCGCTGATGAGCGACACCAGTCCGCGGTCGCGCCACGCCAGCATCGTCGTCAGAATGCGACCGTGCCAGATCGCGAGGATGTAGGGCTGATGCGCGGTTTCGAGACGGTCTCGATACTCAGCGCCGATCGTCTTCCATGTGTACGTGCCGCCGAGAAACTCGATGACCGGCCAGACCAGTGCCGGGATCGCGGCCGCCTGAGCCCGCTTGGAGCGCGAGTGCCGCCACGAGTTGGGCTCGCTCATTCGTGGGCGCTCGGCGCGACCTTCTTGAGCTGACCATCCACATACGTCATCAAATCCACCATCTCGACTGGCGCGTTCGTGCTCGCCTGCGCCCCCTTGAGCATGATCGAGCAGAACGGGCACGCCATCACGACCTTCTCGGCGCCGGTGTTCTGTAGCTGCTCGAAGCGTTCCTGACTGATGCGCTTGCCCGACTCGTGCTCCTCGAACAGCAAGCCGCCGCCGGCGCCGCAGCAGAACGGGTTGTCGTTCGCTCGCGCCGGGTCGGTGACGTCTGCGCCGAACCGCCTGAGCAGTGTGCGCGGTTCCTTGTGGGTGTCGGCGTAGCGGCCGAGGTAGCACGGGTCGTGATACGTGACGTTGTCGCGCTCGGTCCACTCGATCGCCACATGGCGCGTGAGTTCCTCGACGAGCGTGGCCGAATGGATCGTCTCCACCTCGTAGCCCATTAGCCGGTAGTCGTGCGCAATCGTCTTGAGGCAGTGCGGGCACGAGGTGACGATCTTCTTGGTGCCCGACGCGCGCAGGTTCTCGATGTTGTCGTTCGCGAGTTCCTGGAACATGTACTCGTTGCCTGTGCGCTTGGCCACATCGCCCGTGCACTTCTCCTTCGAGAGCACACCGAACGTCTTGCCGTGGTGCCGCAGGATGTCAAACAGCGATCGCATCGACTTCTGGTAGTCCGCCTCGAACGCCCCCGCGCAGCCGAGCCACACGAGGTACTCGTGCTTCGTCGGATCGAAGATCTCGACCTCAGCCGACTGCACGAACTTCGTCCGCTGGTCGTACATGAGGCCCCAGATGTTCTGGCGGCGCTCGAGATTCGTGTAGGTGGTCGTCAGGAACTCCGACGCCTCGCCGTTCGACACGAGACCGCGCCGCGCCCCGATGATGACCGGCAGGTGTTCCACGCCCACCGGGCAGGCCTGCTCGCACGCGCCGCATGTGGTGCACTGCCACAGCACGCCGCTGTCGTACACATCGACGAGTTTCCGGTCGCGCTCGCCGGCCAGTAGCGCCGCCTCGTTTTGCAGGATGAGCGTCTTCGGATTGAGCAACTTGCCGGTGCCGTAGGCTGGGCAGTTCTCCTGGCAGCGTCCACACTCCACGCACGTAATCGCGTCGAGCACCGCCTTGGACGGCAGATCCTTCACGGTCTCGAGCCCGACCTGCTCCTTCTCGAAGTCCAGATTCTCGACCGTCCCGAGGATCGGCGACTTGAAGAACACGGTCAGCGGCGAGAGGATCAAGTGCAGGTGCTTCGAGTTTGGGATCAATCCGAGGAACGTCAGGATGATCACCATGTGCACCCACCAGTTCACGCGGCCGGCCACGCTCGCTTCCGGAATGCGGAACGTCAGGAGGTAGGTGAGCATCAGCGTCGCAATGAAGAACGCGATGAGGATCGATTCCTTCGACACGGTCTGGCCGAGCGCCGCCGGACGCATGATGCCGCGGCGAATGCCGAGCGCGATGATGCCGAAGAGCACGCTCAGCGAGAACGGTACCAGCAGCAGGCGATAGATGTGAAACAGCGTGTTGTCGCTGAGATCGATCAGACCCAGGCCGCGCACGGCTTCGATCGCGGTGTACAGACCGAACGCCACGAAGCCGTAGAACACGCCGAGATGCGCGACGCCGACCCACGGGCGCGCGCCGATCACCTTGGATTGAAAGACGACTTCGGTGATGAACCGGTCCGTGCGATCCGAGAGATCGTCGGTCCGGAAGTTCTGCGGCGCCGTCGCAATCAACCGCCACCGGAAGACCATCTGCTGCGCAAACCAACCGACAAATGCCAGGAAGACGAGACGGAACGCCCACACATCCCAGTTCATGTGGGTATTTTAGTGGCGAATCGCGACTACATCCACCCGTAACGCAACGCGCCGAACACGAACAGGGCGATCGCGAGATTCACGACCACCCCGATCTGCGAATCGGGCCAGGCAATCAGGGACATGACAAACGATGCGGCCGAGAGGACGAAGACCGCCGTGGTGGCCTGCGGCAGGGTCAGCCAGACCATGACGCCAGCGGCGGCGAATGCCAGCGCCAGCAGCAGCCAGATGATCCCCACGGCGCGAATGCCCCCTTCGCCCAGATCGATCCGTCCGCTCAGGACCGTCGTCTTGTGCGGCAGCTCGGGAATCGCGCTCGGCCGCCAGGCGGCAAAGAAGCCGACGAGGTGCGCAATGCCGTGCACCAGACACACGAGCCCCAGGACCAGGCGAATCATCGGCGGCCGCTAGCTCTTGAGTGCCTCGATCATCGCAGGCACGATCTCGAACAGGTCGCCCGTGATGCCGTAGTCTGCGATTTCGAAGATCGGCGCTTCGGGGTCTTTGTTGATGGCGACGATCGTCTTCGCGCCCTTCATGCCGACCACGTGCTGAATTGCGCCCGAGATGCCAAGCGCGAGATACATCTTCGGCGCGACGGTCTGGCCGGAACTGCCCACTTGGCGTTCCATCGGCAGCCAGCCCGCGTCGCAGATCGGACGTGAGGCGGAGATCTCCGCGTTCATCGCGGCCGCCAGCTGCTTGGCGAGTTCGATGTTCTCCGGCGCCTTGATACCGCGCCCGACGGAGACAATGCGCTCGGCCTGGCTGAGATCGACCGCCTGCTTGGCCTCACGGAATGGCGCCTCGGCCGTCTGGCGAATCTTCGCCGGATCGACGGCGGCCGTGATCGAACGCGTCGGTGCGCCGCTGCCCAGCTTGACGGCATCCACGCGGAACGAGCCGATCTGCACGGTCACCAGATGCGGCGCGGGACCTTCGAGCACAATGTCCGCGTTGACCTTGCCCTGGAACATCTGACGGACGAACGTCGCGCCGTCCTTGATCGCGATCACGTCGGTCACAATGGCGCAGTCGAGCCGCGCCGCCACACGTGGGGCGTAGTCGCGCGTCTGATACGTATGGGCGAACACGACGTGCGAGGGGGCCTCCGCCGCGATGACGCCGGCGAGCGCCTGCGTGAATCCGTCGGCCGTGTAGCCAGCGAGCGCCTCGTGCTCGAGCGCGATCACTTCAGCGACATCCGCCGGGACCAGTTCGTTCACGACCGCATCGCAGTGGGCCTTCGCGCCGGGGACGACGATCTTGACGGCTGCGCCCATCGACTGCGCCGCCGCGATCGCTTCCCACGATGCGCGATTGAGCACGCCGTCTTTCTGTTCGGCAATGACGAGAATGAGTGAATTCGGTGACATTTAGAACACCCTCGCGTCCTCGCGCAGGGCGCGAACCAATTCTTTCGCCGCTTCCGCCGGCGAGCCGGTGATCATGCGGGTCTGCTTGCTCTTCTGCGGGAGGTAGATGGACGTGATGCGCTGGCGAGCCACCGAACCGCTGGTGGAACTCACCACTCTGATTTCCTTCTTCTTGGCCGCCATGATGCCCTTGAGCGTGGCGTAGCGGAGCTGGTTGATGCCGCTCTGAATTGTCAACGCCGCCGGCAGCGGCATCGAGATCCACTGGAACCAGCCGCCCTCCAGTTCTCTTTTCACTTTCAACATGCCACTTGCCACTTCCGACGCGCCACTTTCCACTTGCACTTCCATGATGATCGTCGAGTGCGCCATGTTGAGCTTCTCGGCGAGCATGACGCCCACCTGCGCGAAGCCCTGATCGTCCGACTGCAGGCCGGTGAGCACCAGATCGATGCCCTCGTCCTTCAGCGCGGCGGCCAGCGCATCGGCGACGACAAACGCATCGGCCGTGGCGAAGTGATCGCCTTCCACGTGAATCGCACGATCCGCACCGCGTGCGAGCGCTTCACGAATCACCTGCGTCGCCCGTGCCGGGCCGGCTGAGATCACGACGACTTCGCCGCCGTGCTTCTCCTTCAGCCGCAGCCCCTCTTCCAGGGCATACGCGTCGGGCTCATTGAGCTCCCAGCTGGCGTCCGCGTCCCGCACCCAGGTCTTCTCGTTATTGACGCGCACTTGCCACTCGCGTGTGACGACCTGCTTGATACAAACGGCGATCTTCATTGGATTGTCTTCCCGGCCGGTGGACCTTGGACTCTGGACGTGGAACCTTGGACTACTCGTATTTCTTCAGCAGCAGTGTCCCGTTCGTGCCGCCGAACCCAAACGAATTCGACAGCGCGTAATCGATCTTCATCTTGCGAGCGGTATGCGGCACGTAGTCGAGGTCGCAGGCCGGATCGGGGTGATCGAGGTTGATGGTCGGCGGCGCGATCTGATGGCGCACCGCCAGCGCCACGATGCCCGCTTCCAGTCCGCCGGCCGCACCGAGCAAGTGCCCGGTCATCGACTTGGTCGACGACATCGCCAACCTCTTCGCGTGGTCGCCGAACACCGCGTTCACGGCCAGCGTTTCCGTTGGATCGTTGATGGGCGTCGACGTGCCGTGCGCGTTGATGTAGTCGACCTGGTCTGGCGTGATGCCGCCCTTGCGCAAGGCCATCTTCATGGACCGCTGCGCGCCGTTGGCATCCGCCGGCTGTCCGGTAAGGTGATAGGCATCACCCGACAGGCCGTAGCCGACGATTTCGGCGTAGATCTGCGCGCCGCGCGCCTTGGCGAATTCCAATTCCTCGAGCACAAGGATGCCCGAGCCTTCGCCAATGACGAACCCATCGCGGTCTTTGTCGAATGGGCGGCTGGCCCTGGTCGGCTCGTCGTTGCGCGTGGACAGCGCGCGCATCGCCGCGAACCCGCCGACGCTCATCGGCGTGATGGCGGCCTCGGAACCGCCCGCGATCATCACCGTCGCGTCACCACGGCGGATGATCTCGAACGACTCCCCGATCGCGTGTGCTGAGGCCGTGCAGGCCGTGCACGTCGCGAGGTTCGGCCCCTTGGCACCGAACCGGATCGACACGTGCCCAGCCGCAAGGTTGATGATGGAGGCCGGAATGAAGAACGGCGAGATGCGCCGAGGGCCGCCTTTCAGCAGTTCCTCGTGCTCATCCTCGATGGTCTTGAAGCCACCGATGCCCGACGCGATAAAGACGCCGACGTCATCCGCGATCTCCGGCGTGACGGTGAGTTGAGCGTCCTGCATCGCAAACGTCGACGCCGCCAGCGCAAACTGGATGAAGGAGTCCATCTTCTTGACTTCCTTCTTTTCCAGAAACTGCAGCGGGTCGAACCCCTTCACCTCACCCGCGATGCGCGCGGCAAACGCCGACGCATCGAAGTGAGTGATCGGTGCAATGCCGCTCTGGCCGGCACAGAGCGCCTGCCAGGTCGCGTCCGTACCGATGCCGAGTGAAGACACCAGTCCAACGCCGGTTACGACTACTCGCCTTGTCACGCTGCCTCCGGAGACGGGGGAACTACTTCTTCTTCGCGTGGCCTTCGATGTAGTTGACGGCTTCCTTCACGCGCGTGATCTTCTCGGCATCTTCGTCGGGAATCTCGATGCCAAACTCTTCCTCGAAGGCCATGACCAACTCGACCGTGTCGAGCGAATCCGCGCCGAGGTCGTCGACAAACGACGCATCCGGGGTCACTTCGTCTTCATCGACACCCAGCTGTTCGACGATGATCTTCTTGACCTGATCTGCTACTGCCATTCTTGCCTCCAATGTGGCCGACGTCTGTTCGGCCTGTTGCGCCCGATGGCCGGGCCTCAGCCCGACCGTGCGTATTACAAATACATCCCGCCGTTCACGGCGAGAACCTGCCCCGTAATATACGACGCTTCGTCCGAGGCGAGAAACGTTACCGCACTCGCGATGTCATCGGGCGTCCCGAGCCGCTTGAGCGGGATCTTGGCCGCCCATTCCTCGTGGGCACCTTCCGAGATGCCCTTGGTCATGTCGGTCACGATCAGCCCGGGGGCCACCGCGTTGACCGTAATGCCTCGCGACGCCACTTCGAGGGCCAGAGCCTTGGTCAAACCGATGAGGCCGGCCTTCGACGCCGCATAGTTGACCTGCCCCGCGTTGCCCGACTGCCCCACCACCGACGTGATGTTGATGATCCGGCCCGCGCGCTGCTTGACCATCGTCTTGAGCACCGCCTGCACGCACGTGTAGGCGCCGGTGAGATTCGTATTGAGCACGGCATCCCAGTCGTCGCGCTTCATGCGCAGCATGAGCTGATCCTTGGTGATGCCGGCGTTGTTGACGAGAATGTCGACGCGCTGGTGCGCCGCCAGGGTCGCCGCGACGGCCGCCTCGACCGAGGCGGTCTCGGTGATGTCGAGGGCCACAGCGGTCGCGCGACCGCCGGAAGCCACGATCTCATCGGCCACAGACTGGGCATTGGTGCCACGCGCACCGGCAATCACCGTCGCGCCCTGAGCGGCAAGACGAAGGGCAATCGCGCGGCCGATGCCCCGTGAAGCTCCTGTCACCAGAGCCACTCTTCCATTAAGCGAGAGCAAATCGAGCCTCCAGCATCAGCATCCTCAAACTCCGTCTACTTCAGCACACGGCCAACAGATTCCGCAACCTGCCCCACAACGCCACCCTGAGCCAGACGCGCCGTCAACGCAATGCCATTGGCAATGGTTCCGGCCGTCGCCCGCCCGTGCCCCACGACCAGCAATCCGTTGACGCCGATCAACGGCGCGCCGCCCGTCCTGGCGTGGTCGAATCGTTCCCACGCGCCGGCGAGTACGCCGCCGGACATCATCTCAACGACTGCCTCGCCGACTTTCAACGCAATGTTGCCGGTAAACCCGTCGCATACGACCACGTCGACCTGCCCGTGGAACAACTGGGCCGCATCGACGTTGCCGGTGAAGCGGATCGGCATCGCTCCGAGCGCCGCGAAGGCCGCTTTGACCAATTCGTTGCCCTTGCCGGCTTCCTCCCCAATCGACAGCAGACCAACGCGGGGTTCCGGCAAGTGCAACAGTACCCGGGCGAGCGCCGAGCCCATCAGGCCAAACTGTGCCAAGTGCGACGTCCGGCAGTCCACGTTTGCGCCGGCATCCAGCAGTACCGCCTGACCGTGCTGGGTCGGCAGGATCACCGCCAACGCGGGCCGCTCCACCGAAGGCAGGAGACCGAACGCCCCAATCGCCGCCAACAGCGAGGCCCCGGTGTGTCCGGCGCTGAAGACACCCGCCGCCCGGCCAGAGGCCGCGAACTCGCAGGCAACGCGAATAGACGCCCGCGGCTTCCGGCGCAGGGCCGCCCCCGGAGACTCGTCCATCGCCACGCCGTCTGGCGCGTCTTCAACTGTCAGATGAGCAAGATCACCAGCGCCGGCGCGCGCCACTTCATCGCGCAACACCTCTGCCGGGCCGACCAGCACTACGCTCAGGCCGGAGCGGGCCGCCGCGACGGCGCCCTCAACGACGACGCGCGGGGCATGGTCGCCACCGAGTCCGTCAACGGCGATGACGGGGCCGATCACGCCTCAGCTATTCTTCGGAGACCGCTCGAACCTGACGGGTGTTGTAGTACCCGCAGTTCTTGCACACGATGTGCGGCGGTTTCGGTTCCTGGCACTGCGGGCACACGCTCAGGCTGGTCTTCTTGAGCGAGTCGTGCGTGCGGCGCTTGGCCGTGCGTGATTTTGAATGGCGTCGCTTTGGATTCGGCATCGTTACTTCCTCAGGTCGTACGGTACTTAGTCGTTCTTGGTCAGATTTCTGAGCGCGTCAAACCGTGGATCGACCCATGTCGATGCGCACGAACAGGTTTCCCGATTGCGATTGATCCCGCAGACCGGGCACAAGCCTTTGCAGTCATCGGTGCAGAGCGGTTTCATCGGCAACGCCAGATAGAACTGCTCGCTCATGATCTGCTCGAGGTCGATGAAGTCGCCCGCATAGAACGACACACCGAGATCGTCTTCCCTCACTTCATCGCCGTCGTCGTCATCGGACTTCGGTGACGTGCGCGCCGGCTTGGCCGTGGCGATCGGATCGGTGGCCGGATAAAAAGTCAGGTCCACCGGTGCGTCCACGTCCACACGAAACGGCTCGAGGCAACGGCTGCACGGCACTTCCAGCGCGGCCTTGATCCGGCCCTTCATCGCGACCCGATCGGCCTTCTTCACGACATCGAGCGCCAGATGGACCGGATCGGCCACACGGAAGTCATCCGGATCAGCGGCAGCCGATCCAAACGCTCCGGGCTCGTAGGTCCGGTCAATCCGATCGATGCCGCTCTTGAATCGGCTCAGGTCAAACCGCATGGCTCATTGCCCAGGCCCTTGGCCCGGACGCAAACACTAATCGTATCAGACGTTTGGGCAAAGGCGAGGGGAAGGATACGGGACTGGGGCCTCAGACGGACCAACTCCGGGGCACGAAGAGGTCCTCGAAGAGGCCAACGGCGTATCGGTCGGTCATTCCCGCCAGAAAGTCCCTGGCCGCCGCATCGAGCCCCTCAGCGTCGATCGTCGCCTGATCAAGGAAATGCTCCGGCCTCTGCCGGACCTTGTCCCAGAGCCCCCCTAGGATGCCAGAGGCCTTCTCGAACTCCGACGTGGCCCTCGGATTTTCGTAGACCGCTTCGAACAGATAGCTCCGGAGAGCCAGCGTGGCCTGCAGCACCGGCTCGCTCATGCGGACTTCGGTCAGATTGGCTGCCAGTGTCTGGGTCACCGCGTCGGTCACCATCGTGTTGATCCGCTGGGCGTTGGTCGATCCGAGCAACTTCACCGCGTCCTTGGGCAGGTCGTCTTCGCTCAGGATCCCGGCTCGCACGGCATCGTCGATGTCGTGGTTGACGTAGGCCACGATGTCGGCAACCCGGGTGATCTGCCCCTCCATCGTGCTGGCCCGATGCTCGGGTGGCGCGCCAACGGGCAGGCCGTGCTTGCCCTTGGAGTGCCGCGCGATGCCGTCGCGCACTTCCCAGCTCAGATTCAGGCCCTGCCGACCGTGTTCCAGCACGTCCACTATCCGCAGGCTCTGCTCGTAGTGGCTGAACCCACCGGGCATGAGCTTGTCGATCACGCGTTCTCCGGCGTGGCCAAACGGGGGATGTCCCAGATCGTGACCGAGTGCGATCGCTTCGGTGAGCTCTTCGTGCAACCGCAGCACTTTCGCGATGCTGCGCGCGATCTGACTGACTTCGAGCGTGTGCGTCAGGCGGGTGCGGTAATGGTCGCCTGTCGGCGCAAAGAACACCTGCGTCTTGTGCTTGAGCCGGCGGAAGGCCTTGCAGTGAATGACGCGATCGCGATCACGCTGGAACACCGGGCGGATCGGATCGGGCGGCTCGGGGCGAACCCGCCCCTTGCTGTCGGCGCTCTTCGACGCCTGCGGTGCCAACTGCTCGCGCTCACGCGCTTCTAACTCTTCTCGAATGGAGGCCATTACGCGAGGATCTCCTGAAGAAAGCTGGTGCCGTGCTCGAGCGGCGCCACGCCGAGCAGGTCGGCGAGCGTCTGCCCAAGGTCGGCGAACGTGGCGCGCGTGCCGAGTTCAGCGCCGGGCCGCACGGCCGCCCCGGCGATCAGCACCGGCACGTACTCCCGCGCATGATCGGTGCTGGGTGTCGTCGGGTCGTTGCCGTGGTCGGCGGTCACCACCAGCAGGTCGGACTCCCGCAGGTTCGGCAGCAACTGCGCCAACCGGGCATCAAACCGTTCGAGATTCTGCGCGTAGCCGGCGGTGTTATTGCGGTGGCCGTACTGCGCGTCGAAATCCACCAAATTGGTGAAGATCAGGCCGCGGTCCACACTGGCCATTTCAGAATCGATCACATCCATGCCGTGATCATCGCTCTGGGTATGGACAGCCCGGGTCAGACCTCGCCCGGCAAACAGGTCTTCGATCTTGCCGATGCCGACGACCGTCATGCCGGCGTCCTTGACGCGATCGAGCAGCGTTGGGCCGAAGGGCGGCAGCGCGTAGTCGCGCCGATTTGTCGTGCGCGAGAAGCTGCCGGGCATCCCAATGAACGGACGCGCGATGACGCGCCCCACCCCCAGCCCACGCCCGACCAGATCGAAGGCCGCCTCGCACATGCGATAGAGGTGATCGATCGGAATGATGCCTTCGTGCGCAGCAATCTGAAACACGCTGTCGGCGGATGTGTAGACGATGGGCGCCCCAGTGCGCATGTGCTTCGGGCCCAACTCATCAATGATGGCCGTACCGGAGGCAACGGTGTTGCCGATCGACGTGCGGCCGATGCGTCGCTCGAACTCCGTGATGATCTCGGCGGAGAAGCCGTGCGGGAAGGTCGGGAACGCCTTCTCGAGTTCGATCCCCATCATTTCCCAGTGGCCGGTGACCGAGTCCTTGCCCGCGGAGCGTTCCGCCATGCGCAGGCACGCGCCGCGCGGGGTGGGCGCGGCAGGACCGATATCGACCAGCCGCGCGAGGCCAAGGGCGCGCAGCGTCGGCACCTGCAGCGGCACCTGCCGGTGGATGTTACCGACCGTGTTACTGCCCTGATCGCCGTACAGGGCGGCGTCGGGCAACTCGCCGATGCCAACCGAGTCCATGACGATGACGATGGCGCGCGTGGGTCGAGTCATATTTGATTCCGCCGAGGCCCCCTTGACTCGCTGTGGTCAACTCGGTCGAAGCAGATCCCACAGCGTGTCAAGGGGGCCTCGGCTATTCAAAGTTGTGTCGATCCATGTTACGTCAGGCTCATGGCGGAACCACGTCAGCTGTCGCTTCGCGTAGCGCATGTTCTCCTGCACGATCAGCGCGCGCGTGTCGGCGTCGTTTCGCACACCCTGCAGCATCTCAATGATCTGGCGATAGACGAGGCCGCTGAACGCGTGCGCGTCTGCCGGGACACCAGCCGCGAGGAGCGCACGGACTTCATCCACGACACCGCGTGCGAACTGCTGCTCGACCCGAGCGGTGACGCGGGCGCGCAGCACCTCGCGGTCGACATTGAGTCCGACGGTGCGGATCGTCCAGCCCGCAAGCGGCGACGCCGTCTCGGCGAAGTGCGCGCTGAGCGGACGGCCCGTCAGCACATACACCTCGAGCGCGCGAACGAGGCGTTGCTGATCGCGGGGCATGATCCGGGCGGCCGACTTGGCGTCGACCCGCGCGAGGCAGCGGTGCAGCGACTCGACGCCACGGCCGGCGGCGATGGCGTTCAGGCGCGCGCGCAGGGCTTCATCGCGCGCGGGGCCGGGAAACAAGCCGCGGACGAGCGCGCGGTAATAGAACCCGGTGCCGCCCGCGAGGATCGGCACCTTCCCGCGCGCGTGAATGTCACGGATCGCCGCCGCGGCATCGACCGCGTAGCGCGCGGCGGAATACGTCTCGGTGACGTCGACCATGTCGACGAGGTGATGCGGAATACCGCCCTGCTCGGAGAGGGGCACTTTGTCGGTGCCGATGTCGATGCCGCGATACACGGCGGTCGAGTCACACGCGACCACTTCCCCGCCGTGGCGCTCCGCCAGGGCAATGGCCAAGGCGCTCTTCCCCGTCGCCGTCGGGCCGACGATGGCGAGAAGGACAGGTGCGAGGGGGTCGGGTGCGAGGGGGTCAGAGCCCTTTTCCACAGGTTTCAACACATTGGGGACACAGGTCCTCAAAAGTGGACCTGTGTCCCCAATATGTTAATGCCTGTGGAAAAGGGCTCTGACCCCGTTACCTGATGCGCTCGTTATAAAGGAACGTCACGGTAAAGAACGCCTTCTCGTCGGGGTACTCGGGCGGCAGCGGCACCGTGGGGTTCGACAGCTTGAGGGCGTTGAATGACGACGAATTGAACGATGTGACGTTGGACGGCGCGATGACCTGCAGATCGGAAATCGCGCCGTTCTTGTGCACGTAGAACGTCAGCACCACGTGACCGCTCAGCATCATCGCCGACTGTGGAATGAACCAGTTGCGGCGCACCTGCTGCTCGAACCGACGCAGCCACGACCCAAAGTCGACCCCCTTCGAATCAAACTGAATGGCGGCGTCCGTGTCGGTGTTGCCGCCCTTCTGGTTGTCGAAGTTCTGATCCTTCAGATACTGCTGGAGGTTCTTGAGCGACTGGCCGAGGTTGCCGCCCGCCGGCTTGGGCGCCTGGGACTGGAAACCGTTATCGGCGGGCAGCAACTTCGATGCCTGTGCCGCATCCGCCGGCGACGGCGTCGGCGACTCCGGACCTTTCATCTTCTCGGCCGCGGCGCCCTCGACCTTGTCCGGCGTGTTGCCCTTCGAAAAGGGATCCGGCTCCTTCGGCAGCAGCGGTTTCTCGATGGTCGATGAACGCCGGTCGAGGTCCGACGGAGGGGCCAACTGCTTCGGCATCCGCGGCAATTCGCGCAGCGGCTCCACGCGCGTGTATGTGAGTTGCTGTTCCGAATTCGGCACCACCGGAACCACCCGAACGGCCTGAAACCACTCGGCAGGGGTGATGAGGTACAGGATGAAGACCACCGCGTGCAGCAGGAGCGCAAGCAACACGGCCTCGCGCCGTGTCATGGGCGCGGTCAGGCTCGGCGTGTCCGGTCGGTAATCTTCGAGGTCGAAGTACATGAATAGCTTGGAGTCCCAGTATACCGACGCGTCGGCGCATTCGATTAGACGCCTGCGGGGCGTGGTTGGCCTACGGGCAGATGCGGGCTACTTCGTGGCCACGTAAAGATAGACCACGCCGAAGGTCAACGACTTCCACTCGACGTGAGAAAACCCGGCGTGCCGCAGCGCGGCCGCAAACTCATCCGGCGGCGGAAACTCGCCCACCGACGCAGGCAAGTAGGCATACGCATCGCTGTTGCCGGAAATCAGCCCGCCGATCTTCGGCAACACGGCCCGGAAATACCACCGATACAACTGCTTCAACCCCGGCAGTTGCGGCGTGCCGAACTCGAGGACCGCCAGGCGGCCGCCGACTCGCAGGACCCGCGCAAATTCGCGGCAGCCGCGATCGCGATCCACCACGTTGCGGATACCAAAGGCGACCGACGCCGCATCCACGGAACTGTCGGGCAGCGGCACCCGCGTCGCGTCGCCGCGCGACAAGTGAATGCGCGATGCCAGTCCGGCGGCGCGCACTTTCGCCAATCCGAACCGCAGCATCTCGCCGGAAAAATCGATCCCGACCACATCGGCCGGCGCGCCGCTCGTTCCCGTCACGGCGGCAATCGCGAGATCGCCCGTGCCGGTGCACATGTCGAGGAGTCGGTCGGTGCTCGTCATCCGCAGCGCGCGGATGGCCTGGCGACGCCACCAGTAGTCCAAGCCGGCGCTGAGCACGTGATTGTTGGTGTCGTAACGATGCGCAATCGCGTCGAACATGCCGGCGATCTTGGCCGGCTCTCGTGACGTCGAGACGCTCACGAGACGGTGCCCGTCTTCCCTGCCCAGGGCGGAAACAACTGCTGCTCGAATCCGAGCGCGTTCAGGATCTTGCCTGCGAGGAAGTCCGCCAGGTCGTCGATCGTCTTCGGCATTTGATAGAACGCAGGCATCGCCGGCAGGATCATCGCGCCCGCCTCGGCGCAGAGGACCATGTTGCGCAGATCGGGCAGGCTCAACGGCGTCTCGCGCGGCACGAGCACGAGCCGGCGCTTCTCCTTCAACATCACGTCCGCCGCTCGCTCGATGAGGCTCTGCGACAACCCGTGCGCGACCCCCGCCATCGTCTTCATCGTGCAGGGCACGATCACCATCGATTCACAGCGATGACTGCCGCTCGCCAGCGTGGCGCCAAGATCCTTGTTGTTGTGCAGCACGAATGACCCGCGCCGCACGTCGTTGCCGTAACGCTCAACGAGCAGATCGAGCAGTCGCTCCACCTTGGCGTCTTTGCCGAGTTCGTCGAGCATGAGGCGACGGCCGTAGTCGCTGAAGACGATTTCCAGCTCACACCCTTCGGCGAGCAACGCCGCGATCGTGCGCGCGGCGTAGATCGCCCCGCTGGCGCCGGTCACCGCCACCGCGATCCGCCGGGCGTTCACGCCGCCCGCATGCGCCACCGCGCTCATGGGCCCACCACCGCAAACGCCGTCGTGGCGAGATACAGCAGACCAACCCATCCGTTCAGATCAAAGGCACGCTTCACCTGCGACAGATCGTCGGCGCAGACCAGCGACTGTTCGTACCCGAGCAACACGGTGACGCCGACAACGCCGCCGGCATACGTCCATCCGAGCCCGGCCACGGAGCCCACCGCTGCCAGCGCCAGAATGGTGATCACATGCATGGCGCGTGAGAAGCGAATCGCTCCCGCGATGCCGAAGCGCACCGGGATCGAGCGCAGGCCCTCGCGGCGGTCCACGTCGTAGTCCTGACACGCATAGAGCACATCGAAACCGCCGACCCACGTGCCGATGGCCAGACCAAGCAGAAGCGGCTCCGGTGACAGGCGGCCGCCCATGGCGATCCACCCGCCGACGGGCGCGACAGCCATCGCCAATCCGAGGAACAGCTGCGCGTAGTCGGTGAAGCGCTTCGCGAGTGAATACCAGAACACGATGACCAGCGCGACCGGGGCCAGCGCGAAGGCCAACGGACTCACCATCCAGGCACTGCCAAGAAACAGCAGGGCCGCGACGACGACGAACGCGACAGCCTCGCCGCGCGCCATGCGGCCGCTGGGGAGTTCGCGCATCTGTGTGCGGGGATTGCGAGCATCATGGGCGGCATCGGCCAACCGATTGAACCCCATCGCCGCGCTGCGGGCGGTAACCATGCACGCGAGAATCCAACCGAGTCGCGTCCACGACCACGGGGCGGCCGCTCCGGCACGCGTCGCCAGCAGCGCGCCGACAAGCGCGAAGGGCAAGGCGAACACCGTATGGCTAATCCGCACGAATGAGGCGTACGTGCGCAGCCGCGTCAACATCTCCACCAACCACGTATTCTTCCACATCCGTTACACCGGCCGGCATCGTGACAGCCGCAAAGACACTCCGGCGGCCCGGCTCAATCGAGCCGTAGTCGGACGCGAACCCCAGCGCCTGAGCACCGATCAGCGTGGCGCTTTCGATGAGACGCGCCGCGGGCACGTCCGGTGCCGCGCGCCGCAGAGTCGCCAGTTCGTCGGTCATGTGCAGATTCGGCGCCGACGCCAGACTATCGGTGCCAACCGCCACCGCAACGCCGCTGCGATAGAACCGCGACACGTCGGGCGCACCGCCACCCACCCACACGTTACTGCGCGGACAGCTGACGAGGACGCCGCCGGCATCGCGCAACCGCGCGAGATCTGCGTCCGAGAGGTGCGTGCCATGGACGGCGATCATGCCGGGGCCCAGATAACCGCGCCGGTCGAGATACTCGATCGGCCCGCACTCGGGTGCGCGCCACCCCGGCGCCCACACGCCGATATGCTCGAGCAGATCGCGGAACGGCCCGCGCCCGGTCTGCAGAAACTCCATCTCCTCGGGCGACTCACCGGCGTGCACGGCCAGTGGCGTGTCACGTTTGGCAGCCGCGATCGCGCTGAAGAGCGATGGCGACACCGAATAGGGCGCGTGCGCGACCACCGAGAAATGAAATCGGGAATCAATTCGGAGAATTGATTCCCGATTTCTTTTCTCCGCCTCGATCGCGTCCAGCGCCGTCCAGGCCGCCGCGACCAGGGCGCCGGGATTCGGCACCGAGAACCCGATCAGTTCACGGAAGATCAGCGCGTCCGCGCCGGCCGCTTCGAGCGGCGGCACCGACGCCAGCGTGTTCGTGATGTCACCGAAGACCGCCGTGCCGCTCGCCTGCGCCGCGGCGATGGCGTCGCCGGCCGCGCGGCCAATCTCGGCCGCCGTCGGCGCTTCCGCGCGGGCGCCGATGAGCGTTCGGACCCACATCGGCATCGACGCGGCGGGCGGTACGCGGCCGGCCATCCAGCTCAACTCAAGGTGGGTGTGCGCGTTGACGAACGCGGGCAGTAGCGCCACGTCGCCAAGATCGGTCGCCGGCCACTCCGCGCGGCCTGCGCCCACGGCCAACACACGCCCGTGCTCCACGGAGACCCAACCGTTCTCGATCGGCGGCTGCGCCACCGGCAGGATCCAGCGCGCGCGGAAGATGTCCAAGGCTATTGCGACGCGCGCGAACGCTTGGCCGCCGCGCTGCGGGCCGCGTAGCCGCGCAGATCGTCGGCCTCGCCGCCGCGGCCGTCGTTGCGCGCCACCGCGAGTTCGAGCATGCGCGGTACCGCGCGCTCGCGGAAGATCGGCTCGCCCAGGATGTCGTAGTGCATGTTGCGGCGCCTCGCCGCAAACCCCGCGCTTTCGATATTGCGCACCACCTCGTACTCATCCATACAGAACTCGGCGCCCGCCGCGCGAACGACGTTTTCTTCGATCATCACGCTCCCCATGTCATTGGCGCCGTACGCGAGGCTCATCTGCCCGACCTTGCCGCCCTGTGTGACCCACGACGACTGCACGTTGTCGAAGTTGTCGAGCACCAACCGCGACAGCGCGAGGGTGCGCAAGTAGTCCACGCCGGTGGCCTCCGTGCCGCCGAGTTCCGTATGCTCCGGCTGGTAGCTCCACGCGATGAACGCGGTGAATCCGCCGGTCTCGTCCTGCAGCTCACGCAGCCGGAACATGTGCTCGAGGCGTTCCTCCGCCATCTCCACCGTGCCGTACATCATCGTGGCCGTCGTGCGCAGGCCGAACTGATGCGCTTCGCGCATCACGGCCAGCCACTGATCGGCGCTAGCCTTGTGATAGCAGTGCAGCAGTTTGCGCACGCGGTCCACGAGGATCTCCGCGCCGCCGCCAGGCACGCTGTCGAGGCCGGCGTCGATGAGCTGGCGCAGAACGTCCTTCGTCGACAGTTTCGACAGCCGCGAGATGTGAATGACTTCCGGCGGTGACAGCGCATGCAGTCTGAAAGACGGGAAACGCGTCTTCACCTCACGGAAGAGGTCGAGGTACCACGCCAGCGGCACGTCGGGGTTGTGGCCGCCCTGGAGCAGCAACTGCTGGCCGCCAAGCGAGATCGTCTCTTCGATCTTGCGGAAGATCTCGGCGAACGACAGCGTGTAGCCGTCCTGATGCCCGACGTCGCGATAGAACGCGCAGAACGCGCACTTCTCGATGCACACGTTCGTGTAATTCACATTGCGATCGATGATGTACGTGACCACACCGTCCGGATGCTTCTGGCGGCGGACGGCATCGGCCATCCGGCCGAGGTCGGCCGTGGGGGCATGGAGGTAGAGGTCGAGTGCCGATTCGCGAGTCAGCCGTGTCATTTGACGCTTTCATTTTATACTTGCCGCGCCTTGACACGTCTCGTCCGCCGGTACGCCCGGCCTGCTGCGCTCGCGCTCGTCGTTTTCACCCTGTCAGTAGCCGCCGCCCGGGCCCAGACGGCACCTCCTGCCGCCGCGCCCCGGCCAACGCTGCGCGCGATCGCCGCGGCGTCGCCCATCGTGCTCGATGGCGTTCTCGACGATGCCGTGTGGAAGCAGCAGGCGCCCGACTCGAGGTTCACGCAGGCCGAGCCGGCCGAGGGCAAGCCGGCGACCGAGCGGACCGATGTCTGGGTGGCCTTCGACAAGGACTCGCTCTACATTGCCGCCTACTGCCACGACACCTCGGGCCACGCGCCCGTCGTCAGGGGCATTCGCAAGGACTTCACGATCGGTGACCAGGACAGCTTTGAGGTAATCCTCGACACGTTCGGGGACCGCCGGAACGGCTTCCAGTTCGCGACCAACCCTTCGGGCGCGCGCGCCGACCAGCAGATCACCAACGAAGGCAAGGACACTAACGCCAGCTGGGACGCCGTCTGGTTCGTCAAAACCGCTCAGGTCACGGACGGATGGACGGTCGAAATACAGATTCCCTTCCGCTCGCTGCGCTTCGTCGTTGACGGCCCCGCGTGGGGCATCAATTTCGGCCGGCACATCCGGCGCAAGAATGAGGTGGTCTACTGGGCGCCGATCCCGCGCGCGTACGGCCTGACGCGCGTGTCGCTCGCCGGCACGCTCGAAGGCGTCGAGGGCGCGCAACCGGGCCGCAACCTGCAAGTGAAACCCTACGTCCTCGGCAGTTCCGTCCGCAATACGGGCGGCGCCACATTCGACCACACATTGAATGGGGGCCTCGACGTGAAATACGGCGTCACGCCGGCACTCACGCTTGACGTCACCGCCCGCCCGGACTTCGCTCAGGCCGAGGCCGACGAGCAGACCGTCAACCTGACGCAGTTCTCGCAGTTCTTCCCGGAGAAACGCGGATTCTTTCTGGAGAACGCCGGACTGTTCTACGTCGGCGACGCGGCGCGCAACAACCGCGTAAACCCGACGCCCACACCGGACGAAGACCTCCTGCTCTTCTTCAGCCGAAGAATCGGCCTCTCCTCGAAGGGCACGGCGATTCCGATCATGGCGGGCGGGCGATTGACCGGGCGGGCGGCGGGGTTCACGGTGGGCGCACTGAACGTCCAGACCGAGCAGGACGGCAGCACGCCTGCCACCAACTACTCGGTTCTTCGCGCGCGACGAAACATCTCGGGCGCGTCCGACGTCGGCGTGCTCTTCATGCAGCGACAGTCCACGGAGAACCGCAGCGACTGGAACCGTGTCTATGGCGTGGACGCCAACATCCGGCTCCCCGGCAACACCGACTGGAGCTCCTACCTGATCAACACGGTCACTCCAGGGGTAACCGGCGCCACGGCCGCGTGGCGCACCTCGATCAACCACGAAGGCAACTACTTCCACGGCAAGCTCGGCGTCATGCAGCTGGGCAAGGACTTCCGCGACGACCTCGGCTATTACCGACGGACTGATTCGCGCAAATGGCTGCTCGACACCGGCGTGCGGCCGCGCCCGATCGCGCTGAAACGCCGCGGCGTGCGCGAACTGCACCCGCACGTGTCCTGGAACTACTTCACCAAGCCCGATGGACGGATGATCGGCAAGCAACTGCATTCCGGCTTCTCGGTGTTCATGGACAACGGCGGCGTCGTGGAGCTTTCAGCCAACCAGCGCATGGAGGAGATCACGGCACCGCTCAGGCTGGCGTCAACCGCCCCGGCCATGCCCGCCGGCGACTACAGCTGGACCGAATGGAAACTGCTCGTGCAGAGCGACGCCAGCCGGCCGTTCGCCATCTCGGGCAACTACTTCTGGGGAGGCCTGTGGAGCGGCACGCAGAAGACGATTCAGGGCAGCGTGATCTTCCAGCCGTCCGGTCGCGCGAAGGTCACGCTCGGCATCAGCCGAACCGCCGGCACATTGACCATTCCCGTCGCCAACTTCGTGACATCGATCTACACGATGCGCGCGAACTACTCGTTCACGACGAACATGTATCTGGACGCGCTGGTGCAGTACAACCGCGACGTCAAACAGGTGAACACCAACGTCCGATTCAACCTGATGCACCATCCGCTCAGCGACCTGTTCATCGTCTACAACGAGCAGCGATTCA
>CAYHEX010000018.1:0-27761 GCA_964355365.1 uncultured Solibacteraceae bacterium | reverse complement strand
CATGAAGAACAGCCGTTGCAGCGGCACATTCGTGGAGAAGCGCTTCTCGGCCGACTGACTGGGGCTCGGATAGTCGAACAGTTGCAGAAACTCGTCGAGCTTGTAGCGGCTGACCTTGCCGTACACGGTGCGCCGCTTCGCGAGCGGCGTCAGCGCGATCGACGGGCCGCCCATCTTCGTATCGAGCGCGCCGGACACGAACAGGACCGAGTCGCGAATCTGCTCCGCGGTGAGCCGATGCACGTTGGCTCGCCAGTAGAGTCGGTTGCCGCCGTCCTTCTCGGCATTCGCCGCCGACTCGGTCGTGCTGAGTTGGTACACGCGGCTCAGCATGATCTCGCGTGTCAGCGCCTTGATCGACATCTTGTGATCAAGGAAGTACTGCGCGAGGTGGTCGAGCAGTTCCGGATGTGACGGCCGATCGCCGTTCCTGCCGAAATTGCTCGGCGTGTCGACGATGCCGGTGCCGAGGTGACCTTTCCAGATGCGGTTCACGATCACGCGGATCGCGAGCGGAGTCGTCACGATGGTGTCGGCGAGTGCGAGTCGGCCGCTGCCTGTGGTGAACTTCAGCGGTTCCTTCGTCAGGATCGTCGGGAACCCCCGGGGCGCATCGTCGCCGAAACGGTATTGGCTGCCGCGGAGGCTGACCTTCAGCTCGCCGGGTTTCTCGACATCCTCGACGCCGTGCACGTACGGGTACTTGGGCGGCAGCGCCTTGGTCATCGCCTCGATATCCGCCTCGAGCGCTTTGAGCATCGCGCGACGATCCGGACCGAGCTGGCGTTCGAGACCCCAACCACTGAAGGCGAGCAGGCCCGGCTGCGCGAGCGCTGGATCCGACACAACCTCGAGGTCGCGCTGGAAGACGTCGGTGTAGAGCTTTGTTTTCTCGATCGGCATGCTCTTCAGCTCGAGGCCGCAGCCCGGGCAGAAGTCATCGTTGGTGATGAACTCGTTCGGGAGATTCGCGCGCTCTTTCTTCTTCGTGCCCGGCAGTGCCTTGGCGCGGATGATGTCGTTTTCTTCGTCGACCAGTTTCTTGGCCAGCATCACGTCGACGAGTTCTTCCTGGAACGCTTCGCTGAGGGTCTTCGCCTGCGCGGCGGTGCCGCCGGACTTGATCATGGCCTGCCATGCGGCGACGTTCTGGTAGTCCTTCGGCGGCTTGGCGAGGAAGCGCAGCCAGCGGTCGAACAACTCGTAGTCGAGCTCGTCCTTGTCGATCACTTTCTGTTTCGGCGTTTTCGACTCGCCGGTCACTTTCCACGCGGCTTGCATGTACTTCGCCGCCTGAAACACCAGCGTGCCGGCCAGTTGCTCCGATTCTTTCCCGAGGAACTCGCCGAGCAGGTCTTCCTTCTTCTCGATCTTCTTCTCGGCGGCCTTGTACTCGTCCACCACGGACTTCGGCGCCAGCGGATACTCGTGATAGCGCGTGTTCAGAAACACGCCGGCCAACGCGTAGTAGTCGCGGGTCGGAATCGGATCGTACTTGTGATCGTGGCAGCGCGCGCAGCCCACGGTGATGCCGAGGAGGCCGCGGCTCACCGCGTCGACGCGATCGTGACGCTCGTCGGCGCGCGTGATTTCGACCGCGCCGTTGTCGTAGTACCACGGGCCGAGGCCGAGAAAGCCGAGTGCCGGCAGGTTGCGCACCCGCTGGCCGTCGTTCATCAGATCCGCCGCCAGTTGCGCCTTGACGAACTGGTCGTACGGCAGATCGTCGTTGAACGCCTTGATGACCCAGTCGCGATAGAGATAGGCGTTCTCGTACGGGTTGAGGCCGCGGCCCTTGGGGTCGAGGCTGCGATAGTCGTCTTCACCGTAGCGCGCGACGTCGAGCCACGCGCGACCCCAGGTTTCGCCGTAGCGCGGCGATGCCAGCAGACGATCGACGACCTTCGCGAACGCCTGTGGCGAACCGTCCGCGAGAAACGCCGAGACGTCTTCAGGTGTTGGCGGCAGGCCGGTGAGGTCCAGGCTGGCGCGGCGGATCAACGTCAGCTTGTCGGCCGCGGCAACAGGACGGAGGCCGTCCTTCTCGAGACGCGCCAGCACGAAGCGATCGATGCCGGTCTTCGCCCACGAGGTGTCTTTCACCGCCGGCACCGTAGGCGAGGTCAACGGTTGAAACGCCCAATAGGCGCGTTGCTCGGGCGTGAAGCCTGCCGGCTTCGCCGCAGCGGCGGTCGGCGCAGGAGTGGACGCGCTCGCGGGCCATGGAGCGCCGGCCTTCACCCAGTCGACCAGCGCGGCGATGTCTTCGTCGCGGAGCTTCGGCCGTTTGCTCGGCATCTGCGGGGCGTTGGGCAGGCGCTTCACCGCCTGAATCAGGAGGCTCTGATCCGGGTCGCCCGGCACGATGGCCGGGCCCGACTCGCCGCCCGTCAGCAGCGCCTGTCGCGAATCCACGCGCAGTCCGCCGTTGGCCTTGTCGGCGTGGCATTCATAGCACTGCGCCACCAGCAGAGGCCGCACGCGCGCTTCGAAGAACTCGGCCGACGCCGCGCCCGTGCCCGGAGCCTGCGCGTGAACGCGGGTCTGTCGCACGGCAATCGAGACGAGCAGCGTGACCGCGAGCGCGGCAGACGACCAGCGGGTCCAGGAGGACGAGGGTGAAAGTGTAGGGTTCACGGAGTTGAGCCGGTATTATGACGGCCATGTTCGTGTCCGGTAAACCCGCAATGTTGGCGCTTGCGACCCTGATCTCGCTGCCCTGGATGGGGCAGGAGTCGTCCAAGGAGGCCGCGCCAAAGGACAAGCCCGCGCCCGCAGTGCGCACGGCGATGGAACGGCTGAAACCCGACGCCACGTTCGCGTTTGGTGGAACGATCGGGTTGGGTAGCGGCGACGGCAGCCTCTGGGTCTCGCTCAAAGAGGCCGGCACCCTGATCCGCGTCGACCCCAAGACCAACAAGACCACGCAGACGATCGCACTCGCCAAGCCGGCGTGCCCCGGCATGACGTTCGGCTTCGGGGCGATGTGGGTGCCCCTCTGTGGCACGGCCGGCATCGCGCGCGTTGACCCGAAGACGAACGCATCCACGGCGACGATCTCCAAGGGAATTGCCTCGGCAAAGGGGCCGATGTTCACCGGCGTCGGCAGCGTGTGGGCGATCACCGACGAGAAAGGCACACTCGCGCGGATCGACCCGGTCTCTGGCGCAGTCGTGGCCGAGGTCTACACCGGCGCCGGCGCGAGCAGCATCGCGTCTGGATCGGACGCGGTGTGGATCACCAACGCGACCACGAATCAACTGGCACGCGTCGAGTCGCACACCAATCTGATTGCGGAGTGGATCAAGGTGGGCAAATCACCCGTCGCCGTGGCGTTCGGCGAAGGGTCCGTCTGGACGCTCAACGCGGGGGACGCCACGGTATCGCGCGTGGATCCCAAGACCAACAAGGTGACCGAGACGGTGAAGCTCGGCATATCGATGACGGCAGGGCAGATCGCCGTGGGCGAAGGCTCGGTCTGGGTCAGCGCGCCCGGGGTGCCGCTGGTCCGCATCGACCCGCGCACGAATCAGGTTGCGCAGATCTTCACCGGCGCCGGCGGCGGCCTTGTCTTCATCGCCGAGGGCTCCGTGTGGATCGCCGCAGACGCCAAGACCGTGTGGCGGCTCGATCCGAAGCGTGTCGAAGCGACGCGATAGAAGGACATGATGATGAGATCAGAACGATGGTTCAAGGCACGCTGTGCGACCGCGGTGCTGGCGCTGTGTGGTGGTGTGGCCTGCGGGTTTGGGGCGAGCCGCGCTTCGAAAGTCCTCGATCAACTGGGACGCGCGACGACATTCGCCGGCGCTGATTGCGACACTCCCCAGAAGATGGTGGACATCTACACGCTGGAGATCAGCCGAAAGGCGAAGGAGCCGTTGAGCGTGACGCTCCCCGCATTCGCCAAGCGCGCGGCGACCGTCTGCCCGAAATCACATCCGACGATGAAGGTGTCCACGAACATCGATGTGGCCGCCCTGCGTGCCATCGTTGGCGGGAAGGGCGCCATCGCTGATGGCCCGTTTCCGCTCGAGCCGTGGCTTCGCGCCGACATTGAACAGGGCAAAGTCGTCTCAGTCACGCTCGATCTGGCGAACGTGGCGCGGTAGTCACCCTACTTCACCGTCAGGATTCCCCGCAGCCGGATGTCCTTCGACGACGCGCCGATCATGATGCGGAAGTCGCCGGGCTCGACGACCCACCGCAGCTTCGCGTCGAGCATCTTCAGTTGATCCGGCCCGAGCACGAACGACACCTCGCGTGATTCGCCGGGCGCGAGCTGGATACGCTCGAACCCCTTGAGCGCGATTACCGGCTGGCCGAGTGACGCGAGCACGTCGCGGACGTACAGCTGCACCACTTCATCGCCCGTGCGCGTGCCCGTGTTCTTCACGGTGCACGTCACGCGCGTCGATCGGTCCGGCGCGATCGTGCTGTCGGCGATCTTCAGATCCGAGTACTCGAATGTGGTGTAACTGAGTCCGTAGCCGAACGGAAACAGCGGCATGCCCGTGAGGTCGAGGTAGTCGTCGCCGCGGCCGGTGGGCGTGTGGTTGTAGCTCAGCGGTAACTGGCCCTCGCTCATCGCGAACGTCACCGGCAGCCGCCCGGCGGGGTTGTAATCGCCAAACAGCACGTCGGCGACCGCGTGGCCGCCCTGCTCGCCCGGATACCACACGTCGACCACCGCATCGACCTCGTCGATCCACCGCGACATGCCGATCGCGCTGCCGCCGACCAGCACGACGATAACGGGCTTTCCGGTGGCGGCCACAGCGGCGATCAGGTCTTCCTGCAGCCCCGGCAGCGTGATGAACGCGCGATCTCGGAACTCGCCCTCTTCGAGGCCGGCCACGATCACCGCGGCGTCGCTGGCACGCGCCAGCGTCACGGCGTCGTCGATCCTCCGGCGTGCAGCGGTTCGGCTGTTGACGGCGCCGGCATCCCACATCAGCGTGAGCCGCGCGTTGCCCGTGCTCTCGAAGTACTCGAGCTTCAGATCATGCGATGACCCCGGAGCCAGATCGATGCGCGCGCTCCGTGTGCCGTACGACTTCTTGACCCAGTTGTCGATGACGAGGTCGCCGTCGATCCAGAGCCGATAGCCATCGTTGCCGGCGATCGCGAGCTGTCGCACGCCCTCGGGCGGCGCGGTCAGCGTGCCCGTCCATCGCGCGGAGTACCAGTCGAACGGAATGCCGCGACCGGGCGCGTTCAGCGTCCAGCGGAAATCCGCGCGGGCGTCGACGCGCGTGAGTTTCGGGCTGCCGCCGAGCTTGTTGTTGTCGAAGTACTGTCCTGTCAGGCCGGGCACCGTCTGGCCGTTTTGCGTGGTCGAGAAACGATCCGCCGGAATCGCCACGACGTCTTCAACGACGCGTCCCGGGCCCGGCGCGAAGCGCACCGTCGCCGATCGGCTCACCGCGAGCCGGATGCCGTCCAGGATCGGCACCACGTTGTTGCCGGGTCCGCTGTAGCCGCCCAGTCGCGCTTCGGTCGCGTCGGTCCCGATCACGGCGAGCGACGCCATCGACTTCGACAGCGGCAGGCGGTTGCGGTCGTTCCTCAGCAGCACGATCGACGCGCGCGCCGACGCGCGGGCCAGAGCGGCGTGCTCCGCGCGACCGTTGATCGCGGCGGCCGCGTCGACATCCACGTACGGCTGCTCGAACAGTCCCAACTCGAACTTCGCGCGCAGCACGCGCCACACGGCGGCGTTGATCACGTCGTCCGGAATCAAGCCTTGTTGGAACGCAGCGAAATACGGACGGTACTGCGCCCACGAACTCTGGAAGATCACATCGAGTCCCGACTTCAATGCGTGCGCTGCGGCCGCAGGTGTATTCGGCTCGGTCATCTGCAGCACCGTCGGCCCGCCGGTGGCCGCCGCATCGGAGATGACGAATCCGCCGAAGACCCAGTCGCGCTTCAGAATCTCGTTGAGCAGTCGCGGATTTTGGGTGGCTGGCGCGCCGTCCACGGAGTTGTACGCGGTCATGATCGAGCCGGCGCCCGCCATGAGCGCGGCCTGGAACGGCGGAAAGTAGCGCTCCATCAGGAGACGTTCGCTGTGAAATACCGGGTAGCTGTCGCGCCCGCCCTCACCCACGTTGGCCACAAAGTGCTTCGGCGTGGCGATCACGCCGTTGAACTGGAAGCCGCCGACGAACGCGCGCGCCATCGCCGAGGCCAGCACCGGATCCTCGCCGTACGTTTCCTCCACTCGTCCCCACCGCACATCGTCCGCGATGTTGACGACGGGGGAGAGCGCGTCGCGGATGCCGCGGCTGCGTGCTTCGGCAGCGGCCGCGTCGGCCACGTGCCGCATCATCGCGGTGTCCCACGTGGCGGCCAACGCGATCGCCTGCGGAAACATCGTGGCGCCGGGTGCCTTTAGGCCGTGCAGGGCCTCTTCGAACGGGATGATCGGAATGCCGAGCCGGGTCTTCTCGACGAAGTACTTCTGAATCTCGTTGATGCGCGCCGCGTGTTGCCGCGCGTCTGTTCCGGAGATCTGCAGTCCGAATACGCCGTGCGAGTAGTCGGTGGTGCTGTCGTCGAGGTCGCCGGGAATCATGTAGAGCTGCCAGAACTTGTCCTCGATCGTCATTCGACCGATGAGGTCCTTCACGCGATCCGCAACGGGCAGCGCGGCGTTTTTGTAGGCGGGCGGCTCCGGCGTCTGCGCGAGCAGCCCGGAGATACTGAGGATGAAGATCGCGGCCGCCGTGCGAAGAGTCCGCATGCCGCGATCGTATCGCGACTCTGCTCTACGTGGTCGGCTCCACCGCCGGCGCGTTCGCGCGCGGCCGTTCGTAGAGCCGCCACAGGATCAGCAGGAACAACGCGAACGGTTGCACGGGGCTCGTGTCGTAGCCCAGCCACCACACCCAATCAGACTCAGGCATCCACCGGCTCAGCAGGCGAAACAGGCGGGCGATGTCGACCACGCCGAACATCACGTACGCGGCGACGACGGCGGCGCGAACGCCACGGCGACGAATCAGCCCCGACTCGGGCCACATCAGCAGGAACAGTCCCGGCGCAGCAAACACACTGTTGTAGAGCTGGTGCGGCAGAAACACGAGCGACCACAGCATGCACACGACGGCCACATGCACCTGCGTTACCGCGTCCACGCTCCGGCGTTTGGCCAGCGTGGCGATGGTGATGAGCGAGCCGACGGCGAGGACGCGGTAGATCACCGTGGCGGTGGCGTAGTGGCCCACCAGATCGTCCAGCACAAAGCGAATGCTGAGCATGCCTCGCACCCGATCCGGGCCGCCATAGAGCGCCAGCAGATTACTGGCGTAGTCGATGACCACGCTGAACAGCGACTCCCCGATGGTGACGGCGAATATCCAGGACAGCAGCATCGTGATCGCCGCGGCGGCCAGCGGGATGCCGATGCCTTCGACCAACAGGATCGCCAGGCCAAATCCGACGGCGATGTGGGGTTTGAACGAGCAGAGCGCGAGACACACGGCGGCCAGCCACGGGCGACGTCGTTTCCATTGCATCGCCAACGCCCCAAGCAGCAGGCTCAGCGCCATCGTCTGTCCCAACCAGATCCCCGTGCGGACGCCGCCGCCAGACAACACCATCGCCACCAGCGCGACGCGCTCGCCGGTGGAGAGCGAAATCTGCAGGCGATCCGAGACCCATCGCAGCTGGGCCCACACCGCCAGCGTCGTCAACACGATGGCCGTCGGCAGGAACCAATAGGCGACCGAGGCTTCCGACGGAAGGCTGAGCGGCCACAGCATCAGGAACGCCAGTGGCGGGTAGTCCAACACAGCGCCAAAGTGTTTGTAGGGGTTGTCCCAGGCCGTGACCCAGTAGTGGAGCCAGGCGCGAACGGTCGCGAGGTCGCCGAGTTGGCCGGGTTGCAGGGCCACCGCGACCGAGACGGTCAAGCTCAATGAGGCGATGACCAGCCACACCCTGAGCGGCACCGGCGTGGGGCGCTCGGAGCGGACAAGAAAGATCGACGTCAGGAGTTCCCGCCAGCCACCCATCAATTGCCGACGACTATCTCACGCCTGCCCGTGTAGAATCTCGGCCCATGCCGCCCACCAACCGAAAGACCGCGTCCGACTACCCGCAGGAACTGCTCGATCTGTTTCACGAGTACCAGCACGGCGAGATCTCGCGTCGCGACTTTCTGGATCGTGCGAAACGATATGCCGTCGGTGGAGTCACGGTGATGACGCTCTTCGAGAGCTTGCGGCCCAACTACGCGTATGCGCAGCAGGTTGCCAAAGACGATCCGAAGATCAAGACGAGCTACGAGACGGTCGACAGCCCCCAAGGCAATGGCACGATCAAGGGATACTTCGCGCGTCCGGCCGCGGCCGGCAAGTTTCCGGCCGTGCTGGTCATTCACGAGAATCGCGGGCTCAACCCCTACATCGAGGACGTGGCACGGCGGCTGGCCCTCGCCAACTTCGTCGCGTACGCGCCGGATGGGACGACGTCGGTCGGCGGCTTTCCGGGGACGGACGAAGAGGGTGCGCTGAAGTTCCGTCAGGTGAACGGCCCGAAGATGTTCGAGGATTTCGTGGCATCGGCGGACTGGCTGAAGGCGCGTCCCGAATCGACCGGCACGTACGGCATCGTCGGTTTCTGTTTCGGCGGCGGCATCGTGAACCAGATGGCCGTGCGCAAGCCTGATCTCGGCGCCGGCGTGGTGTTCTACGGACGCGGCGTGAACGCGGAGGACGCGACGAAGATCAAGGCGCCGCTGCTCTTGAACTTCGGCGGTGCGGATACCGGCACCACGGGCGCCTGGCCCGCGTACGAAGCCTCACTGAAGGCCGCCGGCAAGACCTACGAGGCCTACATCTACGACGGCGCGCAGCACGGCTTCCATAACGACACGACACCGCGCTACGACGAGAAATCCGCGAAGCTGGCGTGGGACCGCACGCTCGGCTGGTTCAACAAGCATCTGAAGTAGAGCAAGTTCAAGGGCTGCTCACCATGCAGCTCCATGGAGGGCCATGGAGCTGCACGGTGTGGGGCCTGTCGGCCCGGCTACGCCGGGCTAACGACGAACGAGAGAGAGCGAGAACGAGAAAGCCCCTCGATCCCCGGGCTCTCTCGTTCTCGCTCTCTCTCGTTCGTCGTGCCGCCGCCTTCGACAGGCTCAGGCCAAGGAAGGCGGCCGCCAGGCCCCGCGTCAGCAGGGCACTCAGTCAGGCTCGATCAGCTTCTTCGGGGCCGCGGCGCGCTGCTCGGCGAGTAACTGATTGACGGCTTTGAGGATGTCTTCCTGGCGAAGCTGCGCAAAGCGGATCGTGCCTTTGGCATCGAGCACGTAGATCGCGGGCCAGCCCGTGACGTTCCACGCCGTCGCGATCGGGCCTGACGTGTTCTTCTCGAGGTAGCCGTCCCAGAACGAGCGGAAGTTCAGCTTCTCGTCGACCTTGGCCTGCTTCGCCGTCTCGAGCTTCGCGTCGCTGTTCACCGAGACGATCGCGAACGGATCGTCCTTGTGCACTTCGAGCATGAGCCGCTCGTACGGATACTCGCCGCGGCACGGGCCGCACCATTGGCCCGTGAAGTACAGCACCGTCACCTTGCCGCGATAGTCGCTCAGCCTGAACTCGACGCCGTCGTAGTCTTTGCCGACAATCTCCGGCGCGATCTTGCCGATCATCAACTCCCGCACGGTCCGGCGCTGAATGTCGATCGCCGCCTTGTCCTTCGGGTGCGTCTTCTCGTACGCGTCGAATCTGGCCAGCACCATGGCTTCCTGGGTCGATGACATCTGTCCGAGCTGCAGCCGGTTCATCAGCCGCCAGAAATGGAGACCCGCGTCCTTCGTCCATTTGTCCGGATCGGTCTGTTTGGCCAGCAGCGTATCCAGCGTCGTCAACAACCCGGAGATGTGCGCGTCGGTGAACGCGGGCATCGCGATGTCGCGCGGCGGGACTGTGGCAAACCCGATGTCTTCCTGTTGGGCTTGCGCGATGGATGGCAGCGCGAGCAGCGCGACACACGACAACAACAGCAATAGACGACGCATGGCAGGTCTCCGTCTTCTCTAGCGACTGAGTAACTTCGGTTTCGACGCGGCGTTCGCGAGGTTCCAGCTCGTCTGGTACACGAGTCGCGCGATCTTTTCCATCTTCACGTAGTTGATCCGTTCCGGCCGGTCCTGCGGCGTGTGGTAGTCGGGATGCAACCCCGTGAACACCCACACCCCGGGAATGCCGCGCTGGATGAACGGCCAGTGGTCGCTGCGGCGCATCAACTGCGACGCGTTGTTGTCGTAGCGGTACCGGATCTGGAGCTTCTGCGCGCCGTTGGCCGCGTCGATCGCCGCCTTCAGATCGGGGCTCCGCACCGCGCCGATGATATTGAGCGCGTTCGCGTTCGACTCGGCCGTTTGCGGGTCGAGGCCATTGAACCGACCGCCGCCGCCCGCGCGCGCACCGGGGGCCACCGGCGCGGGTTCCGGCACTTCTTCGTTGCGGCCGATCATGTCCATGTTCAGCACGGCCACGATGTTCTTGAGCGGCACGGTGGGCTGCTCGGTGTACGCCCACGCGCCCAGGAGGCCGCGCTCTTCAGAGTTGAACGCCGCGAAGAGCACCGATCGCCTGGGTCTGTGGCCGGCCTCGGCCGCCGCCGCGTAGGCCTCGGCAATCGCCAGCAACCCCACTGTCCCCGAGCCGTCGTCATCGGCGCCATTCATGATCTGCGTGCCGTTCAGTCCGTCGTGATCGACATGCGCGCTCACGACGACCCATTCGTTCTTCAGCGCCGGATCGCTGCCCTCGACCATCGCCAGCACATTGCGATCGGGAACCGGCGTGCGGGTGACGCTCGCCGTGATCTTCGCGGTCGCGCCTGGCAACGAGACGGGCGCGATTCCCGACGCCGTGTCTGAGGCCTTCGCGAGGTCGTCGAGTGTGCGGCCGGTGCCCTTGATCAACGTCGCGGCCAGGTCCGCTGAAATCTGGGCGGCGGGAATGGTGATGCTCTTCATCCACGTCTCGAGCGTGTACGTCCCGACTCGTGATGGCGTCTCGGGCCATGCGCCCCGCGCGGTCAGGTTGGTGCCGCCACCTGGATGGTTGTGCACGTCGCTGACGAACAAAATGCCGGCGGCGCCGTGGGCCTGTGCGGCCTGCGCTTTTCGGAAGCCAGCGCTCAAATCCGAGGTGACGACGCCGTCGAACCGGCTCTTCTCGTCGCGCTCGCCCGGCTCGTGATCGATCACCAGCACGATCGCGCCCTTCACCAGGTCGTTCTTGTAGTCGTTGTAGCCGAGGTCTGGCGCGGTGATGCCGAAGCCGGCGAACACCACGGGGCCGCTGGCCGTGGCCGTCGCGCTGAAGCGCTGCGTGTAGTAGCCCGCGCCGTGCGCGATCGGCGCCCCGTTGAGCTCGAGTCCGTTGGTGGGACCGAGCGCCATCGTCATGAGGTTGTAGTGCTGAACGTATCCGGGCACGGCCGGCGCCAGATGCAGTCGTTCAAACCGCGACTTCACCCACTCGGTCGCCACCAGGTTGCCGGGCGTGTTGGTGAGCCGCCCCTGCAGCGCATCCGAGCCCAGAAAGAACAGGTCCGTCTTCAAATCCGACTGGCGGATCACCGCGATCGATGGCGCCGGTCCCTGGGCGAGAACCGTCACCGACAACACCGCCAACGCCAACACTGTGATCCGTGCCTTCATCGCGACCTCCGAAAGGGGGAGTCTAGTCCGAAAACGGCTTCCACCATGGAGATTCATGGAGGGCCATGGAGAAAGGCCTGAACAACTGCGGGCCTGGCGGCCCGGCTACGCCGGGCTGACGACGAGCGAGGAAGAACAAGAACGAGAAAGCCCCTTGATCACCGGGCTTTCTCGTTCTTGATCTTCCTCGCTCGTCGTGCCGCCGCCTTCGACAGGCTCAGGCCAAGGAAGGCGGCCGCCAGGCCCCGCGTCAGATCCTGACTCGCGGACCTGAAGGTCCGCGACTACGAATGTCTACGGCTGTTTACGGCTGTTTACGGTGTGATCTTCTCCATGGATCTACGTGCTCTCCATGGTGAATTCGCTCTTGATCTACTTTCCGAGCAGTCTTCTGACCGCGTCGATTTCGTTCTGCAGCGCGGGCGGCGCGGTCTTGAGGAACTGCTCGCCGTACGCGCGCGCGTCGTTGATCTGGCCCGACTGCGCCAGCGCGCCGATCAGGTTGTACATCGCGTCGAATTCCGCGCCGTCGAGCGCGACAGCGCGCTTCCACGCCTCGATCGCGTCGCCCGGACGATTCGTGCGCGCGAACACCACGCCGAGCGCTGTGAACGCTGTCGATAGACCCGGTTCGAGCTCGAGCGCGTTGCGCAGTTCCTGCTCGGCGCCGGCCAGATCGTTGGCCTGCAGTCTGATGACGCCGATGTTCTGATGTCCGACGCCGCTCTTCGGATCCACCGCGATCAGATGTTGAAACACTTTGACCGCGTCAGCGGGCTTTCCAGAGAACTGATACGCGTTGCCGAGCGCAATCAGCGCGTCGGGATCGTCGCCCGCAAATGACGAGAGCAGCTGAATCGCCTTGCCCGCCTGACCGCTCCGGGCGAGATACTCGCCGAGCTTGATCTTCACTTCGCTCTGCGTGATGCCGGCGCGCAGCGCGCCTTCGAGTGTGGCGATCGCCTCGGCGGGCCGGCCCGTGCGCCAGTAGGTGAAGGCCAGCTTGCGGTACGCGTCCTCCATGTCGGGGCGCCGCGCAATCACACTCTGATACACGGCGATGGCTCCAGCCGCGTCCCCGTTCTGAAACTTGCCCATGGCCGCAGTCATCGCCTGCTCGAGCTCGATCAGCTTCTTCGGATCGTCGGCCTCGGTGTACGTCTCACGGACCGCCGCCACCGCGCCGCCGATGTAGCCGAGCGAGCGCAGGGCCTCGACCGTGTCAGACGTTTCCGCCTGCGGACGTCCGGGCGGCGCCACGTTGAAGCTCTTCAGCGTGTTGGTGAGCACGGACGCGCGGTCGGTTCTCACCGACACGACGTTGCGCAGTTCCTTCGCATCGTCGCTCAGTTCGTAGAGCTCCGCGATCGGCAGCTCGATGAATTTCTCGCGGCCGACGAGCACGCCGCGCAGCGGCGCCCAGCCCCGCGCGATGTTGGCGCTCATGGCTTCGAAGTACGACGGCCGATCGGCGCCGCCGCCCGAGGCGATCAGGTCACGCAGTGACGAGCCGGCTACGCCCGTGGCGGCCGGCGCACCGGCCGCGTCGAGCATCGTCGGCAGCAGATCGACGTGACGCACGGGTGAGTTGACGAGCACGCCGCGCGGCGCGGAGGTCTGCGTGCCGCCGAGTTCCGCGATGATCAGCGGTACGCGCAGCGTTGATTCATAGGCGAAGAGGCTGTGGGTGAGTTCGCCATGTTCGCCGAGCGATTCACCGTGGTCGGCCGTCACGATGACGAGCGTGGAGCGGGGAAGCGCGGCCAGACGATCGAAGAGGGCGCCGAGCGCGAAGTCGGTCCACGACACTTCGGCGAGGTACGGGTCGGATGGGAACTTGTCGGCCCATTCCTTGGGCGGTGCGTAGGTCACATGCGGGTCGTACACGTGGACCCACGAGAACCACTTGCCCTGCTGCTGTCCGATCCAGGTCAGCGTTGAACCGACAACGGCATCGGCGAGGCGCTCGCGTTCCCCGCCCTCTGCGCCGGCGGCGGGCGCCAGATTGTCGTCGTACACGTCGAAGCCGGTGTCTAGGCCGAAGCGGTGATCGAGCGGAAATCCGCCGATGAATGCGCCGGTGGCAAAGCCGCCGGCCTTCAGCAGGGTTGCGGCCGTGGGCATCGTTTTGGGAAAGCGATAGCCGGTGTTGTCGCGGATGCCGTGCTCGTACGGATAGCGGCCGGTCAGGATCGACGCGTGCGATGCGAGGGTGACCACTGCGTGGGCGTGCGCGAAGTCGAAGCGGGCGCCGCGGGCGGCGAGGCGGTCGAGATTGGGCGTGATCGCCCGTCCGCCGTACGACCCGAGCGCGTCGGCGCGCAGGGTGTCGATGGTCACCAGCAGGACGTTGCGCTCAGGATTGGGCGCCATCGTGAATCCGGGCGTGCGTGTGAACCACCAGCCGGCGACGGCCAGCACGATGAGGGCAACGAGAACGAGCGCTTTGCGAGCCATGAAGGGACAAGCTTAGAACGAACTCCCCATTGCCTCATTGCCCAATTGCCCCATTGCCCCATTCTCTCTAGACTGCAAGACATGAAGAAGCTGCTGATGATCGGCGCCGTTGTCTCGGTGAGCGCTCTGGGTGTTGCGGTGACCGCGCAGCAGACCGGCCGTCAGACCGCGCCGACGTTCCGCAGCGCCGTGGCGCTGGCCACGATCGACGTGACCGTGCTGGACAAGGACGGGAAGCCCGTTCCGGGTCTCACCGCCGACGACCTCGAGATCAAACTGAACGGCAAGCCGCAGCCGATTCGCGCGCTCGCGTACGTGCAGGCGTCGCCGACGCCGGTGGTGGCACCGGCGGAGAAACCCGCGCCTGCCGCGGCGCCGTCGCGGATCGCGCCTGAGCCTGCACCGGCGATGGCGGTAGTCGTGGATGCGCCCCGCCGCACGATCAACAACGCGTCAGCGCCCTCGGCGACAGCCGCCGCGGTTGCCGCCGCGCCGGCGCCCAAGCCGGCGCCGCCGCCGCCGGCCGAATCCCGCGTCTTCATCCTGCTCGTCGATGACCTGTCGTATGCGCCGCTGCGTGGCAAGGCGATGTTCACGGCGGCTACTCGATTCCTCGACCGCATTCCGACGCCCGACCTCGTTGGCTTCACGACGACGACCGGTGTCGGCGCGGTCAATCCGACGCGCGATCGCGCGGTCATCAAGGCCGCGCTGTCGAAGGCCGTCGGCGCGTTCAACGATCCGCGGGGGATCAGCAAGAGCGGGCCGTCGCCTGGCGCCGGATGTGCCAGCACGCCCGATCAGGCGGTGGGCATAAACGAAGCGATCGATATCGACCGCGGCGATGACCGCTTGCTGATGGACGTCGTCGCGCGTGAATGTTTCAACGGCGACCGCGCCGCGCTAAACAGCATGTCTGCGGCCGAGATGATGGGCAACTGCAACTGCGCCCACGAGGTGCAGCGTCAGGCGCGGACGACGGCGGCATTGGCGCGCCAGAACAAAGGTCGCCAGATTGCGGGCGTGCTGTCGGTGATCGATGCGATGAAGACGGCCACCGGCATACGCCATCTCGTGCTGCTCACCGAGGGGTTGCCGGTCTCGCGTGAGGTCGACGAGCTCAATCCATTGGTGCGCGCGGCCGCCCTGTCCGGCGTGCAACTCAGTGTGCTGCTCGAAGAGCCAGACATCAGTCTCACCGATGAAGGCCGGCGCGGGCAGGACGATCCGAACGTGGCCCGAGTGCCCCAGGCGGACCCTGGCTCCTCACGTCGCCGCCGTGAAGACAACATGTTGCTCGTCAACGGCGCGCAAACGCTCAACGACATGCTCGGCGGCACGTTCTATCGCGTGGTCGGCAATCCGGATCCCTCCTTCGACAAAGTGATCGTGGCGAGCTCGGCCGTGTACCGCCTCGGGGTGGAGTTGCCGACGGGCACGACGGCCGGCAAAGACTTCGCGGTGTCCGTATCGGTGAAACGTCCCGGCCTCACGGCCAAAGCGAATCGCTTCGCAGTGGCCGCTCTGCCCGAGGACGCCCCGGCTCCGCCAGCCGCGCCATCGACCGCAAAGCCGACCGCCACGGACGCGTCGGGCGCGCCGATCGATCCGTCGAAGATCATGACGGGCTCGGCGCCTGCGTCGATCGACGACTTGCTGAAAGCGGCGCTGAACTCGAATACCGCGTCGAGCGACGTGCCGATTCGGATAGCGGCCACGTTGCGACGCAGCGCGAGCGCGGCGGGTCAGGTGGACGTCAGCGTCAACGTCGTGATGCCATCGTCGGTGAAAGGGCCGATCACCACCTTCGTCGGCATCGTTGATCCAACCGGCGCGGTGCGCAACAGCCGTCGCGTCCTCGAGCCGTCGGCGGGCGCCGACTACGCGGTGCCGTATCTGTTTCCGCTCGCGCCGGGCGACTATCGCATCCGTTTTGTTGCGTCCGACAGCACCGGCGCGATGGGCACGATAGAGCTGCCTGTTCGCGCCGCGCTGTCTCCGTTCGGGCCATTCACCGCGAGCGACGTGCTGACGTGGGTGATCGACAGCGGCAACAGGGCGCAGCTGTTTGCGATAGACGATGTGCCGGCCGGTGCCGCCACACTCAACGCGTCGATCGAGCTGTATCCGCCAGGCGACATGCCGGGCGAGCCGCCCACGGTGAGGTGGACGTTGACGCGCGAGGGCGAGACCACGGCGATTGCCAAAGACGAAGTGCCCGCGCGCCCGGCTGCCACACTGCTGCGCGCCGACGTCGAGTTTCCGTTTGCCGCACTGCCGGCGGGGATGTATGTCGTCCGCGCCGAGTTGATCGTGAACGACAAGGCCGTCGGCACGCGAGCGGCGGTCGTGCGCAAGCGGTAACTGACTGACGTCAGGTCACTTCAGGCGACTGCGCTTTGGTGCGGTTCTGACTTACACTTCGCCCATGCGAAAGTTGGCGGTGGCGGTCGTTGTGTTGGCACTTGGTGCGCCCGCCGCACACGTGGCCGGCCAACAGTCGCAGGTGCCGACCACGTTTCGCAGCAGCGTCACGCTGGTCACCGTTGATGTCGTGGTGCTCGATCGAGACGGTAAGCCGGTTCCCGGGCTTACGGCTGATGACTTCGAGATCAAGCTGAACGGCAAGCCGCAGCCGGTGCGCGCCCTCAACTACGTGCAGGTGGCGCAGCAGGCCGCGCCGCTCACCGTGACGGATGTGGAGCCCGATGAACCGGTCGGTCGCCGCGTGGTGACGAACGCCGCGCCCGTCGGCGACGCGCGGCTGTTTGTCCTGATGGTGGACGACCTCTCCTTTGCCCCTGGCGGCGGCAAGTCGTTGTTTGCGGCGGCGGCGCGATTCATCGAGCGGCAGCCGGCGGCCGACTACGTGGGTCTGTCGACATCCAGCGGGTCGCGCATCGTGAATCCCACGCTCGACCGACGCGCGGTCGCGGGTGCGCTCGCCAAGGTGTCGGGCGAGTTCATGGATCCGCGGCGGCCGATGACGCCGAGCAGCCCCACGTTGAGCATTCAAGAAGCGCTCGACATCGTGGAGTTCAACGACGCGTCCGCGCTCAGAAACGTGATTACCCGCGAGTGTTTCGGCGGCAACGCCAACGACATCGCCTCGTTGCGCACGGATCAGGTCGTGGCGCGCAATCAGTGCGCGGGCGCGGCGCAAAGCACGGCGCGGATGATTTCCGCAGCCACGCGCTCGACCACCGGCCGCCAGATCGCCGCCGTGATCGCGGCGATCGGCGCGATGAAGCCCGCCAAGGGTCTCAAACAACTCGTGCTGATGTCGCAGGGCATCGGTGTGACGCGCAATTCACTCGTGGACTTCGAACCCGTTGCGCGCGCAGCGGCCGCAGCCGGGGTGCAGCTCAGCGTGCTCGTCGAAGAGGGTGACGACCTCGACTCGAGCGACGGCGGCCGATCGATGGAAGACAGCGGGGGTGAGGCGCGCGGTGCGCCGGACGCCGGCCTGACCGCGCGGCGGCGTGAAGATCGCCGCATGTTTCGCTCGGCGATGCAGACGCTCGCGGATGCCAGCGGCGGGTTCTTCCAGTCGGTGGTCGGCGCCGCCGACAGGGCGTTTGATCGCGCCGGTGTGGCCGGATCAGCGCTCTATCGGCTGGGTGTGGAGCCGCCGAGCGATGCGCCTGAAGGCCGGGCATTCAGCGTCGCGACGGCCGTGCACAGGCCGGGCGTGACGGTGCAGTCGAATCGGCAGGCCGTGATCCCCGGCCCGCCACCGGTCGTATCGGTGGACGACCAATTGAAGTCCGCGATCAATGAAGGCCAGCCGTTCTTCAACGTGCCGATCCGCATGGCGCTCTCGAAACGCCGCGCCGCCTCGGGCCAGGTGGAGCTCGTTGTCGGGCTGGAGGTGCCCGCGTCGGTGCCCGGACCGCTGACGATGGCGTTTGGCGTGGTGAGCGAGCAAGGCGAATTGAAGACGGGCAAGACGCAGCTGGCTGCGCCCGCGGACACGTCCAACTACCGATTCACGTTTCCGCTCCCCGTCGCGGCGGGGAAGTATCAGCTGCGGTTCGGCATCACGGATGCGTCCGGCAGCGTCGGCAGCATCGATACGCCGGTGGACGCCCGCCTCTATCCCATGGGCGCGCTGAGCGGGAGCGACGTGCTGACGTGGTGGATCGACAGAGCCGGCAAGTCGCAGTTTCTCGCGCTCGATGAGGTGCCGGCCGGCGTCATCACCATCGGCGCGGGACTCGAGCTGTATCCGGCGCCGGGCGCTGCGTTTCCGGAACATGTGACGGTGAAGATGTCGCTGTTTCCCAACGGCAAGACGACGCCCGTCCTCGAGCGCGATGCCACACCGCTCGCCGGCGGCGACGTCTTGCGCGCCGACACGCTGCTGCCGCTCGCGGACATTCCGCCCGGCAGCTACACGCTGCGTGCGACCGTCAGCGTGGACGGGAAGGTCATCGGGACGAATGCGGCCGTCATCAAAAAACGCTGAGAGCGCGTAGGGCCGAGCTTCAGCTCGGCCGCACTAGCGTCCGCTGATGTAGCGCGCGATCTCCGCGCGTTCCTGCGGTTGAAAATTCGGCGGCGTTGCGGCGAGGAACTGCTGGCCGTAGGCGACCGCTTCATCGCGACGACCGGCTTTCGCCAGTTCGACCCAGAGGTTGTAGAGCGTGTTGCTGTCGGACGGATCGAGTTCGACGGCCTTCTTCCACGCCACGATCGCGTCGCTCTTGTTGCCCATGTACGACATCGTCACGCCAAACGCGGTGTAGGCCCCGGCCAGCGTGGGATCCGCCTCGAGCGACTTGGTCAGGTAGTCCTGCGCCTCTTTCAGGAGCGCCGCGTCCTTGCGGCCGGTCACCTCAAACGCGGTGAGCGCGTTCACCCCGACGTTCTGCAGCGCGAGGCCATTGGTCGGATCGAGCGCGAGTGCCTTCAGGAGCGTGCGCTTCGCATCGGCATAACGCTTGGCGTCGACGTACGCGATGCCGAGGCCGTTCAATGCTTCGACGTCGCTTTCCGGGAGCCCCTCGAGGACTTTAATCGCGCGCTGATAGTCGGTGTGGCTCTCGGCGAGGTAGATGCCGAGGCGGATGCGGATGTCACGGTCCGGTGCGCCGGCGCGGAGGCCGCTCTCGAGCGTAGAGATCGCGTTGAGGGGTTGCCCGAGCTGCCAGTACGCGTACGACAGCGACATGTAGGCGTCGGCGGTATCAGGCCGCATGCCGATGACCCTCTTGAGCAACGCGATCGATTCCTGTGTGCGTCCGCTCTGGCCATACTCGCTCGCTGTGTGCAGATCGCGATCGAGCGACGCGAGGTTCTTCGGATCGTCGGCCTCGGTGTAGCGATCGCGCGCCGGCGCGCTGCCGGACAGATAGCCGAGTGACTTCAGGTTGGCGATCGCGTCTGCGGACTCGCGGCCCGGCCGGCTTGGCGGCGCCATGTCGTACGTCTTCAACGTGCCGAGCAGCACACGCGCGCGATCCGCATTTGACGTTGCCAGATTCTGCGCCTCCTTCGGATCCGCCGCGAGGTCGTACAACTCGGGAACGGGCAGGTCGATGTACTTGTTCTTCGACACGAGCACGCCCCGCAGCGGCGCCCATCCGCGCACGAGGTTGTAGGTCATCGACTCGAAGTACGACGGCCGATCCGGTCCGGTGCCTGCGCGGATCAACTCGCGCAGCGACGAGCCTGCCATCGTGGTGTCGGCCGGCGCCCCGATCGCGTCGAGCACGGTGGGCGCGATGTCCAGATGCCGCGCCGGCGCGTCGACGACGACCCCGCGGGAGGCGCGCGCGCCATTCGGCGTCACGGTCGCGATGATGAGCGGTACGTGCAACGTCGACTCGTACGCGAACATGCCGTGCGTCGCTTCGCCATGTTCGCCGAGCGATTCGCCGTGATCTGACGTCACGATCACCGTTGTGGGCCGCGGCAACGTCGCGAGCCGATCAAACAGCGGCTGCAGCGCAGCGTCGATCCACGCGACCTCGCCGTAGTACGGCTGCGCGCCATACTTCGCGGCAAACTCGGCCGGCGGCCGGTACGGCGAGTGCGCGTCGAACACATGCACCCACTCGAAGAACTTGCCGGGCTGTTGGCCGATCCAGTTGACCGCGCGCGACACGACCTCGTTGGCGGGGCGTTCCGGCATCGTGAACGTCTTGTCGCCGGTCATCTCCGGCATTTGGTCGTCGTACACGTCGAATCCAGGCGTCAGGCCGAAGCGTTTCGTGAGCGGAAAGCCCGCCACAAACGCGCCTGTTGAGAAGCCGAGGGCCTTGAGTCGGGTGGCCAATGTTGCCGTGCCGTCCTTCACGCGATACCCGCTGTTGTCGCGCATGCCGTGTTCGTAGGGCAGTTGTCCGGTGAGAATCGACGTGTGCGAGGTGAGCGTGACCACCGCGTGCGCGTGCGCGAACGTGAACCGCGCGCCCTGCCGCGCGAGCGCGTCAAGATTCGGCGTCTGCGCCGGTCCGCCGTACGACGACAGGGCATCACCGCGCAGCGTGTCGATCGTGACGAGCAGAACGTTCTGGTCGGCACTGGGCTCGATCACATACGCCGGCCCGCGCTGCCACCAGAAATACCCTCCGGCCACTGCCGCCAGCGCGACAAGCGCCACCACGACCAACACCGGCGAACGCTGAGTCGTTGACGCCTTCGCGGCGGTGCTCGGATGTTTCGATTTGGATTTCTGGGACGCGCTCAAGACCTCTAGATGTAACACAGAACCCGGTGGGCAAGACCAAGAGCATTCACCATGGAGATACATGGAGGTCCATGGAGAAGTTCCTGATGCACAACTGCGGGCCTGGCGGCCCGGCTACGCCGGGCTAACGATGAACAAGGAAGAGCGAGAACGAGAAAGCCCCTCGATCCCAGGGCTCTCTCGTTCTCGCTCTTCCTTGTTCATCGTGCCGCCGAAGGCGGCCGCCAGGCCCCGCGTCGTCAGATCAAAACCTCAATGCATGCAGCAGCGTGCACGAGGGGTTTGATTTTCTCCATGGTGGAAGCTCTTGATCTTGGTCTCGCCGGCGTTACTTGACGATGATCCCCGTCTCGGTCGTTGCGACGGCATGCGAGTCGGTCGCCGTCACTCGAATCCGATACGCGCCCGCGCCGAGCGGCGCGAGCGGGATCCGCAGATCCACATGGCCGGCCTCGCCCGGAAGGACCGCGCGGTCGAGCGCCATCACGGTGTGATTGCCTTTGTCGAGGACCGTCACCGCCATGCGAACGGTCGTGGACGTGTCCTTGCGCGCCACTTCGAAATACGCCCGCAGCGTGTCCGTGTTCGCGAACTCGCGGCTCAGCGACGGCTCAAAGGGCAGCCGGTTGTCGGCAGCCTTGGCGGGCCCTTGCGAGGTGGGCGGCGCCAGATTCCCGCCCATGCTGCGGCCGCCGCCGAGTATGCGAGAGGAGCCCATCACCGGGCCGGCGCCAGATCCGCGCGCGGCGCTCTCCGACACCGTGCGGCCGACCGGAACCCGCGCGCCGTCGGCGTAGCCCAGCGCGATGCCGCTCAGCGCGAGCGGTGTCTTCGAGAAGTCGGGGACCGTGACGTCGAGGTACACACTGCCGCCGCGGTCCAGTTTCTTGCTCATCGCCGACGCGCGCAGTTGGTAGCGGCCCGGCTCCAGATCGAGCGTCAGCGGAATCTGATACGTGACGCTGTCGGGCATCTCCGCGCCGCCGTTCTGTCCGCGCAGCGACAGCTTCGCGGCCCGGCCCGTCCGCGACGTGACCTTGGCCTTCTTGTCGTCGACCACCAGCACCGAGTACGTCACATCGTCGCGCAGGATGCTGTCAGCGTCCTTCATCAGCCCTGTGGGCGCGGTGACCTCGAGGGCAATCGCGACCGTGGACGTCTTGCCCTTGCCGACGAGTGGCAGCGCAGTGAGGCGCAGCGGCAAGTCGCTCCTGGGCATCACACCGGCCGCGAGCGCGACGAGCGGATCCTTGTTCTTGGGCGGTGCCGGCGGTGCGGCCGGCGTGTATCCATGGCGGAATCGCAGCGTGTAGTCGGGGTGGCCCGGCACGGTGACCGCAAGCGGCCGGTACGTGTCGCCGCCGCTGGGATCCGCCGGGTAGAAGCCGAGCAGATAGTAGTGATCGATGTCTTCGATGATGTGCTGCAGGCCGCCCGTCAGGTCGTCCGTATCCGTGACGGCGAATCCACCCGACGCCTCCGTCAGAAAGCCGAGCCCGTCCTGTGCCCGGCGGATCGGGTTGTTCCAACGGAAGACGGCGTCGCCGCCAATCGGCGCTGGATGCAGCTCGAGTGGCATGTCTTCGGGTTTTACTTTGCCGCGCGGATCCAGGGCGTACGTGGCCACGCTCGCGCGACGCAACTGCTCCATCATGTCGCGCAGGGCGCGGTCGTGATAGCAGGGGCTCTGCATACTCACGGTCTCGCACGGCGTCACGGACGCGTCGAAGATGCCGTTCAGTGCCTTGTCGATGCCCTCAGTGATCAGCACGAACGCCTTGCGGCGCTGATCCTCGCCCCTCAGCATCTTCGCGGCGTCCTGCATCGTCGTGAACTGCCGCATGTTGTCTTCGAAGTCCTGCAGCGATGTCTCCTGCGACGTGCCGACCGTGCTGAGCGCCGCCATCGAGTCGCCGTCGGCGGAAATAGCCGCGGCGCGCTGTGAGTCGATCGCCTGATGCGGCCGCCGCCAGCTCTGTCGGCCCTGCAGCGTCTCAACCGCCGTCAGCAACTGCGACCGGTCCTGTGTGACCTGCGTGCTGTGATCGCCGCTGGTGAAGAGCAGGGCCATCGACGCTTGCGCGCCGAGCTTGGTCACGACGTCGCGCGCGAGTGCCTTCGCTTTGTCCGTGCGACCTTTCCAGATGTGCAGGTCGTCGACGACGACCATGACGAGGCGGTCTGCCTGCACCGACTGGTTACTCACGACATCCATGCGCAGCGTCGGCGGTAACGCCGCCGCCGGCGCCGCCGCCGCGGCCAGCCGCTCGTGCGACACCTCTTCGAATGTGGAAATGGTCTGCGGCTTCTTGCGGTCGGTCAACGCGAAGTCTTTCTGCGTCAGACCGCGAACGGCGTTGCCGTCTTTGTCAACAACGACGACGTCGACGTTGATCAGCTCGATGCTGGACTTGAAGGTGGCTTGCGGCTTCTGCCGGGCCGCCGGCGTCGCGGAAAACCCGACGACCAGCAGCCCGACCAGAAGGCGATTCATGCGTGTGATTCGCTAACTCGTTAACTCGCTAATTCGCTAATTCGCTAATTCGTCAATTACTGAGGTGGGAACTTCGACTGCAGCACCTTCACGGTTCCGCGGTTCGGATGCGTGCCCAGCTGCAGCAGCTGCGGCGGCGCGCCGACCGGACGCGTGAACGAGATTTCGTACTGCGAGTTCAGGATGGTGCTGTAGCTCTTCAGCATGTCGACCAGCGCCGACTGCCCGACGATCACGTCTCGCTTGCCGCCGGTCTTGTCCGCGTAGCCTTCGAGGATCGGCCCGCGTGACGCATTGCGCAGGTCGCCCTTCTGCAGTGACACCGAGAAGAACGACGCGCGATCCTTCGCGAGCTCTTTCATGATGTTGTTGGCCGGCTCGCGGCTCTGCTCGTTATCCGGCATCACGTTGACGGTGACGATGGCGCGGCGCGCATTCGGCCGCTTCCCGAGTTCCTTCGAGGCCTCCATAATGCCTTCGAGCAGCACTGAGGCTGCGTTGGGCTTGGTGTTGAGACGCATGATGCTCTTCTCGAGCTCCTCGCCGTTGGACGTGAAGTTCGTGATCATGATCGACGCCTGACCGAACTCCATCAAGGCCAGTTCGTTCTTCGGGTTGGCGGCCAGCATCACCTTCGCAAATTCCGAAAACGCCGCGCGGATGTCGTGGATCATGTCGCCGGCTGAGGTGGCGCTGCTGCCGCGGCTGTCGAGGCCCGCGCCGGCCACAGCGGCGGAGGTGTCGGCGAGCATGACAATCGACATCGGCGCCGTCGCTCGCTTGAAGTCCATCGTCTGGCGCTGTTTGCCGTCTTCAACGACGACCACTTCGTCCGGGGCGAGGTTGGTGATGACCTTGCCGTCTTTGTCGAGCCAGGTCGCGTAGACGGTCTTGGTGACGCCCTCCTGATCGTGGGCCGAAACGCGCGGCACGACCGTCAGGATCAGAGCCACGGGCACGAGGAAGAGAGCGATCTTCATAACGCGATTCATCAGGGTCTCCGCTCGGCAGTATATCCCCGCGTTCGCGAGTTCACGGGCCTTCAACATGGGGGGCCATGAAGGGCCATGGGGAAAATCAACACCAACCCCAACACCACCCCACCAGGCTTTCAAAAAGCTCTTCGAAAGCCTGTCGGGGTTGGTGTTGGGTGTGATCTTCCCCATGGCTCCCCATGGCCCCCCATGTTGAAAGCGCTAGCGCAGGACCGCCGCCAACTGCACCGCCATCGGATCGGCGGGATCCAGCGCGAGCGCTGCTGCCAGGTGCGCCCGCGCGTCGGTCAGGCGGTTGAGTTGGGCTTCGCAGTAGGCGAGGTGTGACAGCGACGCCGCGTTCCGCGGGTCGAGGCGGACGGCGTCGGCCAGTTCGCGGACGGCATCGTCGAAGCGGCCGAGCACGAGCAGGTTGAGTCCGTACTGCTGCCGAGCCTCCGAGGCATCGGGTTTCATCTCGACCGCGTGGCGGAAGAACGGCTCGCCCACATTCGGTGCGTTCAGCTCGGCCGCCAGTCGTCCCACGCGCAGCCAGTCATCCGGCGACGACTCCTCACCCATCGCGATCTTGGGAATCACTGCGACGGCAGCCGGCACGTCGCCGGTCTTCTGCAAGGCGATCGCGAGCTCAAAACCCGCCATCGGTTTCAGGACACCGGCGTCGAATCCGCGGCGCAAGTGCGGTAACGCCTCGGCGGGCCGGTCGAGTGACAGCAGCGTCTCACCGAGCATGTACTGGATCATCGGCCGCGTGGGGTCGAGCTCGGCCGCTCTGAGAAAGTGCGGCAGCGCGCGTGCGGGTTGGCGGCCCTGGAGGTACTGCATCCCGACGCCGTCGTGGACCATGCCTTTGCGCGGCGCCGTGGCTTCGAGCCGCTCGACCCACGACTCCGCTTCGTCGTAGCGGCCGATCAGCACCAGCTGCTGCGCCATGCGCACGCCCTCTTCCCAGCGGCCGTCGCTCGCGATGCCGCGTGTGTTGACCAGCACGCCCAACACGAGCAGCGCGGCCAGCGGCACGCCGAGCGCCGTGAACTGCCGGCTCGCGACCTGGCGCCACGCGTAGTCAATCGCGCCGCCGGACGCGACGACGAGCGGCACCAACAGCGGCAGTCGGTAGCGCTCGCTCATGAAGAAGAGCGCGACGGCCGCGGCGTAGCTCGGGACGAACGCGGCCCAGATCAGGTAGTCGGTCCGTGATGCGGCGCTTCCGGTTACAGCGCGTCCGCCTGCAGGCGCGGCAACGACCAGGCCGACCAGACCGAGCGGAATCAGCAGCCACGGTCCGACCACGTCGAAGCGCAGCCAGGTGGGCACGTCATATTGGTAGAACGGGTAGCTGTAGGGCAGCGCGATGTGCTGCGCGTGAAACACCCATCCCAACTTGCGGAGCATCAGCCATGCGGCGTCGCCGGGATGGGCGGCGATCCAGTTGAGCGACTGGTTGAAGAAGTAGTCGGACGTCTCGCCGTCGCTGAGCGGGCGTCCCACCGCGCGCTCCGCCACGCGGCGTGCATCATCTTGCTGGCCTTTGATGCTCGGTGTGATTCCGGGGATGAGCTGGTAGAAGCCGTTGGCGCCGGCGCGATTCCCGATGTAGAAGTTCAGGCCGCCGTGTGAAGACGCGAGCGAGAACTGGTGAGACACGACCGCGTTGCGGATCGCGACGGGGGACATGCCGATCAGGAGGCCGGCCGTGAGGACGGCGGCAGACTTCCAGCGACGGACCAACATCATCACCATCACGAGCCCCGCGACGCTCAGCGCGATGTTGGGTCGGTTCATCGCCTGCAGCCCGAACACGAGTCCGGTGGCGAGGAGCCAACGCAGATCGCGGCGCTGCAGCGCCAGCGTCAGACAGAGGAGGGCGCCCGAGGTCAGGAACACGTCGAGTGATGTCTGGAGAATCAACGTTTCGTAGAACGTGAAGAGGCCGGTGCACGCGGCGAGCGTGGCGGCGATCCAGGCGGCGCGTGTGCCGAACCATTCCCGGGCGGTGGCGAACATGAATGCGATGCCGGCAGTACCGAGGAGGATCTGGATCAGGCGGACGGCGGTGTAGGAGCCGGTCAGGCTGTGGGCTGCGGCCAGGAAGTAGATGTAGAGGGGCGAGAGGTAGTAGAGGCCGGGGCCGAGTCCCCAGTCGCCGGAGGAGACCCGCTGGGCCAGTTCTGCGTAGGCGGTGGTGTCGAGTCCGGCGTTGGGTTGGACGAGTGGGTGGTGCCTCAATTGGGCCAATACTACGAATTTTTGGATCAGGGTAAATCCAATAAACCCAATAACTAACGATACTGGGACCATGTCTTGACGGGTTCCCACGTCGGGGGTAGCATCGCTTCGCCTCTCGCCCGTTACGGTGTGTTTTTGTTTCATTCGTAGTGGCTGGAGGCTCATCCTGAAATTCAATCGTCAGTGTGCTGGGCGGGGATGTCAAGAACCGAGGTTGTGAAGTTTTTCACAGCGGAAGTTGTGAAGAGTTTCACAGCATTCACAATGGAGAATATAAAGATGATGCGAAGTGTGCGTGGATTCCTGCTCGTGGCAGGCATTCTTGTTTTGACCGCGGTGTCGGCCAACGCTCAGGCGATTGGCTCGATCTTCGGCAAGGTCTCAGACACGACCGGCGGCGTGATGCCTGGCGTGACGGTGACGGTGGCAGGCAGCGGCTTGCAGCAGCCCATGGTGGCGGTGACGGGCGCCACGGGAACGTATCAGTTCCCGAACGTGCCGATCGGCACGTACAGCGTGACGTTTGAACTGGAAGGCTTCAAGAAGGCCGTTCGTCCGAACGTCATCATCTCGTCAGGCTTCCAGGCCGGTGTTGACCAGAAGATGGAAGTCGGCAACCGCTCGGAAGAGATCATGGTCTCGGCGGCCCCGCCCGTGGTGGACACCAAGAAGACCACGACCGGCGCGACGTTCACGAAGGACATCCTCGAGAACATCCCCTCGGCGCGCGATCCGTGGCAGATCATCAACATGACGCCGGGCGTGCAGGCCGGTTTGAACGTCGGCGGTTCGTCGTCGGGCCAGCAGGTCAGCCTTGCGGCGCGCGGCACGAGCGCGAGCGTCCAGTGGAACCTCGAAGGCGGATCGGTCACCGACCTGTCGTCGAACTCGTCGCCGGGCTATTTCAATTTCGATTCGTTCGAGCAGATCCAGGTGGTCAGCGGCGGCGGCGACGTCTCCATTCAGAGCTCCGGTCTGTCGATCAACCTCGTGACCAAGAGCGGCTCCAACGTGTTCAAGGGCACCTCGGTGGCCACGTTCGAGAACGACAAGATGCAGCAGCAGAACGTCACCCGCGAGCTGTTCAACGCGGGCACGGGCGGCTTCCTCTCGGGCAACCCGCTCCAGAAGATCTTCGTCATCTCCGGCGAATACGGCGGGCCGATCAAGAAGAACCGTCTCTGGTTCTGGGCCGCGGCCGAC
>CAYHEX010000017.1:0-27811 GCA_964355365.1 uncultured Solibacteraceae bacterium | reverse complement strand
GATCAACCCGAAGGACAGCAAGCACCTGCTGCTCGGCTACGACCACAGCCTGACGATCACCTACAACGGCGGCGCGCAGTGGTTTCACCCGGACAACCTGCCGGGCGCGCAGTGCATGGGCGTGGGCTTCGACATGGCGCAGCCCTACAACGTCTACTGCGGACTGCAGGACAACGGCTCGAAGATGGGCCCGAGCACGATGAAGGGCGGCGGCAACATCCCGTACGAAGCCTGGACCAACACCGGCGGCGGCGACGGCCAGCAGAACATCGTGGAACTCAAGACGAGCCGGTATCTCTACAACGAGAGCCAGTTTGGCGCGATGGCGCGCATCGATCTGTGGACCGGCGAGCAGAAGGGCATGGGCGGCATGGGGCGCGGCGGCGCCGGCGGCACGATGGTGGACGGCCAGGAGGTGCGCTGGAACTGGAACGCACCGATCGTGGTCTCGCCGCACAACGCCGACACCGTGTACAACGCCGGCAACGTCGTCTTCCGATCGACGAATCGTGGCGATTCGTGGGAACGCATCAGCCCGGATCTCACCAAGAACGATCCCGCGACCAAGAACGGCACGGGCAATGTGAGCTACGCGACGCTGACTGCGTTCGATGAGTCGCCGCTGGTGCCGGGTGTGCTGTGGGCGGGATCTGACGATGGCAACGTGCAGGTGTCGAAGGATGCCGGCCGCACCTGGACCAACGTGACCGACAAGATCACCGGTCATCCGGGTTACTGGGTGAGCCGTATCGAGCCGTCACATGTGAGCGCCGGCTCGGCGTACCTCAGCCTGACCGGCATGCGCAACGATGACTTCCGTCCCTTCCTGTGGAAGACGACCGACTACGGCGCGACCTGGACGTCGCTGGCGGCGGGATTGCCGAATCAGGCGATCAACACGGTGCGTGAAGATCCGTACAACACGGACCTGCTGTTTGTCGGCACCGATCTCGGTCTGTATGGCTCGCTCGATGCCGGCAAGAGCTGGATGAAGATCACGGGCTCACCGATGGCGGCTGGTGGCGCCGGCGGACGCGGTGGTGGCGGCGGCTTCGGGGGCGGTGGTGCGGCGGAACCGCGCGGCGTGTTCCCGACGACGCCGGTGTACGACGTCAAGATCCATCCGCGCGATCACGAGCTCGTCCTCGGCACGCACGGTCGCGGCATCTGGGTCGCGGACATTTCGGCGCTCGAAGAGTTGACGCCGGCCGTGCAGGCGGCCGACGCGCACCTGATGAGCATGCAGTCGGTCATTCAGTGGAACCCGACGCTGCGCACCGAGACGGCGTCGGCGAACTTCGCGGGCGTGAGCCGGCCGGCGGGCGTGGCGATCAACTACACGCTGAAGACCGCGGCCGCGGGCGACGTGAAGATCCGCATCTATGACGGCGCGCGCCAGATCATGGAGATGGACGGCCCGAAGAATGCGGGGCTCAACACCGTGCGGTGGAACCTCAACGGCCAGCGCGAAGCGGGCGCGGCGGATGCGGCCGGCCGCGGTGGTCGTGGCGGCGGCGGTGGCGGCGGTCGCGGTGGCGCGGCTCCGGCCGCGGGCGGCGGCACGATCGGCTACACGGTCGACGCGGGCGAATATCGCGTCGTGCTGATGGTCGGTGGCAAGGAGTATGTGCAGAAGGTGCATATCCTTCCGGATCCCAGCAAGTAGCAAGTGGCAAGGGACAAGTAAACACCCGTAGTCGTGGACCTTCAGGTCCACGAAATAGCGTAAACACCCGTAGTCGTGGACCTTCAGGTCCACGAAATGCAGCACGAAGAGGGCGGCCGGAACATCGGCCGCCCTTCTTTTTTTCGCGGGCCACGTCCTGAGCTAAGATACGCGTTCGATGGATGGAGCCCCCACCTCCGCCTCGCGCCCTCGGGTTCCAATCGAGGTCCGCCTCGCGATCTCCGCGCTCGCCTTTCGCATCGTTGGCGCCGTCGTCGGCTTCCTCGCGAACATCACGGTGCCCGACTATCAGGATCAGGGCTTCACGGTTTTCGGGACTCCGAGTCCATTCTGGGATCGCTTCGCGCGCTACGACTCGGGCTGGTACCACGGCATCGCGTCAGCCGGCTACACGTTCGTCGAGGGTGGCCGCAGCAACATGGCGTTCTTCCCGCTCTACCCGGCTCTCATGGGCTTGGCCGGCCGCCTGTTGGGCGGCGCCCAGGAGGACTACTACATCGCGGGCATCGTGATCTCCTGGACCGCGTTCATCGTGGCGATGCCGCTCTTGTACCGGCTCGCCTCGCTGGACCTGCCGCGCGACGGCGCGATTCGGGCCACCACGTTTGCCGCCGTCTTTCCGTCCGCCTACTTTTTCGGCGTGGTCTACAGCGAAAGCCTGTTCCTGTTGACGCTGGTGGGGGCGGTGCTCGCCTTGCGGACCCGGCACTGGGTCTGGGCATTGATCGCCGGGGCGGCCATGACGGCGACTCGCGTCAATGGTGTGATGTTCCTGCCGGCCCTGGGCTGGATTGCCTGGCAATCGGCACCTGCCACCACGAAGGATCGCGTGTGGGCGCTCACCGCGGTCGCGGGCAGCACGCTCGGCATAGCCGCGTACTCCGTCTTCAACTACCGGTTGAGCGGCAACCCGTTCGAGTGGTACGCCGCCATCCAGCGATGGGGCTACCATCCCGGTGGCAATCCGGTCAGCGGCCTCTATGCCATCGGATTTGCCCTTGTGCAACGCCCCATGCAGTTCCTGGTCACCGAGCGGATGGCACCGTACGACACCCTCAACGCGCTGGCCGCGACCTTCGCCCTCTGCCTGGTGCCATTCGTCTGGAAGCGGTTCGGACTGGGATACGCCTTGATCATCGTGCTCGGCCTCGCACTGCCGCTGTCGTCGGGACAGTACGAGGGACTTGGGCGCTACTGCGCGGTGCTGTTTCCCATTTCCATCTGGCTGGGCGGCCTTCACGGTGAAGCCAGGCTGACGTGGCTGGTGGGATATTTCGTTCTCTTCTACACTCTGGGCCTGGTGCTGTTCGGCAACGTTCACCCGCTCTTTTAGAGTTGGAAGTTCAGAGTTCTTGCCGATCCGCTACCGCAGCACGCGATACGGATCGACGGGCGCGTTGCCTGACGTGCCGTCGACGACCGCTTCGGCGGCGACGAGGGGATCCTTCTGCGGCGCGTACTTGGAAGCACTGGCCGGCGGCGCGCTGGAGCGAGGCGAGCCACACGCTCAGGCCCGCCAATACTGCGCGTTTCATCATGCCAGGCAGTGCCCCCGCTCACTTCTTGCCCTTCACATACCTGTCGAGGAAATTGATCATCTCCGTGATCACGTGCTTGTTCGATTCCGCGGCCGCGTAGCCGTGCGCTTCGAAGGGCAGCGTGACGTAGCGCACGGTGGCGCCGAAGCCTTTGAGGGCCACGTAGAAACGCTGTGACTGAATCGGGAAGGTGCCCGAGTTGTCGTCCATCTCGCCGTGGATGAGGAGGATCGGGTCCTTGACCTGATGCGCGCGGAAGAACGGCGACATCTTCCCGTAGATCTCCGGCACTTCCCAGAAGTTGCGCTGCTCGTTCTGGAAGCCGAACGGCGTGAGCGTGCGGTTGTAGGCGCCGCTGCGCGCGATGCCGGCCTTGAACAACCGCGAGTTCGCGAGCAGATTCGCCGTCATGAACGCGCCGTAACTGTGCCCGCCCACGCCCCAGTGATCCGCGTCCGCGATGCCCATGGCAACACCCTTGTCGATGGCGGCCTGCGCGCTCGACACCAGTTGCTCGACGTACGTGTCGTTGGCCGTTTCTCCCGCTCCGATAATCGGCATCGTCGCGTCGTTGAACACGGCGTAGCCCTGCGTGAGGAGCAGCAGCTGCGACGAACCGCCGACGGTGAGAAAGCGATTCGCGTTGCCGCTGATCTGCGCCGCATCATCGGCGTTGGTGAATTCCGCCGGATACGCCCACAAAAACACCGGCACCTTCGTGCCAGGCGTGTAGCCCGGCGGCAAATAGACCGTCGCGTTGAGTTGCACGCCGTCCTTCCGTGTGTACGTGACGAACTGACTCGTGACACCGGCCAGCTGCGGATACGGGTCGGCGAACTTCGTGATCGGCGTCAGCGTCTTCGCCGCCGTGTCGCGCAGGTAGTAGTTCGGCGGATCCTTCTTTGTCTCGCGGCGCGTGATGATCTTCGTCGCGTTGTCGTCGATGAGCGCGACGAACGTCTCGAGGCTGGTGTCGTCGCACTGCCAGATGCGCGTCGTCTTCTGCGTCTTCAGGTCGAGGCGATCGAGAAACGGCCGGTCGCCTTTCGGAGAGGCGCCGGTGCCGCTCAGATACACATTGCCTCCGGCCTGGATGATCTTGCCGGTCGACGGGCGCGTGACCGGCGAGCCGGGATCAGCGTAGCGGTCCTGCTGTCGCAACTCCCAGATCTTCTTGGGCGACGAGGCGAGGCCGTCTTCGAAGAGCCACGAACGGCGCATGCGCGTGTCGCGGTCGGTCTCGGTCAGAAACACCGCGCCGGTTTCCGTGAATTGCAGGCCGCCGGCGCGCCACGCGGTCTTCGCGACCTCTGTCGGCTGGCCGGTGAACGGCGCCGCGAGCGACATCACGCGGTCGCGAAACGGCACCTTGTTCGCCGGGTTCCCCTCGTCCAGCGGTTCAATGTAAATGAGCGTCGCCGGGTCGATCGCATGCCACCGGAAACCGCGCGGACCCGGGAACACGCCCTGGCGCGGAAAGGTGTCGGCCATCGGCATGTCGGCCAGTGTTTTCACCAGCGCGCCGGCTCTGGTCCAGAGCTCGATGTCGCGCGGGAACTGGCCGGCCGGCACCACGTACGAGAACGGCTTCTTCGTGCGCGACACCACGACGTACTTGCCGTCGTTCGAGATGTCGGCGCCGCTGTAGATGCCGGGCTTGCCAAACGGCGTCGTCACGCCCGCCAGGTCCACCCACGTGAGCTGGCTTGTGTAGAAGTACTCGTAGAGCGCTTCGTCGTACGGGTTCTTCAGCAGATCTTCGAAGGTCGGCGCCGGCGCCGCCGTGCCCGACGTTTCCTGAACGGCTGGACCTGACGGGACCAGGGGTTCTTTCGGCATCGGACCCCGCGCGGCCGGAACCAGGCTGCAGAGAAATCCGCTGGAATTCTCGAGCCAGCGGCAGCCGCCGCCCAGACCGTTGATGCCGCCGGCGACGACCGGCTTCACGACGCCGCTCGCCACATCCGCGACATGCAACTGAATGCCGGTTCTCGTGGTCGCCGTGATTGCGAGGGATTTGCTGTTGGGCGAGAAGCTGCCCGAGTACGACACCGCCGGCGGCAGCACGAGCTTTCGCTCAACGCCGGTCCCGACGTCCTTCAACACGAGGCTCGTCGTCGCGCTGAGCGTTCGCGGGCCGCTGGTCTTCGGGTTGATGCGCGAGCCGCCGAGGCCGATGAACGGCTCGGCCACGTCAGCGATCGACGGCATGCTCTTGCGATGGGTCAGCAGCATGACCTGCCGATTGGGCGACACGGCCACGCCGGGCAACGGCTCGGCGTCCATGATGTCGGACACGACTTTCGGCGGCGTGAGATACGCGGTCGGCTTCGACTGCGCCGATGGGGACACGCGCAGCAGGATCGCAATGGCAACGGCACCGGCGATGACAAGAAGTGTCTTCTTCATGGAGGGCTCCTCAGCTGGGCACAGGTTACACCCCCCGGCGATCGCCCGCCACCGGGCGGCCGCTCGCCGGGTCAAGCGCCTCGCGAGTCAACGCACGGCGGGCGCGGTGGACGGTTGCACGGGCAGGTCGAGCCGGCTGGGTGACGAGCCACCCCGGTGCATTGTGTACACGAGCGGTCCGCTGGCTGGCAACGGCACGGTGAAGACGCCGTCCGACGCACCCGCAATCGCGAGCCGAATGCGATCGCCTCTCTTGAAGACAAACGACGTGGGCAGCAGATCGAACACGACCTCTGTCGGTTGATTGACGACCATGGGCCTCGCATCCCCGCTCAAGAACGAGTGAAACGGCACCGGATCTCCAGGAATCGGCGCAACGTACTCGGGCTGAAGTCCTCCATGGTGAGGGTCTTGCCCGGTTCGTGATCGTTGCGGAATCTCACAAAACTCAGCAGGTCCCACACATTCACATTGGCCGCGTGCGACGCCATGACCTGGGGTAACACCTGGCGGTCGACCGGCGCAACGCCACTCGACAACGCCGGTCCTTGCCAGCCAAGGATCTCTTTCAGTTGAATTGGCGGGTTGTGGCGGATGGCGCCTGGACCGCCTGAGGCGGCTGCGCTGGCGTGGTGGCTACGGTTAGGAGAGCCAGCCCGAGGGTCAGAGGGATGAGGCGAGGCAGCCCGGTCTTGTCGTCATACGCCGGCTTGATCGTCTTGGCCACGCTGGTCGAGAACATGCTGCCGTGCGAAGTGCATTGCGCTCATCACGCGCAACCCGGTCCAGCGTCTGATAATCCCGATGACGTCACCGGGAGGATACGGGCTCCTAGGCCGCCACGTGGGCGGGCAGCGCGAGGTAGGGCAGTGTGGCGTGCCGGCTGAAATTTGCGATGCGGTTGACGGGGACGTTCTGCACGGTGGCGGCGAAGGCCACTTCGAGCAGTTCAAGCGCTTCTTCGAACTGCACGGCGCGCGGGTCCACGTAGGGGAAGAGGATGGGCTCGGTCTCCTCTAACCACTCGTCGACCACGTCCTCGGCCTCGGGCCGGCAGCCGAATTCGATGACGGGCATCTCCGGGTGCGTCTCAAGGTCCATATCCATGCACAAAGAGTAGCGAAGGCCTTTTCGAGGCGCTATCCCCCGATGGTGGTAGCGCCGCCGCGATTCCTGGTGAATGACTCTCAAGGCGTGATTCACGCGCTGGCGCGACGCGCTCGGCCGCCACCAAGCAGAAGATGGGGGACAATTGGCCACCCACCCATGACACCCCACACTCGCTCGCACGGTCACGCGATGGGCTACGCGGCCCTTCTGGTCGGGCTCGCCGGCATCGCGTTCTCGGCGATCTTCGTGAAGCTCGCCAACGTGCCGGGCGCGGCAAGTGGGTTCTATCGCATGGCGATCGCCGCGGCGGTGATGGCGATCCCGTTTGGCGTGCATCTGCGGCGTGGCGTGACGCTCTCGAAAAGACACGTCGGCTTCGCCGTGCTCGCGGGACTCTTCTTCGCCGGCGACCTCGCCACGTGGAATACCGCCATCCTGATCGGCAGCGCCTCAAACGCCACGCTCTTCGGCAATACCTCCCCCCTCTGGGTCGGCATCGGCGCGATGCTGTTGTTCAAAGAACAGCTGCGCCCGCGCTTCTGGATCGGCATGCTGATCTCACTCACCGGCGCCGCCGTCATTCTTGGCCATGACCTGATCACCCATCCGGCGATCGGTCGCGGCGACATTCTGGGTCTCATTGCCGGCCTCTGCTATGCGCTGTTCTTTCTCGCCACACAACGCGCGCGCGACGCGCTGAGCTCCCTGAGCGTCTGGTGGATCTCATCGGCCACGTGTGCCGTCGTCCTGTTGATCGTCGGCCTGCTGCTCGGACAGCCGTTCAGCGGCTACTCGACGACCTCGTACGCGCATCTGCTGACGCTCGCGCTCGTGGTCCAGGTCCTGGGATGGATGTCGATCAGCTACGCGCTCGGCCATCTGCCGGCCTCGCTCGTCTCGACGACGCTGCTCGCGCAGCCTGTGCTCACGGCCATCGCCGCCGTGCCGCTGCTCGGCGAGTCGCTCAGCGCCGAGCAGATGGCGGGTGGCGTGCTGGTGCTCGGCGGCATCTACCTCGTGCATCGCGGCAAGTCGCGGTAAGCTCTCGGCCATGCGCCGAGCCGTGATCCTCGCCGTCCTCCTTCTTGTTGCCACCGCCGCACTGCCCGCCGGGCAGTCGGCCGATTCTCCGTCCCGCCGCCTGGGGGCGCTGGTGGAACGCGCCGCGGTGGTGCGGCCCACGCGTTCGCTGGTGTCCTATGCCGATGCGGCGACCGCGTGGAAGGGCATTCTCGACGAACTCACGCGCGTGGATCGCGCGGTCCTCGCCCTTGATGATCAGGTCGACTACGACCTGCTCGAGTCGCACGCGAAAACGCGCCTCTACGAACTCGAGACGCTGAAGACCTGGGAGACCGACCCGGTCAGCTATGTGAGCTTCGGGGCCACCAGCAATCTCTTCCTTCGCGATGGCGCGCTGCCGGCCGGCCCCGTGCGCGCGGCCATTGCCGAACTGCGCGGCGCGCGCGCGGTGTTCGACGCCGGACGCGCGCTGCTGAAGACGCCGGCCCGTACGTGGACGGAGAACGCGATCGTGCAGTGCCGCTATGCGCGACTGCTGGTCGATGAATCGGTGCCCGCCGCCGAGATCGCCGACCCCGCGTTGAAGCAAGAGCTCGTCGCGGCCGCCGCCGCCGCGAGCACCGCCATCGCCGAGTTCAGCGCGTGGCTGCAAAGCGATCTGCTGCCGCGGTCCACGCGTTCGCCGGCGTGGCGCGTGCAGGACATCAATGTGTACCAACTCGGGCTCGAGCAACTCGCCCCGTACGATGTCGACGCCATGCTCAAGATCGCCGAGCAGGAAGAGATCCAGCTGACCGCCGAGATGCAGGCGCTCGCAAAGCAGATCCATCCATCGGGAGACCTGGTGACGGTCTGGGAGGCGATGAAGGCGGAAGCGCCGCCGTGGGAGGGCGTGATCCCAATGGCGCAGCGCTACGTGGACTGGGCCACGGACTGGCTGCACGGCAAGGGCAGCCACGTCGTGACCATTCCCGACTACCTCGACTACGGGGCGCGACTGTCGCCGCCGATGGCGCGGCGCACGCTGTCATTCGGCGGCGCGACGCAGGGACCGACGATCGCCGGCCGCCAGTCGGGGTACTACATCCTGACGCCGCTCGAACCGTGGCTCACGCCGGCGGAGCGGGCGAGCCGGATCAAGAGCTACAACCCGTATTGGACGCACGTGATCTCGTACCACGAGTGGCTCGGCCACACCGTGCAGATCGCCGCGGCGCAGGCCAACGTGACGCGTCCGATGCGGAAGCTCTTCAACTCCAACTACTTCAGCCAGTCGTGGTCGTTCTATCTCGAGAAGCTCTTCGAGGACGAGGGCTACTACGACACGCTGCCCCACATGGAGCGGCTGAAGACGATGATGGCGCGCCGGCAGATGCGGATGTGGCGGGTCGAGCGGATCATCACGAAGATCCGGATGGCCAAGGGCACGATGACGTTCGATCAGTCCGTGCAGGCCTACATCGACAAGATGGGCATGGAGCCGACCAACGCCTTCATCGAAGTGCAGCGCGACTCGCAGAACCCGACGTCGCCGGGCCGCGAGATCATCGGCGAGCGCGTCATCCTGGAACTGCGCGAAGACGCGAAGCGCCAGATGGGCGCGCACTATTCGCTGAAACGATTCAACGACACCCTGCTCACGTACGGCGCGCTGCCGTTCAAGCAGATTCGCCGGCTGATGCTGGGCTAGTCGTGACGCCGCCGCGACCGTTCATGAACGTATCTGCCGGCCTGATTGCGCTGGCGCTGGGCGTGTCCGCCTGTGGCGGGTCGTCGCCCGCGGCGCCGACCGCGTCCACGACCACCTCGACGACGACCACAACGCCGACCACGCCCACGGGAACTTCGTCGACGCTCCGGATGTACACCTCCGCATCACCCACCGGCCCCTGGACGCTCTCGACGGCCACCGTGACCGGACACGATGCCCTCGGACTGGTTGATCCGTCGCCCATCCTCATGTCCGATGGATCGATCCTGCTGTACTACCTGATGAGCTACACCCAAGGCGGGGATCCGGCGGCGGCGCAGCCGAACAACCAGTGGAAGATGGGCGTCGCGAAGTCGACCGATAACGGCGTCACGTTTGCGCATCAAGCTGTGGCCTACACATTCGGCAGTTCGACGACGGACCCTTTTCCGCTCCTGCTCGACTCCGGACTCATCCGTTTGCTGGCGAGCCAGGGCTCGCGCGTGCCGAGTGTCACGGCCACGAGCACCACGGGTGTGACGTTCGCGGCGTCGCAGGACCCGGGGTTTCGAGTCACGTCGGGTGGCGTGCCGGGGGCGCTCAAAGTCGGGGGCACGTTTTACATCTACGGCTGCGGTAGCGGCGGCATCCTGTATTTCAGCTCCAGCGACGGTCTGTCATTCTCGTCGGGCGGCACGTCAGTGGGCCTGACGAGCACAGGCACGATCTGCGACCCGAGCCCGATCGACAATGGCGGCGGCACGTACCTGATGGCCTTCAAGAAGGGCACCGGCGGCGGACCGAGCACCGACAGCACGTATATGGCCACGAGCACTGACGGCAAGCGCTGGACGGAACTTGGCCTCGTGGGGCAGGGTTCCGTGCCGGGCCTCGTCAAAGACCGGACGGGCACGCTGAGGATCTACGCGGTCGGCTTCTAGCGTCGGTGCGTGAGCGCACGCGATCGTGAGTCACAACCTCATCGTCGGGCGGCGAGCCGACAAACTGCACGTGCCCGCAGGGAGCCTCGCGGAGGCGCTGAAAAGTCATTGGTCAATCCCATCGGACGGCTACACTTCCCCGATGCGCCGCGCGCTGCTTCTCGCTGCCCTCTTCGGTTTTGCTGTCACACCGCCCCTGGAGCCTCGGGCCACCGCCGCGCCACAAGCGTCGGACACCGGTCCCGGCCGATTCCTGACGGTGAAGTCCTGGCAGTTGACCTGGACGATGCAGGTGACGCAGACGAGCACCTTCCGCAACGGTCGCAGTTCCGCGAATGGCACGTCCACTCTGACGCTCGACGACACCGATGAGGGCGCCGGCATTGTCGACAGTGAGGGCACGTGGACCGGCAACGGGCAGGTCGACGCCTCCAGCGTGTTCCACGAGGAAGAGCTCAATAGCGGCAAACACCGCGAGGGCGGCGGTTCAACGACGTCGACGGCGGTGCTGAACATCGCCGTCGACCGCGGAACCTATGAATTCAGTGTGGCCTGCGACGAGCCGGTCATGGGCCAGGCGTCCCAATGGTCGCCCGCGCGCCCGCGTCGGAATTTTACGGACACGATCCCCGTCGTGTGCCCGGGTGTCACGCCGCAGCGCCTCCCGACATCGGGTCTGACACTCAGCGGCACCTCCACCCACCGCAACGACGGCGATGGCGAGGTGGCGACCATCAACTGGACGATCTCGCCGGTCGGCGCCGAGGACTACGAACTGCTGATCGAACCGGTCGGCGACTACGACACGTGGTTGCCCGAAGGGCATCTGCGCGACGACCTGCCTGACGAAGCGACCGGCGCCAACCGGATCAGCTTCCGCGTGCGCTTTCAGAAGGTCGGCGGTGGTGTGCCGAGGCAGCGGCCCGCTGCGTTCGAGTTCGACCTGTTGGACGGGTCCAACGAAAAGGGCGTGTGTCTGAACTACCCATCCGCGGCCACCGCTGATCGGAAGTTCGACCTGCGCTTCCACGAGGGCGACGGGCGCTTCTCCGAGGTCAGTGACGACGGCGTGCATGCGGTGCAGGAGTCGCCCGAGTCGCTCGACTTCCGCGTCGAGGTGCACAGCTTCGACTTCGCCGCGTACGGTCAGTTGCGCATCAAGGCGAAGATGGCCGGCGGCCGCGAAGTGATGGGCCGGTTTGTCCCGACGGGACGCGAGCGGATCCCGATTCCGCGCGATGACGACGGTGATCGCATCTCCGATCTCTGGGAGTCGCGCAACGGCGCAGGCGGCGCTGCGCCTGATGAAGACGCTGACCGGTCGCCATCCGGGCAGGCGCGGGCCGGCGACGGGATCACGCTCTTCGAGGAATACCGCGGCTTCGTGCGCTTGAAGGGACGCGGCGCCGAACGCGTGCATCACCGCACGGATCCGAACGTGAAATCGCTCTTCGTGATCGACGAGGAACGTCTGTTCAGCCCGGAGGACTGGGCGACAGCGACAGCGATGGAGTCATTCCGTCTGTCCGCTGATCTGGTCGGCACCGGCACCACCGGTAAGCCCGCGGTGCGCAACGCCACCAACTTCAATCGCGGCTTCGCGAACGGGCCGGAGTTCGACTACGCCGTCCGTTTGCAGACGCAGGGCGGCCGCGCCGGCGATGCCACGCAATTGGGTAATACCGAGATGCCGGAAGACATCGCCGACAACCCCGGCGACGTGGAGTTCGTCATGGTGTCCCCGTCGCGCATCCGCGCGTGGGTGCAGAACGCGCTGCCACGCATCCTCGAGCAGCTCAACGATCGGTTTCGCGCCGGCACCGGTGGGCCGATCCGTGATGAGTTCACGGCGCGTCTCATGTTCGATGCGCAGCGGGAGCTGCTGACCAATCCGGCGATCGTCACCCGGGTCGCCGATCAGCTCACCGCCACGACCGTCGTCCACGAGTTGGGGCACGCGTGCGGCATGTTCCACCACGGCGTCGATCCGGTGACCCTGTCGGTGGCCGATGACCGGTCGTTCCGGCAAGGTGAGCGGACGTGCCCGACGCGGTATCACGACAATCAGGACTTCCTGACGATCGCGGTGATGGAGACGCTGTTCCCGCGCGAGAACGGCATGCTGCTCGACAGCGGAAAGTTCTGCAGTCAACGCGGATGCTGGCCCAAGCTCAACGTCCGCGAGTGGCGCTGATCAGGCGCGACCGCGTCGGTTAGCGCGGAAACGCGCGGGCCTGATCGGCTCGGGCCTTGGTCATGATCGCGTCGATCGCCGGGCCGTTGGCTTTCGCGACGGCCACGTTCTTCGGGTTGTACGGCCCCGGAGGGATGGTGCGTCCCTGTGATTCGGCGAGCGCCACCAACTGTGCCTGCATGACCACCATCGGGAGCAGAATGACGTCCTTGCCGGTGATCCTGTGTTTGTCGAGCAGCGCCTTGATCGCGGGTTCCTTCTCGAACACCGCCGCCGACACCTCAACGGACGACGGCCCTTTGGGCGACCGATCCATCAGCGCTTTGACGGCCTTGGGATCCTTCTTCGCCCAATCGGCGATGCCGGCCATGACGGCCCCGTAGGCCTCGACATTCGGCATGGTCAATTCATAGGCCGCCACGAGCTTCGTGAGCTCTTCCTGACTGGTTTGTGCGGGGGTGAGTGGGGCACCAAAGAAAAAGAGAAACACAGCGATCAACATGCGCGGACTCCTTCGGCAACCGGCATCACTCACCGCCGGCGCACGAACGGATCTTAATCGTAAAATCGCCCCGGGCTCCCGTCGCGGTGAGTTGCCGCGGGACCTCCGCCTGAACGACACCTTGCGATCCACATGGCACTCGCGAGCCATAATGATCACCAACTCCAATGTCCGAAGCCGCCAATCGCAAAGCGTTGATCGACGCCTACAAGCAACGCGTGCCAGTGATGGGCGTCTACCGCGTGATGTGCACCGTCACCGGGCGCTCGCTCGTCGCGGCGTCGAAAGACCCGCGGTCGCTGCTCAATCGCCACACGGCGCAATTGGAGATGAACGCGCACCCCGTCAAACCGCTGCAGGCTGATTGGAAGGAGCATGGCAAAGGGGCGTTCACCTTCGAAGTGCTCGACACGCTCTTGCCATCTGACGATCCGGGCTACGATCCGATTCCCGATTTGACCGTGCTCGAAGACATGTGGCTCGACAAACTGCAGGTGCCCGGCGATCCGCTGCACTCGATTGCGCCCAAACGGCTCCGCCGGACGAATTCGCAAAGATGAAGAAACCACAGACTCAGATCGTTCCCGTCACCGACACGCTCCATGGCGAGCCAGTCAGTGACAACTACCGCTGGCTCGAGGGCGACATCAACGATCCCGCCGAGATGGGCAAAGTCACGCCCGAGGTGGCCGCGTGGACTGACGAGCAGAACGCGTACACGCGCGAAGTGCTCGATGCGCTGCCGGGGCGCGCGGCCGTTGAAGCGGCGTTGCGGCCGCTCATGGAAATTGGCGCCGTCAGCGCACCGGGCGTTCGCGGCAATCGCTGGTTCTTCTCGAAGCGCGAAGGCACTCAGAATCAGCCCGTCTACTACTGGCGCGAGGGCGCAACCGGCGACGATCGCGTGCTGGTCGATCCCGCCCAACTCGATCCGTCGGGTTTGACGACGATCGAGTGGGTGTCACCGAGCCACGACGGGACGCTGGTGGCGTACGGTATCTATCGGGCGGGCGACGAGAACACCACGCTGCACGTGGTCCACACGGCCACCGGCGCGCCGACCGGTCTCGAGATTCCCGACAAGGTGCAGGCGCCGCACTGGCTGCCCGACAACAGCGGCTTCGTGTATCAGAACCTCAAGAACCCGAAGGACCCGTACAGCGGCCAGGTGTTGTTTCACACAATAGGCACGCCGGTCGCGGACGATCCGGTGCTCTTCCGCCAGTTCACTAAGGATGAGAACGAAACACTCTCCACGACGTGGGGGCCGGGCGGCAGCCTCTCGACTGACGGCACATGGCTGTTGCTCACCTACTGGCTCGACACGAAGTCGAACGACGCCTGGCTCGTCAACTTCGATGAGTTTCTGCGTACCGGCGCGTTGAACACGACAGCGGTGTCGGTTGGCGAGGTGGGCCTCGTTGCCGGCACGGTGATCGACGGCACGCTGTATCTGCAAACCACGAAGGGCGCGCCAATGGGGCGGGTCGTTGCTGTGGATGCGACGCGGCCGGATCGCGCGCGATGGCGCGATGTCGTCCCCGAGCGCGCCGACGCCGTGATTGAAGGCGTCACCTTCGCCAACCGCCTCATCATCGTCACCTACATGAAGAACGCGTCGAACGTCGTGGAGGTGTTCGACTGCAATGGCGCGTCGCTTGGGCTGTTGAAGCAGCCGGGGATTGGCGCGGCTGGTGTTGTCGCGGAAGAGGATCGCACCGACGGGTATCTGACGTTCACGAGCTTCAACTATCCGACGACGATCTTCCATGTGGATTTCACAAAGCCGTCGGCCGATCCGGAGCTGTGGGCGCAACCCGCCGTGCCGGTGGATCCCGCCTCGGTTGAGGTGGAGCAGGTCTGGTATCCGTCAAAGGACGGCACGAAGATCAGCATGTTCCTCGTGCATAAGAAGGGGCTCGTGCGGGACGGCGAGACGCCGACGCTCGTCACCGGCTACGGCGGCTTCAACATCAGCGAGACGCCGATGTTCATACCGACGTTGTTTCAGTGGTTCGACGCCGGCGGGATATTCGCCGTGCCGAATCTGCGCGGCGGTGGCGAGTATGGCGACGCGTGGCATGCGGCCGGCACGCTGGAACGGAAACAGAATGTGTTCGACGACTTCCACGCGGCGCTCGAGTGGCTGATCGCGAACCGCTACACGAGTTCACAGAAGCTCGCGATCACCGGTGGTTCGAACGGCGGTCTGCTCACCGGCGCCACGGTGACGCAGCGTCCCGAGTTGGTGCGCGTGGCGATCATTGCCGTCCCGCTGCTGGACATGTTGCGCTACCAGTACTTCTCGATGGCGCGCTACTGGGTGCCGGAGTATGGATCAGCGGAGGACGCCGGGCAGTTCGCGTTTCTAAAGGCGTACTCGCCGTATCACCGCATTGTCGAGGAAACGCCGTACCCCGCTGTGATGCTCACGGCCGGCGAGAACGACACGCGCGTGCATGCGATGCATGCCCGAAAGATGGCCGCCGCGCTGCAGGCAGCGACCGCATCCGATCCGCGCGAGCAGCCCGTGCTGCTCTGGGTGGATCGCGAGGCCGGGCACGGTCAGGGCAAGCCCCTGAATCTCCGTCTCCGGGACGCGGCCGATCAGCGCGCGTTCATCATGTGGCAACTCGGGATGTGACCGTCGGCGGGCGCGCGGCAATCGTGTAGGATTCTCGCGGAGCCCCCTATGTCCGATGCCCGCGTACTCGCCAATCAGAAGACGATCCTCGCCAACCAGAAGCGCATCCTCGCGAACCAGCAGGCGATGAAGCGCAACCAGGTGACGATCATGAAGAACCAGGCCACGATCATGCGCGAGATCCTTCGCCTGACTTAAGCCGGTTCTCGCATGCGACGCGTCATCACCGCGTGCGTGCTCCTTCTGTCGGTCAGCGCAGGCGCGCAGACCACAGAGCCATTACCCGCGAGGCTGGAGCAGATTCGGGCGGCGGCCAATGTGCCGGCGGCCGGCGGAGTCACGTTCACCTCATCGTCGATCGGCATCACGGCCGTCACGGGTGTGCGAAAAAGTGGCGACCCGACGAGCGTGACCACCAGCGATCTGTGGCACATCGGATCGCTGACCAAGAGCTTCACATCGACGTTGCTCGGCAGGTTCGTGGAGCGCGGTGAGTTGCAATGGACGTCGACGCTCGGCGAACTGCTGGGCGTGGAACGCGCGAAGAAGTTTGCGCCCGTCACACTCGTGCAGGTGCTGAGCCATCGTGCAGGCATCGCGGCGCCAGGCGCGACCTTTCTGTATTCGAACCTCGACTACATCCTGATCGGATCGATCCTCGAATCGAAAACGGGGAAGTCGTGGGAGGAGTTGGTGCGCACTGAGGTGCTGACGCCGCTCAAGCTCACCTCCGCGGGCTTTGGCGCGCCCGGCGCGCCGGGAGCGATCACTCAGCCACGGGGCCATCGGGCACAAGGCACGGCGCTCGTGCCGGTGGAGCCAGGACTGTTTGCCGACAACCCCGCGCTGCTTGGGCCGGCAGGCACATTGCACATGTCGATTGAGGACCTCGCGCGCTGGGGGCAGGAACATCTGCGCGGAGAGCGCGGCGTGAATGGATTACTGAAAGCCTCCACCTACCAGTTGATCCACACGCCGCCGATGGCTGCGGCCGATTATGCGTTTGGATGGATCGTGCAACCGTGGAACGGGTCACGCGTGATCTGGCACAACGGCTCCAACACCATGTGGTACGCGGTGGTGGCGTTTGATGCGGCGCGTGATCGCGGGGTGGTGCTGGTGACCAACGGCAGCATCAACGCGCGCGGCGCCATCGACGCTGCGGCACGGGACCTCATCACTGCGCGCCTCACGGCCCCCGACCAGACACCGTTGCCGGCGGGCGCAGTGTATTCGGCGGACCGTACGCACGTGGCGTATCTGGCGAATGGCTCCACGCCCGCAATGTCGTCCGCCGTGGATATTCACCTGCGACGCGTGGCCGATGGCGTCGATACGAAAATCGCAACATTCGATGGCGTCGTGAACTCACTGGCCTTCTCGACGGACGGGCAGCACGTCACCTTCTCAACCAGTGTGGTCGGCGCGCCGCCTCGAATGTGCACGGTGGCCCTCACTGGTGGCGCCGCTGTTGTCTGCCGATAGCACGCAATATTAATAGACCTAATAAGGTCTATTGCATCAGTTTTGTTATTACAATAGACTTAATTCGGTCTATATGAAGTCCACATCGACACCTGCTGATCTTGCCACCGAACTCGGCGCTCACCTGCGCGCGCTGAGGCTGCGGCTGAACATCGATCAGCGGCAACTCGCGGCACAAGCCGGTGTGGCACTCAATGCCGTCAAGAACCTCGAGTCTGGCCGAGGCGCCAGCGTGCGCTCGCTGTTGCATGTGCTGCGCTCGCTCGGTCGCGAAGACTGGCTGCAGGCGCTCGCGCCGCACGTCTCGATCAGTCCATTGCTCGCACTGAAACGTCGTCCCGTCCGACAGCGCGCAACAGGTTCGCGGGCTCAGCAGACGCCGAAGGCGTAGCGGTCGCACATGTACACGCCGGTGGATGTCATCGAAGTGCGCATCTGGGGCCATCGCGTGGGCGCCATCGCCCTGGATCCGCGGCTCGGCTACTACGCGTTCGAATATGCGCCGGCGTTCACGCGTTCCGGCGTCGAGCTGGCCCCGATGACGATGCCGCTCGTCTCGGCGCGCGAGCCGTTCATCTTCACGAGTTTGCCGGAGGCGACGTACCACCGATTGCCCGCCATGGTCGCGGACGCGTTGCCGGACGATTTCGGCAACAGCCTGGTCGATGCCTGGATGGCCACGCAGGGTGTGGAGAAGTCAGCGATCACGCCGCTCGACCGGTTGGCCTACATGGGCAAGCGGAGCATGGGCGCGCTCGAGTTCAAACCGGTGCGAGGGCCGTCTGCGCCGAGCACGGCGGTCGAGCTGTCGCAACTGATCGAGGGCGCGCGTCGCGCGGTGCATGGCGAAATCGGCACAGACGCCGACGCACACGCGGCGCTGATGCAGATCATCCAGGTCGGCACGTCGGCCGGCGGTGCGCGCGCGAAGGCGGCCATCGCGTGGAACCCGACGACGCAGGAGATTCGCACAGGGCAGTTCGACGTGCCCTCCGGGTTCGAGCATTGGCTGCTCAAGTTTGACGGGATGGGGCCGGATCAGGCTCTGGGCACAGCTCAGGGGCACGGCCGCGTGGAATATGCCTACTCCCTCATGGCTGCGGCGGCGGGCATCCGCATGTCGCCGAGCCGTTTACTCGAGGAGCACGGCCGCGCGCACTTCATGACGAAACGATTCGATCGCGCCGGCAACGTGAAGCATCACGTGCAAACGCTCTGCGCCATGGCGCAACTGGACTTTAAGCAGAAGGCGACGCACGACCTCAGCCAGATCTTCCTGACGATGCGGCAACTCCATCTGGGCTATGCGGACATGGAAGACGTGTTCCGTCGCGCGGTCTTCAACGTGATGGCTGCCAACTACGACAACCACACCAAGAACCTGTCATTCCTGCTGCGCGAAGGCGGCGCGTGGGAACTGGCGCCGGCGTACGACGTGACGCATGCCTTCAATCCGAAGAGCGAGTGGACGCATCAACTGCTGATGTCCGTGAACGGAAAATTCGCCGGTGTGGATCGTGACGACTTCGCGAGGGTCGCCGATCAGTTTGGCATCGGCACGGCGCCCCAGGTCATTACTCAGGTGCGCGAGGCCGTGAATGGCTGGTCCGAGTATGCGGCGACGGCACAGCTCAACGAGCGGGAGACCGCTCGCATCCGCGGACATCATCGCGTCTTGTAAGGATCGCAGGAAGCGATCACTCCTGCATCCACGCCGGCCGAGCGGGCTATTTGATGGCCGCGATCTTCCCGGCGTTGGCTTTGTTGAACGCCTCCACCGCCGCGATCAACTTGTCGTACTGCACCTTCGCTGCCGTGATTTCCTTCTGCCGATCCGCGAAGACGTCGACCGCGGCCTTCGTCGGGCCATACCCGTTGCCGCCCATCACGTCGCCACCGCCGCCGCCCACTTCGGACAGCAGCCAGACGAGGTTGAAATAGATGTGGTACTTCTCCACATACCACTTGTCGTCGCTGTGCATTTCGGTCTTCGACAGGTAGTTCAGTTCGGTGGTGTACATCTGCTGCCCGAGCTCCGACAGCATGCTGAGCGACGTCTTGTCATTGGCCTGCGCCTTGACGAGATCTTCGACCTGCATGCGCATGGACTCGATGCGATTGATTCTGGCGCCCACGTCATTCATCGCTTTGATGATGTCGAGCTGCAGACGTGTGCTCGCCACCAGATCCGCGTCGCTCGCGGGCAACGTGACATCACGCCATACCTCGAACGGCTGCGAGTACTGCTTGCCGTTGTGGGTGATGCGCACCGTGTACTTGCCGGGCGCCGCCGGCGGCTGCCAGTTCACCGCGCCTAATCCCCAGTGAGACAGCGGGCGCTCACGGTTGGTAAAGCGTCCCTCGTCCCAGATGTGCGGATTGTCCGGCGGCACCGAGCGCAGAACGACCCGCTCCGGTGCGGGATGGAGCAGATTCCAGCTCGCCTCGTTGAGACCGGCACGGCCCTGCACCGGCATGCTCCGGACCAATGCGCCATCAGCGCCGAGCACATCGAGCGTCAGTGGACCTGTGGGCGCGTTCTTCAACGAGAAATGAAACACCGCGGTGCCGCCACCGGCATTCCGCGTGGCGGGCGCGGGTGTGTAGAGCTGCACGTCCGCGGTCTGGTCGGCCGGCGCATCCGCTTCGAGCTGCCAGAGATCGCGCAGGATCCAGAGCCCGCGCCCGTACGTTGCGATCACGAGTTCCGACGCGTTCTTCGGCACCTCGATCCAGTTCACCGGCGCGGCCGGCAGCTTGTCCTTGAACTGCGTCCACGTGCGGCCATCGTCTTTCGAGTAGAAGAACGCGTGGCCGGTGCCGGCGAAGAGCATGCCTTTGCGATGCGGGTTCTCGGCGATCGACAACGCGTAGTCGAGCGGATGGCCCTTCGGCAGCGTGGCATCGATGCGCGTCCACGTCTTGCCGAAGTCCGACGTCTTGAAGAAGTACGGATCGCGTTGGTCGACCAGGTGGTAGTCCACCGCCATGTACGCGGTGCCCGGATCGAAGTGCGACGCGTCGATGCGGCGCACGAGGCCCCAGGCCGGCATCTTCACGTTGGCGGTGAGATCCGTCCAGTTCTTGCCCTCGTCGCGAGTGATCCAGACCTTGCCGTCGTTGGTGCCCGCCCAGATCACGCCCTTCTCGGTGCGCGAGGGCGTGATGGCCGACACCAACGCGCCGTAGAACTGCCCGAGGTTGTCGCCGACGACGCCGCCGGAGAAGCGAATGCGACTCGGATCCTTGGTCGAGAGATCCGGGCTGATCACCTGCCACGTCTGGCCGCGATCGCGCGTGCGGAAGATCACCTGGCAACCGAAGTACACGGAGTTGTCGAACCAGTCGATGCCGAGCGGCGGGGACCACTGGCAGCGGTACTTGAGACCGACCGGATCGCTGTCGAGCGTGTGCTGCCAGGGACTGACCGACCGCCGCAGGCCGCTGAGCTCATCGAACGTCGCCACGTGCGCGGCGTAGCAGGTGCCCCACACAAACCGGTGATTGTTCGGCTCGGGAATGGTGTACCCGGATTCGCACGACGGCATACTCTCCTGCGTCGCCTCCACAGGCGCGCCGCCTCGTCCGCCGCCGCGTCCGCCACCACGTCCCGCCGGCGCTCCGGCCGGCGCAGGCGGCGGAGCGTACGACGGCACGTTCGCCGGCACGAATGGACGATTGCTCGCAAACCGCATGCTGCCGTCGTCCTGACGGTCGGAGTAGACCCAATACGGACTCCGTTGATCCACGGTGACCCGATACATCTGGCCGATCGGCAGCGAGACGCTGGTGTTGCCGGTGGGATTGTTCGGCGATCCGAAGATGCCCATGCCGCCGTCGCCGGTCGTGATGTAGTGGCCCGCCATTGTCGGCGTCGTGTCCCACCAGATGTCGTGACAGTCGCCGCAGCCGCCGCCGCCGTTGACCCAGAGCTTGCCGCCATCGCGTGAACGCCACAGCGTGCTGTTGGCGATCAGCACGTGATTCGGATCATCGGGCGCGACGCGAATGCGGATGTAGTACCCCGCGCGGCCGATGAGCCGCCGGTCCCAGCTCACGTTGTTCCACGTCCGGCCCGCATCATCGCTCCGCCAGAGCGAACCCTGCGCTTCCGACTTGAGGCCCTTCACGCCGTCGGCGCCGGTCTGAATCAGCGCGTACATGCGATTGCCGTCTGACGGCGCGATGGCGACGTCGGTCTTGCCGTACGGCGATTTCGGCAGCCCGGGTGCCGTGACTTTGGCGAATGTCTTGCCGCCGTCGCGCGAGAGATAGATGCCGCTGCCCATGCCGCCGCTCTCGAGGACATGCGTCTGAAGGAAGATCTCCCACGTTCCGGCGATCACGACGTTCGGGTCTTTCTGCGACAGCTGCAGGCCGGAGCAGCCCGTGTTCTCGTCAACAAAGAGCGTCTGCTGCCACGTCGTGCCGCCGTCCTCGCTTCGGAACACGCCGCGCTCGCGCTGCGGTCCGGTGGCCCGGCCGAGCGCGCACGCCATGACGATGTTCTCGTTGGTCGGGTTGACGATGATGGTGCCGATGCGGCCGGTGTCTTTCAGGCCCATGTTCGTCCACGTCTCACCGGCGTCGGTGGATTTGTAGATGCCGTCGCCCATCATGTCCATGTCGCGCACGGCCCAGGCTTCGCCGGTGCCGGCCCACACGATGTTGGGATTGGACGGAGCGACGGCGAGTGCGCCGATCGCCTGGGAGGTCTGGTTGTCGAACGTCGGCTTCCACGTCGTGCCGCCGTCGCTCGACTTCCACACGCCGCCCGACGCCGCGCCCGCGAAGTAGACGCCGGGTGTGCCCGTGACGCCGGCGGCTGCGGCGATTCGACCGGCGCTCTGCGGCCCGATGTATTCGAACCGCGCCGCCTTCGGCGCCTGCGCGGCTGCCGGACCCTGCGGAGCGCCGTCGCCCCGGCCCTGGCCGTCATCGGCGACGCGGTCCGGTTCTCGTGCCGACATTCCAGCGGCAACGAGCGCAGCAAGCGTGACCGGCAACAGCAGGCGTTTCAACGAGACCGCAGGGTGTGTCATGGCGCAACTCCTGCGGCGAATAGTATGACGTTTGCGCCGCGATCGGGACCTCAGCGCGTTGGTGCGTCTACCCGTTGACGGCCGGCGCGGCGCCCGTTTCCGATGCTTCCAGGCGATCCACGAGCGCGTCGAGATCCTGGAACCGGAACACCTGATCCATCATCTTGTGACGGCTGAGGATCGGTTGATAGCGATGCACGGCGCGGAACACCGGCTCGCGCACGAGTTTCTCCCACAGCGCGCGCACCTTCGGATCCGTGCTCTTCGGCTGGTAGTCCAGATACTGATGCACCAGCGGATGTCCCGGCGTGATGTCCATCGCCATCGTCGTTGACGCGGCGACGCCGTGCCGGATCGAGCCGGTGAACTCCTCGTCCGCCCCGCGCCGCTTGATCAGGTCTTCAAAGATCTCCGGGTGGCGCATGTTCACGATGTTGGTCGGCCACGTGATGCCGGCCTTGAGGATCTTGAAGGCGCGTTCGTTGGGCGCTTCCATTTCCGCCGCGATCCAGGGAGAGGCGACCGGTTGCACCATGTGGCCCGGCGAGAAGTACAGCGCGCGGCCCGCGCCGCGCCAGAAGAACTCCCATGCGATGGGATCGACGTCGGCGAGCACGCGCTGCACCAGATCCACCAGCGGGTAATTGAAGCAGCGCGTCACCAGACCCAGTGATTCCAGCGCGCAGCCGACGTACCCCGGCACCGAGTTGTTGCGGCAGAGCTTGATGAACGCCTTCACGACCCGCTCGACGTCCTGCGTGCTGCTGTCCAGCGTCACCTGCTTGAGCAATGACTCGCCGACCGCCAGACCGAGGCCGGCGTGCATCATCGTCTGTGCCTTCGCGGGGATGTGGGCGGCCTGACCGTCGGTCAGAATGCCGTGCGCGTCCTCGCTGACGTTGTGCTTCAGGATCCAGGTCCGCTGCGAGTACACGTGGCCGAGGCCTTCCACCGACCAGATGTTCTCGTAGTCGCCGATGCTGTAGGCCTTCTCCATGAAGTGCGCCAGATCGAACTCGCCACTCTTGGGAATGCCGATCTCTTCCGGGTTGTTGCGGACGAGCACGAAGATGTAGCGCGTGTTCTTCGCCTGCTGCATGTAGAGCGAGCTGTCCGGCCCGATGGTCGCGGCCGCCGCGAGGCTCGCCTGATCCCGTACCTGTCCCGGCAGGTCCGACCAATACGAGCGGAAGCCACGCGGGTGCGACATCAGGTTGGCCACCGAATCGACGCCCTTGGACAGGTACTCGTCCAACGCGATGAACGCGACGGCCGCCGGGTCACCGAACTTCTCCGCCGTCCGCTTGGTCTTGAAATACAGCTGGCCGGCCAGCGTGGGCGGGTTCTTCGCATCGGGCCCAGGGCCCGGTGGGTTCTTCGCATTCACCAGGGCCGGCGAGACGCCCAGCACTTTCGCGGTTTCCTGGACCGTGTAGAGGGTGTTCGCCAGGCAGAAACTCGCAAATGAGGACACGAACTCTCGCATTCTCGGAGCTTACTGCGAAACCTCGCCCAAAACGGCGTGAGCAATACGGCGGCACTGGCCCGACGTCGTCGTCGCCCGGCACCTACGGCACCGTCACGTCCCGATTCGGCGGCCGCGTGTTCAGATTCCGTGTCGTGCCGCCGTCGATCAACACGCTGACATACGGCCGGCCCGGGGTGGTGGCGATGTGGACCGTCGCCGTATGCACGCCGTGGTCCGCGTCCTGGCTCCACGTGCCGAAGCCCGTGAACGTCATCGTGTCGTAGTCGCCCGGCGACGCCGTCGATTGACGCGAGTTCACGACGTCGACCCAGATCAGCCGCGTCATCGTGAACGTGCCGCCGTCAGTGATGTCGGTGAATTCGAATGACGACGCGTTCGGATCGGCAGCGATGACGTAGCTGTACTTGAAGTCGGCGCGGTTCGACGCAGTCATGTGGTACGAGCCGCCGCGTTTCTCGACCACCGGCGGATCGTTCGGCACATGCACGCCCTGGAAACGCAGGAACGGATCGAGCGCGGAGTTCGGACCGATCGTGATCGGCGTCTTCAGATCGTCGGCCGGGAACGCGAACCCTTCGGGGAACGGGATGTGCAGATCGCCGTGATAGCGGAACACGGTCTCGTCATTCACGCCCTTCACAAACGACGCGGGGCCGCGGAACGCGAACGTGCTTTTCGGCGTGCGCGGCTCGAGTTGGAGCATCGCCAGAATCCAGCTCGTGGTGATCATGCCGCGACGCAGGAAATGGCCGAGCACTTTGCCGGTGGTGACATCCACCGAGCCGACGGCGATGTCGAGCGGATCGTCGAGCCACGAGACGCCGCTGTTGTTGTACATCTGATGCTTGAACCGCAGCCACTCGTCATGGCCGATCAGGCTGTCGGGCACGCGCGTGCCAAATGCGCCGGCGATCGGCGTCTGCGGCAGCGTGCGAAGCAGGCCGCCCGGCATCATGCTCTGCACCGCGAACGACACCGCGTTGCCGCTGCGCTCGCCGAACTGAATCTGATAGCGGCCGACCAGATGCGAGCGGCCCGTGCCGCGTCCGCCAATCTCCGGCGCGTTGAGCGAGAAGTCGTCGCCGAAGTAGTTGCCAAACGTCGGCGCGGTGAACACCTGCACGGTGTTCGTGGGGAAGTCCGGCACGGTCTTCGGGTCATCGACGGGTTCCGGCGCCATCGTGCTGAGATGCAGATGCGGGTGCAGCGCCGTGCCGTCGCACGGAATGCTCGCGAAGCTCATCGTCGGGCTCACGAACGGCAGCGGGAATCGCGCCGGTGCGCCGAGCACGCTCATCGGAATGAATGTCGTGCAGTAGCACTCGAAGTCGAGCCGGCCGTCGGAGCGCTGCACGAACCGCGCCCACGTCGAGCCGTACTGGCCGGGGAAGCTGATCGGTTCCTTCGGCAGCGTCGGATTCACCTGCGCGAGCGCGAAGATGGCGCTGTTCTGGAAGAACAGGCGGTATTGCAGGTTGGTGACCGCGCCGGTCGTCAGGTCGAGGTCGCCCGACGAGAGCACATCCTGCGGATCGAGCAGTTTGTTCATCAGCCCCGGCAGCTTGAAGAACTGCGGCGCCGACAGCTTGCCGTCGTCACCGACCAGACCGTCGCCGTGCGTCACGGTGAAGTGCGTCACGTGATTGACCGGCTCGGTGAACGTGATCTTGATGTGGCCGCTCAGATGCGAGTCGAGCAATGCGAGGCCGCCGAACAGCAGATTGCCCGTGATGCCGTAGCCGATTTCCGCTGGGTCGCTCGTGTGCACGGCACGCAACGCGTCGCCGTAGTAGCTCGACGCGTTGTCGAGCGGCAGCACTTGCTCGAGTCCGGCGGGCAAGGTCAGCGGCAGCGCGCCCGCAACGGTCGCCGGCACGTTGGCGCTCTTCTTTGATTTGCCCGCAGCCTTCGCGGCCACTGCAGGCGCGGCCACAGCGGGAGCGGCGGGCGGCGGCGTGAGATCCGCCGGCGTGAAATCGGGACCGTCGGCGAGCCGATAGTTGGCCACCGCGTCACCGGCCAGCAGCGCATCGGCATTGATCGCGTCGAACGTCGTGCCGAAGGCCGTGTTGATCGTGTTGATCAACCCGTTCGCGATGAGGGCCTGACCCGTTGCGCCCGGGTAGTAGCCGTTGAGCGAGTAGAAGCCACCGAGGAAGTCCGCCGTGAGTGTCTTTGCGCCGACCGCGATGCCCGACGTCCGGACCGCGCGATACAACGCGTGCAGGTCGTAGGTCACGGCGCCGGCCTGCTTCGCAATCGCGGTGATCTCCGCATTCAGCGTATCAACGCGTGCGCTGATGGCTGCGGCCACACCGGCGCGCAGGATCGCGGCGTCCGCGATTGGCTGCGGCGCTTTGCAGATGAACTGATAACCCAACTCCATCAGGCCATCGACCGAGACGAGGTCGCCGGGCTGCAGGGCCGACATCATCGCGACCATCGGCGCCGGGACTTTCAGCACGCGTGCGACCGCATCGACAGGCGAGAAGTGCGCGGTGTCGCGTGGATCCGGAATCGTGGTGACGATGACGTGGCAACCGGCCGCGCGCAGGGCGGAGACCAGGGTGGAGTAGTTCGCGCGGAACGCGCTCGCGTCGGGCAGCGCGTCGGGCCGACGGGACACCGCGGCGTCGAGCGCTTCGGCGAATCCCAGTTCGATGATCGCGAGCGTCGGCTTCTGCGACAGCGCGTACTCGAGCGCGGTCGGCGTGGCCATCGTCGCGGACGTGAGTGCGCCGTCCATGCCCACGATCAGGTTGATCGCCGTCTGCAGCGCATCGTCGCCACGGACCAGCGGCTGCGACGCGCGACGCGTCAGCACATCGGCGAGCATCAGCCCGGGGAACACGAACGTCCACCACTGGCCGGTCGTGATCGCGCTGCTGCCGATCAGGATCATCGAGCCCCACTCGGGCGTCGGCACCTGCACGCCCACACCGAGGAACGCGAGCGCCGCGACCGTCAGGATCGCGTAGCCGAGGCTCAGGCCGAACTGCACGATCACCGGGCCGATCGCATTCGGCAGGACGTGCCGCAGGATCAGCCGCCCCTTCGGGTTGCCGAGTGCGACGCCCGCCTCGACGAAGCGCAGCTCGCGGATCGTCAGCACCTGGGCGCGCACCTGGCGCAGGAAGAGCGGCGCGTTGAGGAAGGCGAGCGTCCACACGACGTTGATCAGCTTGTTGCCCGAGAGGGCGACGAGCGCGATCGCGAGGATCAGCAGCGGGAACGCCTGGATGACGTCGGTGACGCGCAACACGAGCTCGCCCAGCCAGCTCCGCGAGAAGCCGGCGAACAGGCCCGCGAGCACGCCGATCAGCAGGCCGATCCCGACACCCTCGACGGCGAGCCGGAGGTCGATGCGCGGCGCGTAGAACGCGCGCACGAAGATGTCGAATCCCGAGGTGTCGGTGCCGAACGGGTGGCTCCAGCTGGGGCCCTGGAGCGCATCGACCGGGTTCGCAGCCCGGGCGCCGAAGTCGGAGACCGCCGGGACGATGAACGAGCAGAGCACCAGGCCGCCGATGATCAGCACGCCGAGCAGGAGGGCGGGGCTGAGCTTGCCGGTGCGCCTCCAGGAGCCGACCGTCGCGGGAAGGGCCAGGACGCCCTGCCCGAGCGCGGCGGGCCCCGGCAGCCCCCGCGCCAGGGCGCGGCAGGCCACTCCGAGGCGGCCCGTCGCGGCGGGCAGCTCTACGATCGCCCCGGCCGCGTTCCGGAACGGCGTGAAGGCTGCCCGGCCGACCGCGAGCGGCAGCTCGGCCGCCGCGCGGGCCGGGCCGTGCTCGCGGACGGCCGCCAGCATCCTCTTCCCGAAGCCGTGCCCGCCCCCGCCCCCGGCCAGCTTCACCCGCGGGTCGATCACGGTGTAGAGCACGTCGACGATGAAGAAGATGACGACCGAGCTGATGCCCGCGACCAGCACGAAGCCCGCGACCGGGCTGTAGTCGTTCTTGGCGATCGCCTCGGCAGCGTACGAGGCTGCGCCGCCCCACGAGAAGATCCGCTCGATGAGCACCGCCGCGCCGAGCAGCAGCGTGAAGAGGATGCCGGT